>CACWZI010000035.1 GCA_902765305.1 uncultured Eubacteriales bacterium
GCGAAGCGTTAAGGGATTTGCACCACCCCTAAAACCTAACCCCTAAAACCTAAAACCTGAATACTGATTTATCGAGCACAGCTCGATAAATCAGAATTTATCCCCCCAACACAGGTTTTCATCCCTCCTCGATGACAATTTGGGACCCCGCTATTGCATTTTCGACCGCCAGCGTTTATAATGAACAATGTCACAAGTCAAACGACGACAATCGCCGAGAACGCAGAGAAAATGGAGGCTAACTGCAATGAAACTGACCGGCCTGACCAAGAAGCAGGTGGAGGAGAGCCGCAACAAATACGGCTCCAACGCGCTGACCCAGATACCGCCGGACCCGCTGTGGAAGAAGATACTCGAGGGCTTCAAGGACCCGATGATCATGATCCTGCTGGTCGCCCTGGCCGTGCAGGTGGTGCTTTGGCTGATGCACAAGGCCGAGTGGTACGAGCCGGTCTGCGTGCTGATCGCCATACTGCTGGCCAACGGCGTGGCCTCCTTCTCCGAGCACAGCCAGGAGGGCAAGGCCAGCCTGCTGAAGGCCGAGGAGGAGATCAAGGAAAAGACCAAGGTGCTGCGCGACGGCCAGCTGCACGAGATCCACGTCTCCGACGTCGTGGTGGGCGACATCGTCTACCTCCAGGCCGGCGACAAGCTGCCCGCCGACGGCGAGATCGTCGAGGGCGAGGTGATGGTGGACCAGGCCGCGCTGAACGGCGAGACCGAGGAGGCCCCCAAGCGCCCCAACCCCGACGGCGAGGCCTATGAGATCAAGGACCTGCTGAACACCCACTACGCCTACCGCGGCACCGTGGTCTGCGGCGGCGAGGGCTACATGGAGGTCAAGGTCGTCGGCGACAAGACCCTGTTCGGCGAGCTGGCCCTGGAGGTCCAGGAGGACACCCGCCAGACGCCGCTGCAGGTGAAGCTGGCCAAGCTGGCCAAGCAGATCTCCACCTTCGGCTACATCGGCGCCATCGCCATCATCATCGGCGTGATACTGGTCAACGTCATCAATCACAACGTCGAACCCACCTTTGCCGGCTGGGCGACGCTGATCATCGAGGCGGTGACCGTGGCTGTCACCATCATCATCTGCGCGGTGCCCGAGGGCCTGCCGATGCTCACCAGCATACTGCTGTCCTTCCAGAGCATCCGCATGATCAAGGACAACGTGCTGGTGCGCAAGATCAACGGCCTGGAGACCGCCGGCAGCCTGTCGCTGCTGTTCACCGACAAGACCGGCACCATCACCGAGGGCCGCCTGTCCGTGGTGGAGCTGGCCACCGGCAACCAGCGCATCTTTACAAAGCTTTCCGAGCTGCCCCCCGCCATGCAGGCGGACGTGGTCACCGGCATCGGCATCAACAACTCCGCCACCGTCTCCGGCAACGAGATCCTGGGCGGCAACAGCACGGACCGGGCCATGATGGCCTTCCTGGTGGGCGAAAACGCCGTGGCGAACATGAGCAAGGAGGAGGTCGTCTCCTTCAACCCCTTCAACTCCACCAAGAAGATGTCCGACGTGACCGTCACCCGGAACGGCAAAACCGTCACCTACATCAAGGGCGCGCCGGAGCGCATCATCGACCGCTGCGACTACTTTATCGACGAGACCGGCGCGGTGCGGCCCCTGGACCACGAGACCCAGTCCGCGCTGCTGACCTACATGGACGCCCAGGCGGGCCGCTCCATGCGCCTGTTGGGCGTGGCGAAGACCGAGGGCGACCCCGACGGCAACGACCTGACCCTGGTGTGCGTGCTGTCCATCCGCGACAACGTGCGCAGGGAGGTCATCCCCGCCATCAAGGAGGTCCAGGACGCGGGCATCCAGGTGGTCATGGTGACCGGCGACCGCAAGGAGACCGCCGTGGCCATCGCCCGGGAGGCCGGGCTGCTGCGCGAGCCCTCCGACGTGGCCATGACCTCCGCCGAGATGGCCAACAAGAGCGACGACGAGCTGAAGGCCATACTGCCTAACCTGCGGGTGGTGGCCCGGGCCCTGCCCACCGACAAGAGCCGCCTGGTGCGCGTCGCCCAGGAGCTGAACCTGGTGGTGGGCATGACCGGCGACGGCGTGAACGATTCCCCGGCGCTGAAGAAGGCCGACGTGGGCTTCGCCATGGGCTCCGGCACCGAGGTGGCCAAGGAGGCCGGCGACATCACGATCCTGGACGACAACTTCACCTCCATCGACAAGGCCATACTCTATGGCCGCACGATGTTCAAGAGCATCCGCAAGTTCCTGATCTTCCAGCTGACCGTCAACGTGGCCGCGGTGCTGACCTGCTTCCTGGCCCCGTTCTTCGGCGAGAACCAGATCCTCACCGTGGTCCAGTTGCTGCTGATCAACCTGGCCATGGACACCCTGGCCGCCATCGCCTTCGGCTCCGAGCCGGCGCTGAAGGAGTACATGAAGGAAAAGCCCATCCCCAGGGACGCCTCCATCGTGTCGAAGCCGATGCTGATCGAGGTCATCATCTCGGCGCTGTACATCACCGCCGCCTGCCTGGCCATCCGCTTCGTGCCCGCCATACAGAACCTGATCGGCGTGAGCGCCGCGGCCTATCCGGGCGTGGACCCGCTGAGCATCGTGCTGAACTCCGCGGTGTTCGCCACCTTCATGATGGCCATCACCTTCAACGGCTTCAACGCCCGCACCGAGCACACCAACGTGTTTGAGAACATCGCCCGCAACCGCAACTTCCTGATCGTCATGGGCGCGATCTTCCTGGCCCAGTTCATCTTCGTCACGGTGGGCGGCCAGGTGCTGAGCGTGCACGCCCTGACGGCCACCACCTGGCTGGTCTGCGCGGTGATCGCCTTCCTGGTGATCCCCATCGACGTGATCCGCAAGGTGATCATGAACAAGAAATAGCAGTAACGCATCCCGTAGCGGCCCCTAAAGGACTCGTTACACTACGCGGCAATCTGCAGCCACAGCGTTATCAAACCTATCATGCAAGCAAAAGGAGGCCAAAATAATGGCAGTCAACCTGACCAAGGGACAGAAAGTGAGCCTGACCAAGGACAACCCCAGCCTGCGGAAGATCACCGTGGGCCTGGGCTGGGACGTGAACCGCTACGACGGCGGCTACGACTTCGACCTGGACGCCTCGGCCTTCCTGCTGGGGGTTAACGGCAAGGTGCCCGGCGACGCCGACTTCATATTCTACGGCAACGCGAACCACGCCTCCGGCGGCGTGACCTACGGCGGCGACAACCGCACCGGCGCGGGGGAGGGCGACGACGAGCAGATCTTCGTGGACCTGACCCTGATCCCGGCGAACATCGAGAAGGTGGACTTCACCGTCACCATCTACGACGCCGACGTGCGCCGCCAGAACTTCGGCCAGGTGAACAATGCCTATGTGCGCATCGTGGACGACGCCACAGGCAAGGAGCTGGTGCGCTACGACCTGGAGGAGGACTTCTCCATCGAGACGGCCCTGGTGGTGGGCGAGATCTACCGCAAGGGCGGCGAATGGCGCTTCAACGCCATCGGCAGCGGCTATCAGGGCGGCCTGGAGGCGCTCTGCCGCAGCTACGGCGTGAACGTGTGACACTTCGACCATCGACCCGGGGAGGTGGATAACATGTCTGTCAACCTGAAAAAGGGCGAGAAGATCAGCCTGGTCAAGCCCGGCAGCGGCCTGAAGCGAGTCCGCGTGGGCCTGGGCTGGGACGAGGCGCCCCAGAAGCGCGGCCTGTTCGCGCCGAAGCCGAAGGACATCGACTGCGACGCCTCGGTGATCCTCTGCGGCGAGGACGGCAGGATCATCAGCCGGGACGTGAACCAGTGCTGCGTGTACTTCGGGAACCTGCGCCATTCCAGCGGGGCCATCGTACACGCCGGCGACAACCTCACCGGCGGAGGGGAGGGCGACGACGAGCAGATCACCGTGGACCTGTCCCTGATCCCGCCGCAGATCGCCCGCCTGGTGTTCGTGGTGAACATCTACGACGCGGGCGTGCGCCGGCAGCACTTCGGCATGATCCGCAACGCCTTCATCCGCTTGGTGGACCTGGGCGCGAACGCCGAGATCTGCCGTTTCAACCTCACCGAGGATTACACCGGCATGACCGGCCTGGTGGTGGGCGAGATCTATCGCAGGGGCGGCGAATGGAAATTCAACGCCATCGGACAGGGCGTGGCCGAGGCCAGCCGCCTGTCCAGCCTGATCGAGTTGTACCGCTGAGAACCGCAACGCAAAGGAGGAACAACCATGGCAATCAATCTTTCCAAAGGCCAAAAGGTCAGCCTGAACAAGGGCGTGAAGCTGGCGCTCGTGGGCCTGGGCTGGGACACCAACCGCTACAGCGGCGGCTATGACTTCGACCTGGACGCCTCGGCCTTCCTGCTGGGGGCCAACGGCAAGGTGCGCAAGGACGAGGATTTCGTATTCTACGGCAACCTGCAGGACCCCAGCGGGGCCGTGACCCACACCGGCGACAGCCTGTCCGGCGGCTCCGGCGGCGACGACGAGACGCTGTTCATCGACTTCACCAAGGTGCCCGCCGACGTGGAGAAGATCGCCATCACCGTGACCATCTACGAGGCCCAGGAGCGCCGCCAGAACTTCGGCCAGGTTTCCAACGCCTACGTGCGCGTCGCCCGCCGCGCCGGCGAGCAGGACACCGTGGGCATCGAGGAACTGCGCTACGACCTCGGCGAGGATTTCTCCATCGAAACCGCGTTGGTGGTCTGCGAGATCTACCGCAGCGGCGGCGACTGGCGCTTCAACGCCGTCGGCGCCGGCTACCAGGGCGGCCTCTACGCCCTGTGCAAGAACTACGGCGTGAACGTCTGACGATCGACAAAGCACGGGGACAGGGCGACCTGTCCCCGTTTTCGGAGAGATGAATTCTGATTTGTAGCGCTGACGCCAAGGGGATAGGCAATAGGGAATAGGGGATAGGCAATAGGGAATAGGGAATAGGCAATAGGAAAAGCCGCGCAGGGAACGTTGCATCGAAGACAAAGGCAACGTTCCCGCGAAGAAAGAGAAGCCCGGAATTTCCCAAAAGCCTGTAACGGCATCGCATACGCCGCACTGAAGAACTAACTTCATCTCGCTGCAAAGACATGTAGCGATTCCTTTAGAACGACACGCACGGTATCAATATGTACGCGGCAGCCGCCATTCCTATTGCCTATTCCCTATTCCCTATTGCCTAATCCCTAATCCCTTGGCGTCAGCCCGACAAATCAGTATTTACCACCCAAGGAGGAACACCTATGACCAACAACCGTTCCAAACTGAAGATCACCTTCAACGCCCCGGCGATCCTCACCTTCGCGCTGGCCTGTGTGGTGGTGCAGGTGCTGAACGTGCTGACCCACGGGGAGAGCAACCGGGTGCTGTTCAGCACCTACCGGTCAAGCCTCATCAACCCGCTGACCTGGGTGCGGTGTGTGACCCACGTGCTGGGCCACGCGGACTGGGGCCACCTGCTGAACAACATGATGCTGCTGCTGGTGCTGGGCCCGATGCTGGAGGAGAAGTACGGCACGAAGAAAGTCGCCTTCGTCATGCTGGCCACCGCCGTCGCCACCGCCGTGGTGAACATGATCTTCTTCCCGAACGTGGCGCTGCTGGGGGCCAGCGGCATCGTGTTCGCCATGGTGCTGCTCTCATCCATCACCAGCACCGACGGCCACACCATACCGCTGACGTTCATACTGGTCGCGGTGCTCTACATCGGCCAGCAGGTCTACGAGGGCCTCTTCGTGGCTGACAACATCTCCCAGATGGGCCACATCGTGGGCGGCCTGGTGGGCACGGCGCTGGGCTTTGTCATGAGCCGCGGGCAGATGTCCCGCTACCAGAGGTAGCGCCATGCAGGAACGAACGACACTGAACCGCCTGGACGACTTCGCGCTGCCCCTGCCCCGGCGAACCGTTCCCGCCGCCTACATGGCCCGGGTCTGCGGCTGGTCGGCTTCGGTGGAGGAGGGGGTCTGGCGCTTTCACGAGATGGCCCGCCAGTGGGGCGTCATCGTCGAGGACCGCATCCCCAACCCTGACGAGGGCCAGGTGGGCTACATGACCCAGGTGCTGGGCACGGACTTCCAGCCCACCGCCGCCTTTGCCGAGGCCGCCCTCGTCCGCTGGATGCCCCGCATGTCCGAGGCCAACCGCCGCGCCTTCGGCGAGGCGCTGGCGCGGCAGTACGACGCGCTGCGGCGCAGGGGCAAGCCGGACGGGGTGCTCAAGAACCTGTACACCAAGCTGATGTGCTGGCTGTACTACCGCTTCGAGCGCCTGATGCCGCTGCTGGGGCGGGACGACGCGCCCAAGCTGCTGTACATGGGCGAGGCCGTCACCGCCCACGAGCTGACGATGCTGGCCATGCTGCGGGACATGGGCGTGGACGCGCTGCTGGTGCTGACCGGCGGCGACGGGGCCTATCTGCGGGTGGACCCCGATTCCCGGTGGAGCCAGCTGTACGCGGAGCCGGGGATGGGCCCCTTCCCGGAGGGGCTGTCGCTGAAGCGGCTGCGACAGGCGCACCGGACGGCCCCCTCCCAGGCGGCCAGTCGCCCGCAACCGTCCGGGCCCGCGCCGAAGCGGCCTTCGGGCGGCGCTCCGATACCGATCCGGCAGGGGACAGGGGATCGCGACAATACGCCGCCGACCCCGCCGCCCCGGCATGGAGCAGGGGATCGCGGCGACGTCCCGCCGACCGCCCCGCCCCGCACCGCGCCGGTGCGCGCCGAGAACTACTTCAAGGCCCCCGCTTACGACCTCTGCACCAACGCCTGGATGACCGAGCCGGACTATAACCAGCTGCTCACGCCGCCGCCTGCCCGGGGCGACGACCCGAAGCTGTTGTACAACGGCTTCATCCGCCTGCGGGGCGTGCGGGATCGGCTGGACTACCTGAACGACCTGCACCGCCTGTACCGGCAGCTGGTGGACGGGGAAAGGACAGTGGTAGCGGTGGACGGCCCCCTGCCCAAGGCCGAGCCGGAGGCGCTGAACGCCGTGCGCCGTCGCAGCCGCTACGCCTCCACCGAGGAGATGATCGTGGACCTGGCGGGCAACCTGCCCGCGGACGCCCCCGAGGCGCTCCAGCGGCTGATGCAGCGGGCGTTTGCGCAGGTCGTGCGCCTCGCCGCGCAGGACGCGCCGAACCCCAACCGGCTGCTGGCCACGGCGGTGGTGCTGCTGTGCCGGATCCGCCGGTATCACGCCCCGCTGTTTAAGGGCTGGAAGCCGGACCAGGTGCCGGTGTTCATACTGATGGGCGGCTGCGGGGACGCCGACGACGCGCTGTACGCGCGCTGGCTGGCCCGCATGCCCGTGGACGTGCTGCTGCCGGTTCCCAACCTGGAAAGGCCCTGCGCCCTCTCGGACGAGATGCTGCTGGAGCTGACCGGCGAGGAATCGCTGGATGTGGCCCAATTCCCCCGGGACGACGCCACCCTGCGCCTGAGCACCATGGCCGCCCACGCCGAGAAGGACCTGGACGCGCTGCTCTACGCCGATTCCGGCCTGTACCGCAACCGTCAGTTTGTCCGCGCCAACGCCGTCACGCTGCGCACCACCTACGACGAGCTGTTCATCCTCTGGGACCAGGAGCTGCGCTACCGCCCGGGCTTCAGCGCCGACGGGGACGGGGTGACCATGCCGGTGCTGTTCGCGAAGGTCTCCGGCGTGGAGGGGGGTCGGCTGCCGGCCTACTGGCAGAAGGTCCGCCAGCTCGCGGGCGGGGACGCGCTGTTCGTGCGCCAGCTGCCCATGCCCTTGGAGGCGGGCGCTTACCAGGCGCTGGCCCTGAAGGCCCTGAAGAACGGCCACATCGACCGCCGGGCCCTGCGGCAGGACCGCCGCTATCCCTTTGCCCTGCTGCGGGAGGAATTGCAGGACCACCTCTTCGACAAGCTCCAGCTGATGCTGGACCGCCGCCTGATCGAGGGCACCTTCGTCAACGGCACCGAGTACACCGTGCTGGCCACGGCCCTGGGCATGGGGAAGGAGCTGCTGCGCAGGCTCCAGGCCTTCGACTTCACCCGCAAAAACCCGAAGGTGGTCTGCGTGGACGCGAAGGAGGGTGGCGCGACGCTCCAGGACGCGATCCTGCTGACGCTTTTGAACCTCGTCGGCTTCGACGTGGCGCTGTTCGCGCCCACCGGCTACCGCACCGTCGAGCGCTTCCTGGCGGACAACCTGCCGGTGGAGCACCAGATCGGTGAATACATCTACGACCTGACCCCGCCCGAGCTGGACGCCATGCCCCAGGCAAAGCCGTCCGGCTGGCTCGACAGGCTGTTCAGAAGGGAGAAATAAACCATGGCCCTGAATTTTGACCGTCCGGCCCAGCAGGCGCAGCCCACGCTGACGCTGGAGCCGGTGGAGGTGAAGCCCTACGACATCATCGAGGACCGGGACAGGACAGTGGCCCAGCTGGTGGATTCCGAGGAGATCGACCGGCTGACCAGCCAGATCGACATAGGCGACATGACCACCATCGTCACCTTCGGCGCCCAGACCGTGGAGGAGATCTCCAAGGCGTCGGACGTGGTGCTGCGGAGCATGAACATGGGCCAGATGGACCAGTCCAGCCAGATGCTGGAATCGCTGGCGAAGATCATGTCCAGGTTCGACATCGACGAATTCAAGGACAGCCCCAAGCTGTTCGGCCGGCTGCTGGGCAACGTGCGCGGCCAGCTGGAGCGCATACTGACCAAGTACAACACCATGGGCGACGAGGTGGACAAGATCTACGTGCAGCTGAAGGGCTACGAGGCGGAGATCAAGCGCTCGAACCAGAAGCTGGAGCAGATGTTCCAGTCCAACGTGCAGTATTTCCACGAGCTGGAGAAGTACATCGTGGCCGGGGATCAGGGCTGCAAGGAGATCGAGGCCTACATGGACCAGCGCCAGCAGGACCTGGAGCGCACCGGCGACCAGTCCATCTCCTTCGAGCTGCAGACCCTGGAGCAGGCCAAGACCATGCTGGAGCAGCGCACGCTGGACCTGCGCACCGCCGAGGCGGTGGCCCTGCAGTCGATCCCGATGCTCAAGGCCATGCAGTACAACAACATGAACCTGGTGCGCAAGATCAACTCGGCCTTCATCATCACGCTGCCCGTGTTCAAGCAGGCCCTGGCCCAGGCCATACTGCTCAAGCGCCAGAAGCTGCAATCCGACGCCATGTCGGTGCTGGACCAGCGCACCAACGAGATGCTGCTGAAGAACGCCCGCAACACCGTGGCCCAGACCAAGGCCACCGCCAGGCTGGCCGGCGCGCCGTCGATCCAGGCCGACACCCTGCAAAAGACCTGGCAGACCATCGTCGGCGGCATCGAGGAGACCCAAAAGCTCCAGGCCTCCGCCCGTGACCAGCGCAAGCAGGACCAGGTGAAGCTGGAGAACATCCGCCGGGATTTCATGCGGAAATACAACGCGCCGAAATGACCGTCAAAAGGAGGTTATCACCATGGCCGTCGAACTGAAGAAGGGACAAAAGGTCAACCTGAAGAAGAAGGTGCCCATCGGCGAGATCCTGATCAACCTGAACTGGGACCAGCCGAAGAAGCGCTTCCTGTTCGCCCCCAAGCCCATCGACCTGGACCTGGGCTGCCTGTACGAGCTGAAGAACGGCCGCAAGGGCACTGTGCAGGCCCTGGGCAACGCCTTTGGCCACCTGAACGCCGAGCCCTGGATCGCCCTGGACGGCGACGACCGTACCGGCGCGTCCGCGGCGGGCGAGAACCTGCGCATCAACGGCGCGAAGATCCCCGAGATCAAGCGGGTGCTGGTGTACACCTTCATCTATGAAGGCGCGGCCAACTGGCAGACCGCCAACGGCGTGGTCACGCTGCGCTACCCCGGCAACGAGGACATCATCGTGCGCATGGACGAGTACAACAACGCCCGCCGCATGTGCGCCATCGCCCTGCTGGAAAACGACGGCGGCGACGGCTTCAGCGTGGAAAAGCAGGTGTCCTTCTTCGACGGCCACGCCCAGATGGACAAGGCCTACGGCTGGGGCATGCGCTGGGTGCCGGGGAGGAAATGACAGTTTAAATCGGAGGACTTTTATCGGAATGAGATCGTTTATGTATACCGTCAAGGCCCCGGTGGGCATGCATGCCCGCCATGCCGGGCTGCTGGTGCAGGAGGCGAAGAAGTACGCCTCCAGGGTGACCCTGTCTCTGGGTGAGCGCGACGCCGACGCCAAGCGCATCCTCGGTCTGATGGGGCTGGGGGTGAAGCAGGGCGACGTGGTCAAGCTGACCGTCGAGGGCGAGGACGAGGATGTCGCCGCCCTGAAGCTGAAGGCGTTTATGTGGGAGAATTTTTAGGAATAGGCAAATGCTGATTTGGAGGGGAAAGATAACAAGGCAATAGGAATGGCCGGTAGCACAACCCAAAGCCTTCCCCAGCGACCGAAGGGAGCGGTTCAGGGGAAGGTGGCCCGCGTAGCGGGTCGGATGAGGTCGGTTCCCCTAAGGCGACGCAGAATTAGCTTTCATGTATAAAAAGTCCGGAAACAGATACAGACAGCTTGACTATTCGCAAGACAGGCTTTACAATAAAGATGACAGGAATGACTTAAGGAACTACCGCACAATACGGCGGCACATCTGGCGGTGCCTTTTCCGCCAGTCATCTCTTGCAGATTTTTTGATTTACCGCCAGTAAACCTTCAAAATCTGCAAGAGCGCCTGACGAAAAAATCACTCGCCAGCTGACCACCTTAATTGCGCGGTATTTCCTTAACGATTGCCGGAGGAGCTTGTTTGATATGGGTGATACGCAGAATGTGGTCAGATACAGCCCGCTTCATAATGTCGTATTCGCCTGCATCTTTCAGGATGAAGACAAGGCTGGAAAAGCCATGCTCGAATTTCTGAATGCAGTGATGCAGCATGTCGGGGAAGAGCCCATCGCACAGATTATCAGCATGACGAGCGAATATTCGATTATGGGGGAGAGCGCCGATCAGAAATACGGTCGGCTGGATGTGCGGGTAAGGGCTGAATCCGGACGCCTGTTTGACATCGAGGTTCAAATCGACAGGGATTATATGAATGAGCGGGGCTTTTTCTACGGGGGCAGAATGGGTGAGGATGAATTCAAACCGGGAACACCCTACAACCGAATGCCCGAGGTTCGCGTGATTTCACTGGTGGACTTCTACGTCAGAGACGGCAGCAATGAGATCGTCGAGCCGGTTGTGCTGGCATATGCAAACAATCCGACCGAGATCGCCACGCGGAAGTTTATGATGTATCACATCCAGCTTCCAGCATTCCGCAGAGAGCACAGGACGATAGAATCGGTAAGAAATGACGCGCTTTTCACGTGGCTGTATGCATTTGACCAGGGCTACAAGGATCCGGAGGAAATGGAGGCGCTATCTGAAATGTCTGAGGGATTGAAGAATTTCGCAAAGCGTTATAACTACGCCATCAACGATCCGGAGCTGATCCGCCGCTATCGGATGGTCGAGGACGGCAAGCGGGATGTGGCGACCAGGATCGCCGCAGCAGAGGAGAAGGCTGAGGCCAGAGGCCGGGAGATCGGAGAGGCCAGAGGCCGGGAGATCGGAGAGACCAGGGGTAGGGAGATCGGAGAGGCCAGGAAGAACCGCGAAAATGCCAGGGCTATGAGAGACGCCGGAATCGACGTCGCGCTCATCGCCCAAATCACCGGTCTTGACGAAGCGGAGATCAACGCGCTGTAGGCCGATACCGGTCGGCGGGGACGGCTCCAAATGACGCCTGTTTGCATCTGTTGGAGGCGTCAGGCAAACCGTCCCCGCTGACTACACTATAGGAGGAATCATCCCATGAAGCCCATTTCCAAGACCGTTTTCCTGCTGGCCCTGGCGTTGCTGCTTGCGCTGGCGGCGCTTTCCGCGTCTGCGCAGAGCGCCGTGAACCCGTCCGACGGCGCATCGGATTGGGTGTCGGACGCCGCTGCGGTCGATCATACCGAATCGCCCGCCCCCGCGCAAGCGCCCACGGTGGAGGCGCTGACGGAGGGGTATTTCAATGTGCTCTCCGGGCTTGAATCCGGCACGGCGGGCGCTTCCCTCAAGACCGCTATCGCGGCCAGCGAGGTGTGCGCTTTCGCGCAGGCGCATGCGCTGTATAATCCCGATGTCGAATCCCTGCGCGCCAACATGCTCGCCGCCTTCGAGAACATGAGCGCGGAGGATCAGGCGGCATTCTGGCAGGGCTTCGACGCGGTGCGGGCGCTGCTGGACGACTGCCTCGAGGACTGGGAGGCCATGCGTCCTCAGTTCGAGGACGCGGGCGTCGCCGTGGCGATGGACGGGATCATGGCCGACCCTCTGAACCGCCTGGCGTGGGAGAACCTGCGGGATCATACCCTGACCATGGGAAACGATACCGTTGCGGGATAAAAAGCCGACGGGGACACAAGCCGGCGGGGACGGTTCAAAATGACTCCTGTTCGCATCTGTTGGAGCAGTCAGTCAGAACCGTCCCCGCCGACTTAGAACCGTCCCCGCCGACTTGGAGGATTCCGACAGCTATAAGGTTCCGCACTATGCGGAGAAGGCGCGGATGACGCCGCTGTTCTACGCCTATGTGCAGCAGGCGCACGCCGGCGGATTCTCCGTCCTCTGGAGCGACTGGCTGGCCGCCGGGGAGGCGGAGGACCCGCCGCGTGAGGCGGAGCGCCCTTCGGGGGAATTTGCGGTTGTCCACCGGCTCCTTTTTCCTGCTGTTTCGGGGACGAAAAATGGAATAGGTTGACGGGGCACGGCGATTGGCCGTGCCCCTTTCCCTCCTTTTGGGATATTGAAATTTCCGCCCGGTTACTGTATTATATTTGTCAGGAAATGAAAGGGACGGAATGACAGAATGCATGAGGCCCTCTATCGGTTCATCCACGCGCGATATACGGAAATCCTCGCGGTTCTTCCCGTGACGCTTCTGCTGATCGGCCTGTTTATCGCGGTGGGGAGCGACGCCTACCTTCAAAAACGGCATAAGCGGACCATGCTGCTCATCTGCACGCTGGTGTTCAGCCTGATCGCGCAAAACCTCATGGATCACCTGCTGACGATCGGGGAGCCCATGATCATGCTCCGAAGAGTCGTCGATATCTACGGCTATTCGATTCGGCCTGTTATCCTGCTGCTCTTCCTGAGCATCATCAGCCGGAACAAGCCCCGCAAAGCGTACTGGGCGTTGGTCGGAATCAACGCGGGGATATACCTGACGGCGCTGTTTACGGACATCTGCTTTACGATCGACGCGAACAACATGTTTCAGGGCGGATACCCCGTGCTGAAGGACAGCTGCCTGATCACGAGCCTGATCCTGCTGGGGATGCTCGTCTGGTCGACGTTTCGCAACTATCGTCCATCCAAGCGCAAGGAAGGCTGGATCCCCGCGTTTTCAGCGTTCATTCTCCTGCTTGCGCTGCTGCTGGATTCCTGTGTGCACGATACGCGGCAGCCCGTCAGTTTTCTGACCATCTTCATCGCGATCAGCAGCGCGCTGTATTACATCTGGCTGCACTTTCAGTTTGTCCAGGCCCATGAGAACGCATTGGCCGCGGAGCAGCGCATCCAGATCATGATGACGCAGATCCAGCCCCACTTCCTGTACAATACCCTCGCCACCATCCGCAGCCTTTGCGTGCGGTCGCCCCAGACTGCGGCGCAGACCATCGACAAATTCAGCGAGTACCTTCGCCAGAATCTGGACGCGCTGAACCAGACGAAGCTGATCCCCTTCAGCCAGGAGCTGGAGCATGTCCGAATTTATACCGAGATCGAGATGCTGATGTTTCCCTATATCCATATCCATTATGACATTGAGGACGATTGCTTCATGCTGCCGCCCCTGACGGTGCAGCCGCTGGTGGAAAACGCCATTCGGCACGGCGTGAGGGGCAGGGAGGCCGGGGAGATCGACATCACTGTCCAAAAGGAAGAAAACGGCCATGTGGTCGTCATCGCTGACAACGGTTTGGGATTTGATCCCGCGGCCATCGACACTGCCGAGGGGAAGCACATCGGCATACAAAACGTCCGGGAACGGCTGGAGAAGCAGTGCGGCGGCACGCTGATCCTGGAGAGCCGGCCCGGAGAGGGCACAAGGGTTACGGTTTTTGTTCCCGCGGTTTCCCAGAGCGATGACCCGGCGGGACGGAAGGAAGGCGCTTTATGAGAGTTCTTTGCGTTGACGACGCGCTGCCGATCATGGAGGATATCGCGCAAATGTGCAGGCGGCTTCCCCAGATTGGGGAGGTCACGGGCTTCACCCGCCCCAGGGAGGCGCTGGAATGGCTCCAGACCCATCCTGTGGACCTGGCGCTTTTGGACATCGATATGCCGGAGATCAACGGGCTCATGCTGGCGGAACAGCTGAAGCGGAGACATCCGGACGCGGTCATCATCTTCCTGACAGCCTTCCCGCAGTACGCGGTGCAGGCCATCAAGCTGCGCGCCACCGGTTATCTGCTCAAGCCCGTCAACCCGGAGGAGCTGGCGGAGGAGGTGGCCTATGCCCGAACCTTCCGCCCCCAGCGCCGTTCGGGGCATATCGTCGTGCAGACCTTTGGCAATTTTGAAATCTTCGTGGATGGGGAAACGCTCCCGTTTCGCCGCGCCAAGAGCAAGGAGCTGCTGGCCTACCTGGTTGACCGCAACGGAAGCGGCGTTACCCGGCCCGACATCTTCGCGGCGCTTTGGGAGGACTCGCCCTATGATCGATCCATGCAGAAATACCTGGACGTCGTTATCCGTTCCCTGCGGGAAACCCTCAGAAACGCCGGAATCGAAGAAATACTGGAGGTTAAAAGCGGATATCTGCGCATAAGGCCGGAGCTGATCGACTGCGATCTGTACCGATTCCTGAAGAACGACCCGGAGGCTGTCAATACCTATCGGGGCGAATATATGCAGGAATACCCTTGGGCAATCTACAATATGCAATCACTTGTGCCGAAAAACTAACACGCCTCTCGTCCCTGTCAACGTTAAATATGCATTAAAAACCGAACAATCAACTGCTGCTGGCCCCGTTTGTCGGACATCTGATGGACGGGGTTTGATAATATATGATCTGTATACATACTGTTACGCAAACGGTTTCGTTAAATGACAGTATGAACCCTATCAATCGACATACGGGAGGTTTTTATCATGAGGTATCCGAACGCAGCAAAGGGCATCAAGAAGATCTATCTGGCCGAGATCCTGGGCATCCTGGCGCTTGTGCTGGCGATTGTCATGGCGATTATGGTGGCGGGCAGCCATGTTGACACGAGCATCAGCGGAGAAGAGGCCGCGCAGGCACTGCAGGCCGCGAACGTCGGCACGCCGTTCGTCATCCTGGGCGTCGCCATGATGCTGCTCATGCTGGTGAGCTATTTCATGAATCTCAGCGGCATCGTCAACGCGTCGAAGGACGACGAGGGCTTCAAGCGGGCCTTGTGGGCGCTTTTGGCGAGCATCGCCTTCGGCGTCGTCGCGGCCATCCTGGAGAACAGCAACGCCAAGGTCGCCAGCTGGCTGAAGGTTCCGTCCACGCTGTTTGAGCTGGTCGTGACGATCTATGTGCTGGAAGGGATTGGCAATCTGGCCAGGAATCTGGGCAAGAACGACATCGCCGACCTGAGCAAGCAGTGCAGGACCTGGATGATGTGCGCGCTGGTGCTTTCCGCGGCCGCCGAGGTGTTCGTAGCGGTCCAGGCCGCGGAATCGACCCTGAAGACCACCAGCGGCATCGCCGCCTCGCTGTTGGGAATCGTCGCCTACGTGGTCTACCTGTGGGTGCTGAACAAGGCGCGGCTCATGCAGTGACCGAATAAAGAAGGAGGAATCATCATGAAAAAGCTGATTGCCGCGCTGCTTGTGCTGTCCCTGCTGCTGTCCGGCCTGTGCGCTTTGGCCGAGAGTGCGCCCACGGTCTTTGAGGAAGCCGGCATCGCCGTTGATTTCGAGGATGTCAGGGCGATCTCCGGCAATTATTTGGATTTGGTTCAAGCGGGGATCCTCAGCCGGGACCCCTTCATATCCTGCCTGTATCTGGAGTACTACGCCATGGACAAGGAGAGCTGGAATGAGCTGGTCGACAATTTCGACACTTACGACGAAGAAAAGCAAGCCGATATCCGGCAGGTCGTCGCGGGCATCCGCACCATTCTGGCCTACGTCGTCGTCACGGACGCCCAGGACCCGAACGAGACGATTCAGGGGCTGTTCGGGGAGCTTCCCGAAGGCGCCGAGATCATCCATTTTGGCGAGCTTGAGCCCTATAAGTATTGCGCCGTGACGATGCCCGGGTTTGAGGAGCCGGAGGATTACGAATCCTTCGCTCAATACGACATGGACCCGGAAGAAGTCCGGGAAGCGTATGCGGGGCTTCAGGCGGATGCGGACGCGATTCGCGCCGCGTTCGTCGAGCGTTTGCGGACGGCCGAGCTGTTCGCGCTGGTCGATCCCGAGGCCAGCCTGCCCGGCCAGATCCTCAGCTTTGAGACCACTGATCTGGACGGCAATGCCGTTTCCAGCGCCGACCTGTTCAAGGACAATAAGATCACGATGGTCAACCTCTGGGGCACCTGGTGCACCAACTGCGTCGGCGAGATGACCGAGCTGGCGGAGATCCACACCCGCCTGCAGGAAAAGGGCTGCGGCGTCGTCGGCGTGGAGTGGGAGCGGAAGCCCATCGACACCATGCTGGATGAAGTCCGGGCGTTCCTCGAGGAGAAGGGCGTCAATTATCCAAACGTGATCATGCCCCAGGACAACGCGATTTTCAACCAGGTCAGCGGATTTCCCACCACCTTCTTTGTGGACAGCGAGGGCAGGATACTGACCATTCCCATCTCCGGCGCGCTGGTCGACCAGTACGAGCGCACCGTCGACCAGCTGCTCAGCGGCGAGCAGGTGGACACCGCCGCCGACGCCGGAGCCGTGAAGAACGACAGCGGCGAGTATCGCGTGATCGTCTACGACCTGAACGGCAATCCCGTCGAGGGCGCGGTCATCCAGCTCTGCGACGATGTCACCTGCGCCTTCCAGCCCACCGACGTCAGCGGCGTCGCCGTGTTCAGCGTCGCGGAAGAGAAGGCCTACGACGTCCACGTGCTGATGGCGCCGGAGGGCTACGCGCCGGACGAAGGCGTTTACAAGACGCTGGAGACCTACTCCGATGTGAACATTTTCCTGGAGAAGGCGGCGTAATGGGACGGACCCGTTTTTGTACATACCCTGCCCCACAGGACAGGCAGATTCAGGAATAAGGAGGAAATCAACGTGAAGAAGACCGCGACCAAGCTGCTGGCAGCGCTGCTGGCACTGACGCTCCTGCTGGGATGCGCCGCGCTGGCGGAACCCGCGGAAGCCCCTGACAAGACCCCGGAAGGCTACACCGTAACGGGCAATACCTATCCCTTCCTGCTTCAGTTTTCCGACGCGCAGGGCGAACCCTTCGAGAATGAAATGATCCTTTACTTCGTGAACGGGGGCGATATCCCCTATGTCGCGCTGTCCGAATACATTCCATATCTCGCGGAGCTTTACAAGGCCATGGGGAAGGGAGACATCGTCTACGAGATCACTACCGGGGGTGAAGACGACCTGTTCCACTTCGAAGTGACCCGTCCCGACAATGGCAGCATGCTGTTCGTCTTTCCCGAAAAGGACATGCTGACATTCAGCAATTACAACTCCTTCACGCAGACGGTGGGTTCAAAGATCCTGGTCTCCGCCAAGGATATGCCCGAGGCGGAAACCATCTCACCGATGGATCTTGCGGAAATGCTGACCGCGATGGCGCAGCTCGATGCCGAGGGACAGCAGATGGCGGAAGAGATCCTTGAGCCCGAATCCGAGGGCGCCGACGCTCCCGCGGAGGATATGCCCGCCGGGGATGCTGAAGCGCCCGCGGAGGATATGCCCGCCGGGGATGCCGAAGCGCCCGCGGAGGAGGCCGGCGCTCCCAGCCTGTTCGCCCTGAAGCAGGGCATGTACGTCAACCGCAACGGAAGCACCGTCACGCTGAATCTGGCGGATTACCTGATCGACATCGTCGAGGCGGACGGCGAGTGCTATATCCCCTTCCAGACCATGAACGACCTGCTGCTCTGTGATGACTACATACAGAGCGTGTTCGACGGGGAAGAGATCATCGCCGCAGCCTACGGCTGCTCGCTGTTCGACAGGATGGATTCCGCGCCCAAGCACGACATGAGCGAAGCGTTTGCCATGTTCAACTTCCAGGAGCTGTGCCTGCTGCTGGATTGCAAGTACGGCTTGAAGCCGGAGCACAATATCGAGCGCTTCAGCGAGTTTTTCGTGAACAACGAGGAGCTGTTCCAGAACCTGGTCAGCACCAATCCCATGCGCTCGAGCTATGCGATCGCCAATCTCTGCTACACGTATTTTGACGATTTGCACAGCGGGCTGAACCGGCCCAGTTATCTGTTCGAGCGCAACAGGGATGTTCAGGGCATCGTCAGCATGATGTATTTCGGGCCCTCGATGAAAAAGAATATGAATCTGGGCAGGATTTACGAAAACGCGCGCAAGGCGGTCTATCGCGCCTGGGTGCCTGGCTATGAGGAGGTGGGCGATACCGCCTTCATCACTTTCGACGAATTCTCAATGAAACGCCCGGATTACTACGATCTGACGATCGTCCGCGACAATCCCCAGGACACCGTGGATCTGATCATCTATGCCAACAGCCAGATCAAGCGCGAAGGCAGCCCCATCAAGAATATCGTGATCGACCTGAGCAACAACGGCGGCGGCAACGCGGACGCGGCGATTTTTGTGATGTCCTGGTTCCTGGGCGAGGCGGACATGGCGCTGCGCGACACCTTTACCGGCGCCCAGACCAACGCCGTCTACCTTGCCGACGTCAACCTGGACGGACAATACGACGAGCAGGACAACGTGGCCAACGGCTATCGGCTGTACTGCCTGACCACCAACAGCTCCTTCTCCTGCGGCAACCTGGTGCCCGCGGCCTGCCGCAGCTCCGGCAAGGTCACGCTGATCGGCCAGACCACCGGCGGCGGCTCCTGCGTGGTGCTGCCCTGCACCACCGCCGCGGGAGCGCTCTTCCAAATCTCCGGCAGCAAGCAGATCTCCATCATCAGGAATGGCTCGTTCTACAATACGGACGCGGGTGTTGAGCCCGATTTCCGCCTGGACAAGCCCGAATCCTACTATGATCGGCCCGCGCTGGTGGAGTATCTGCACAACCTGAAATAGCATTGTTCCATGGGGCCGTAAACCGATGGTTTACGGCCCCATGACCAAATGGAGGAGCGATGATTGGGGGATTGTCCATGACAAAAGGCAAATGGTATCTCGCGCTGCAGGCCGTGGTCTGCGTCGCTCTGGTGGCGCTCATGGCCGTATCGGCGGTCGGTATCTATCGGGAGGGCTCGGCCCGCAAGGCAGAGCATCCCATGGAGAGCGTCTATACGCCCCAGGCCGTCGCCGGGAGATTCGCGCCCATCGCGCCGCTGTTCTTCGCGGGCATCGGCCTGCTGATCGCGGGGCTTGTGCTGGGCGTGAAGGACGAAGACGCCGAAAAACCGGTGAAGGACGCCCAGCTCAATCGGGACCTTGTGGCGGCCCGCGTCGCTCAGCCCTCCGAGGCCATGCTGACGGAGCGCCGCGCGCAAAGGAGGCTGCTGTGGATCGGATGGGGCCTGTTTGCACTGTGCATGCTCCCCATTCTGGCGCATCTGCTGAATCCGGCCCACTTTCCTGAGGCTGACGCGGAGGGTATGTTCTTCGCCCTGATTCGGGTATTCCTGCCCTGGACTGCCGTGGGCCTGGGCGCGCTGGCGGTGACCTCGATCCTTCGGGAAAAGAGCGTCCTTCGGGAAACGCAGGCGGCGCAGGCGCGTGTGAAGGAAGAGAAGGCGCAGGGCATCGCGCCTGAACCGAAAACAGTTTCCCAACCGAAAAGCAAAGGAGCCATACAGGCGATACTGGTCGTCGCAGCCATCGCCTTGATGATCGTCGGGGTGCTCAACGGCAGCGCCCGCGACGTGCTCTACAAAGCGATTACGATCTGTACGGAGTGTGTCGGCCTTGGATAACAAAGCGAAAACCTCATGGTGGCAGGCCCACCGCCCGACGACGCGGCGGCTTGTCCAACTCTACAGCGCCCTGCTGCACAACGCCTATGTAAAGGGCTTCATCGACGGAAAGATCTACACAGGCAACGCGAAGTATGCCTGTGTTCCCGGTTTCAACTGCTATTCCTGCCCCGGCGCGGTGGGCTCCTGTCCGCTGGGCTCCATACAGAACGCGCTGGCCTCCGCCGGACACCGTGCGGGCTGGTATGTGCTGGGCATCATATTGCTCTTCGGCGTGATCCTGGGGCGGACGATCTGCGGCTGGCTGTGCCCGCTGGGCCTGATCCAGGAGCTGCTGCACAGGATCCCCACGCCGAAGCTCAAAAAGAACCGCGTCACCCGGGCGCTGTCCTGGCTGAAATACGTCATCCTGGCCGTGTTCGTGATCGCCATACCCCTGTGGTATGGCCTGCGCTATTCGATTCCCCTGCCGGGCTTTTGCAAGTACATCTGCCCGGCGGGCACCTTTGAGGGCGCGATGGGTCACCTGGCCAATCCCGCCAACACCTCCTACTACAGCATGCTGGGCATACTGTTCACCCGGAAGTTCGTCATCATGCTGGTGATTGGCCTGGCGTGCGTGTTCTGCTACCGCAGCTTCTGCCGATTCATCTGTCCGCTTGGGGCGATCTACGGCCTTTTCAACCGCTTCAATGTCATCGGCGTGAAGGTGGACGCGGGCCGCTGCAACGGCTGCGGCGCGTGCGTGCGCCATTGCAGCATGGACGTGCGGCGCGTGGGCGATCACGAGTGCATCCAATGCGGCAGGTGCATGGATGCCTGCGCCCAGGGCGCGATTTCACTGCGCGCGGGCAGGATCACCCTGAGGGCTCCCGAAGCGGGCTGCGCGGGCGACGGACCCGACGCGCCGTCGAAACACCGCAGGCTGGGACGGATCCTCTGGGGCGTGGCGCTGGCTGTGCTGTGCTTCGCGCTCGTGTGGTTCAATTTCCTCGACCCGGCGGTCAGGAAGGATGCCCAAAGGGACGATGCTCCCGTGGTTGCCGCGACCGCCCTACCCACCGGGACGGAAGACGCCGCCGGAGCAGAGGAATCCGGCGAATCGGAAGCGCCGGCGGAAACGGAAGCGCCCACCGCTGCGGAGGAATCCGTCGCCGGGGAAGCGCCCGCCGAAGTCAGCTACGAAAGCGACGCGCCCATGGGTCATGAGGTCGGCCAGCAGCTTCCGGACTTTACGCTGCAGTGCTACGACGGATCCGAGTTCCGCCTGGCGGACGCACGGGGCAGGATCACCTTTATCAACCTCTGGGCGACCCACTGCACCCCCTGCATCCACGAGCTGCCCTATTTCAGCGAGCTTTACGCGGCGCACGAGGGCGACATCGCCATGATCGCCGTGCACTCCAAGCTGGTGACGATGGACCCGGTGGCGTTCCTCGAAGGCAAGGGCTATGCCATGCCCTTCGCCACGGATACCGACGACGCGGTGACGCAGATCGTGGGCGGCACGGGCACGCTGCCGCAGACCATCGTGTTGAACCGGCGGGGCGAGGTCGTCTACAATCAGGTGGGCTCCGTCACACCGGAGGTGCTCGCGGCGCTGTACGACGAGGCGAATCAATAGCAAATCCAACATCTTCAAACGAATGGTTTCGTTTCTATCCTCATGCTCCATAGATGTGCACCGTCCTGTCTATGGTCAGTCCGTCGTTCTGCTTTCGCGGCAGCTTTACGATATCGACGTCGCGGTTCAACAGCTCAGAAAGCGTTTCCCGGAAACCGCAAATATGCAGAAGGGAAGTGGGATTCTCGGAGAACTCCACGAGAAAATCGACGTCGCTGCTTTCGTCCGCTGTCCCGTTGGCATAGGAGCCGAACAATTCGACGGACTTGACTGGATACTGCATCGCGGCGGTTTGTACAGCCTGTTGTATCATTTCAAGGGTCGGCATTGCGAAAACTCCTTTCACCTTTTTATTGACTGATATTGCGTCAACATCCCTGGATTGCGGCACTGGGCAGGTCGAACTCATCGTTCCAAGGGAAACAAGCTCAAACCCATTATACCACTTTCCACCGGCAATCGCAAGCATGACAAAACCCGCCTTTCGGCGGGTTTATCTTTTCGTCAGAAGCTCTCCAGCAGCTTCACGGCGTCGTCGGCGTAGGCTTCCAGCATCTTCTGGGTCTTTGCCGGGTCGTCGGAGACGGCGTTGATGTACAGCTTGATCTTCGGCTCGGTGCCGGAGGGGCGCACGCACACCCACGCGCCGTTCTCCAGCTCGAAGTACAGCACGTTGCTCTTGGGCAGGGTCAGGATGTCGGTTTCGCCGTCGGCGGTGACGCGCAGGCTGGACTGGTAGTCCCGCATGGCCACGACCTTCTCGCCGGCGAAGGCCCACGGCGGGTTGAAGCGCAGGCTGGCCATGACGGTCTGCATCTTCTCAAGGCCGTCCTTGCCGGGCAGCACGAAGCTGGCCACTTTGTCGCCGTAGTAGCCGTATTCCTCGTAGAGCATGTCGATGGCGTCCACCAGTGTCTTGTTGTACTGCTTCTTGTACCAGCTGGCGGCCTCGGCGATCAGCAGGCAGGCGTTCACGCCGTCCTTGTCGCGCACGTCGGTGCCGGACAGGAAGCCGAAGCTCTCCTCAAAGCCGAACATGAAGGTGTGGCTGCCGGTGTCCTCGAACAGCTGGATCTGCTCGGCGATGAACTTGAAGCCGGTGAGCACCTCGATCATCTCCACGCCGAAGCTGTCGCAGATGGCCTTGGCCATGTTGGTGGACACGATGGTGGTGACGGCGGCGGCGTTGTCGGGCAGCTCGCCCCGCTCCTGCTTCTGGGAGAGTATGTAGTGCAGCAGTATGCAGCCGATCTGGTTGCCGTTGAGCAGCTTGGGGCCGTCCTTGGTCATGCAGGCGATGCCCACGCGGTCGCAGTCGGGGTCGGTGCCCACGCACAGGTCGGCGCCCAGCTCCTTCTGCATCTTCAGGGCCAGCTCAAAGGCGCGGGGGTCTTCGGGGTTGGGCACGGGCACGGTGGGGAAGTTGCCGTCGGGCAACTCCTGCTCCTTGACCACGTACACGTTCTTCATGCCGATCTCCTCGAGCATGCGGCGCACCGGGATGTTGCCGGAGCCGTGCAGCGGAGTGTAGACGATCTTCAGCTTCTTGCCCATCTCCCTTGTCAGCTCGGGGTTCACGGCCAGCTTCTTGATGGCGGCGATGTAGGCGTCGTCCACGTCCTTGCCGATGTAGGTCAGCAGGCCCTTGTCCAGCGCCTCCTGCTCGTCCATGGGCAGGGATTCCGCATAGGTGGTGTCGGGCAGGCGCTCGGTGATGCCCTTGACGGACTCCGGCGGCATCTGGGCGCCGTCGGTCCAGTAGACCTTGTAGCCGTTGTACTGGGCGGGGTTGTGGCTGGCGGTGATGGATGCCGGCGATGCACTTCAGGTGGCGCACCGTGAACGACAGCACCGGCACGGGCCGCAGCGATTCATACAGGAACACCTTCACGCCCGCGGCGCACAGCACCAGCGCCGCCTCCCTGGCGAACTCGGTGCTCTTGCGGCGGGAATCGTAGGCGATGGCCACGCCCTTCTGCGCGCCGTCGGGGGTGGTGAGGATGTACTTGGCCAGCGCCCGGGTCACCCGGCGCACGTTGTACTTGTTCAGCCGGTTCGTGCCGGCACCCAGCACGCCGCGCATGCCGGCGGTGCCGAATTCCAGCTCGCGGTAAAAGCGGTCCTCGATCTCCTTGGGGTCGTCGCTGATCGCGATCAGGTCCTGCACCGTCTCCGTGTCGTCGGCAAAGTCCTTTAACCATTGCTGATAGAGCTTGGTGGGTTCCATGGGGCATTACCTCCTTTATTTACGCTTCCTTCTGCGCCAGGTATTCGTTCAGGCGGGTGACCAGCTCGTCGGCGTCGGTGCCGTGGGCGGCGCAGCCCATTTCAAGGGTCTCCATCATCGAGAAGGGGCAGCCCATGCAGTGCATGCCGTATTCCATCATGATCGGCGCGGTGGTGCGGTCGATGTCCAGCACCTCGCCGATGCTCATCTGCTTCGTGATCGTAGCCATAATGCTTTCCTCCATATCTATTGGAATTGTGGGCGGAGTATTTTTCCTTCCTAATTTACAGTGTACATCAAAACGGATGAAAATGCAAGGGAAAACCGGCATTTGAAGAAAACAGGAATTAAGTGTCCGCGAGTCGCCGGAATGACTTGACAATTTATGTCAAATGTGTTACGGTTAATGCGTGGCTGCGGCGCGTAACCGGGTCGATGCGACGCGCGCGTCGAAAGGGGCTCCTGCCAGCCACAGATTTGCCTGATTTTGGAGGGAAACGATATGAAGAGGTTACGCTTTACGGCTTGGCTCCTCGTCCTGGCGCTGCTGGCGCTGGCCTGCCCGGCACTGGGCGAAGCGCCGGACATCGAGCTGGCGGGCGAAGCGGCGGAAGCGCTGCCGATGGAGCTCGAGGCGGAGGACATCCCCGAACTCGAGGCACCCGACGGGTTGGACGTCGAATTGCCCGGTCTGGACCTGTCAGACGGCCTTTCCCAGGACCTTGATACCGCGCCGGCGGACGACGCCAACGGCGGCTTGCCCGGGGCGTTCGAGCCCCTGCACAGCGCCGGGGACGCGATGGACAACGACAGGCTGTTCGCCGGCTATGTCGACCTGCTCTTCAGCAGAAAGCCCGAGGGGGACCTGCGCCCCAACGGCTTTATCGGCGACACCCTCACCGGCGTCACGAAGAAGGTCTACGATTACCTGGTGAAGCAGATCAAGAAGGTGGCTGCGGGAACGATCAGCAGCACCATCTTCGAAATACCCACCAGCGTTGCGACTTTCCGCGACTGGAACGAGATCGGGGATAACTTTGACACGCTGCATCATGCGCTGCTCACGGATCTGCCCTACCACATGTTCTGGTATGACAAGACCCAGGGCGTCTGGTCCGATACCTATGGCAATGACGGAATCTGCATCATGTTCTGCGTGGCGGACGCCTATGCCGACTGGAACGGCCAGGTGGTCAGTGGCAGCTGCTTCACTACCAACAGCACAAAGATCAAGTCCGCCCAGGTCGCCGTCACCAACGCGAAGAAGGTGGTCAAAAAGTATGCCGGCGTCACGGATTACAAGAAGCTGTGCGGCTACAGGGATTACATCTGCAAAGCGGTCGATTACAACAACGACGCCGCTTCCCAGAGGGGCAGCTACGACAAGAACGCCTGGCAGCTGATCTGGGCCCTGGACGGAGATCCCAGCACCAATGTCGTCTGTGAGGGCTATTCCAAGGCCTTCCAGTACCTGTGCGACCTGACCACGTTCAACGGCGACGTCCAGAGCCATATCATTGGCGGATACGAGTATGACCAGAGCGGCAGCGGTCCCCACATGTGGAACATCGTCACCATGGACGACGGCAAGAACTACCATGTGGATATCACCTTCGTCGACGGCGGCTATACCGAGGCCTTCCTCTGCGGCGCGGATCGGACGGAATACGCGGACACGTACCTGGTCAGGAACGAGCTCTATTACCAGACCGACGCAGAGGTCATCAGCGTGTACCCCGCAAAGACGCTGAAGCTGTCCACCCGCGATTATGAACCCGGCGGTGCGGTGCTGCCCAAGAGCGTCAAGCTGAAGAAGGGCAAGACCACGCTGAAGAAGGGGCAGAAGCTCAGCCTGAAGCGGGGCAAGTCGCTGACGCTGAAGGCCGTGGTGTCCCCCGCCAAGGCCAGGACCAAGCTGACCTGGACCAGCAGCTATAAATACGTCACGGTGAAGGACGGCAAGGTGACGGTGAGCAAAAAGGCCAAGGTGGGCACCAAGGCCAGGATCACCGTCAAAACCGCCAACAAGAAGAGCACGTATATCTATATCGTGGTGAAGTAAGCGAAGCAGGCCAGATCTGCCCCATCGCCCCGCGCGGCCATACTGCGCGGGGCGATGGACGTTTTGGTGCTTGGGAAATAACGGTAAATTCTGATTTATCGAGCTGATGCTCGATAAATCAGAATTCAAACTTCCCACACCGAAAATGCGTGAAAACGCCTGTCAGTACGGGGAAGTAAGCGAAAAAATAGTCAGGAAGCGCCTAATAGAGCACGAAAATG
>CACWZI010000036.1 GCA_902765305.1 uncultured Eubacteriales bacterium
ACAAATCCCGTGGCCGAAGGCCTAGCGAAGCGTTAAGGGATTTGCACCTCCCCTAACCCCTAACCCCTAAAACCTAACCCCTAAATACTGATTTATCGAGCACAGCTCGACAAATCAGTATTTCCCTGACAAGATAACAGAATGTCGATCCATAAGCGCGGCAGCGGCGGCCCGTTGGGCCGCCGCTGCAATGGTCGATCACACATGGAATGAATACCTTCGCTCACAGCTTGGAATAGCCGAAGCTGTTCACGATGGCGTCCAGCTTCTGTCCCGCCTTGCACAGGGGGCAGGCGGCGGCGTCGGAGGTGGTATAGCCGGGCAGGTCCTTCGGGTTGAAAAGGCTGGTCACAGGCAGCGCGCCGATGCTGTCCACCGTGGCAAAGATGCTGGCGATGCCCACGGCCCTGCCGCCGTAATAGGCGATGGTCTCGATGGCGGATTTCGCGGTGTAGCCGGTGGACACCGAGGCCATCAGGATCAGAACGTTCTTGCCGGCGATCATCGGTGCGGTGTTCTCCCGGAAGATCAGCTGGCTGCCCACGCTGCGCTCGGGGGTCAGCACGTTCATGTCCTGGTTCTGGTTGATGTTCATGTAGCCGGTCTTGGTCATCTCGCTGGCCATGCAGGCGGCAATCACCTCGGTGCCGTCCAGGCAGAGTATGGTGTCGATCAGCGTGCTGGCCCGGTATTCCCTGGCCAGTTCGAGCGCCACCCGCCGGGCCTCGGACAGGCAGAATTTCTGGGCGGTGACGTCGATGTAGTAGTTGATGTGGCTGTGGCCCGTGGCGAAATGGCCCTTTGTGACGTTCAGCACGATGTCAGCCCTGGTTACCGGATGTTGCAGTCGTTCCATGGACATAGTCAAGCCTCCTTGCGTCAATGGGATTCCTGACAGGGATTATACCACGTTTGTTAACGATATGCAATAGAATTTACGATGCGTCGGCCTTTTTTTCGGGTGGGCGACGCTGGGCGCGTCTGCGCCGAAGGGCCTGGCGGTGGACCATGTTGATCACGCTGCCCGCGGCGATCAGCGCGATTGGGACGAGCTTCAGCACCTGGGCCCAGTCGGAGGGGCGCAGGCTGTACAGCCCCAACAGCGCGCCGCCCACGGCCAGCGCGGTGTCCAGCACCAGCAGCAGCCACGCGCCCTTGGCCCGGTTGCGCCGGAACAGGCAGATGATGGCGAATATGACCGCGCCCAGCAAAAACAGCAGCTTATAGCCCAGCTGGCGCATCTCAGGGGCCTCGAACACGATGGCCATGTCCTGAATGAAGGGCGTGCCCCGCACCTGGCTCAGGTGGCGTATGCCGCTGGACCACGCCCAGAAGTCCTCCAGCCGAATCCACAGCTCATAGCCGGAAAGGCCCAGCAGCGCCAGCGCCCCGAGGGCCAGCAGGTGCCGCCCGTGCAGCGGCCTGCGCCGGCGTCTCTTTCGTGCGTCTTCCATGGATGTGCCTTTCTGCAAATGCCGTTAGGCTTCGGGAGAGGTGAGGATCTCCTTCGCCCGCTGGTAGTAATCCCGGCCCGTGTTGTTGCCAAAGACCGAGCGCAGCTTGTTGTAGGCGGCCCGGTAGCTGGCGCTCTCGGCAAAGATCCCGGTCACCTGGCTGGCGATGTCCGCGTCGAAGCCGCCCGCGACCAGCCTGTCGGTGATCTGCTGGGGGGTGACATAGCCCTCTTCCGCCGCCTCGGGCTCCGGCGTGCCGGCGGCCTCGGCCTGGGGCGCGACAGCCGCTTCCGCGACGGTCTCTTCCATGACCATCTCCTCCGGGGCAGCCGCCTCCCCGGCGGCCTCAGGGGTCTCAGCGGGCGCTTCCTCCGCCTCGGGGGCGGGGGGCGCCACCGGCGCGACGCCGGGGAGGGAGACCCAGTTCTGTCCGTCCGCCGCGTCCTCGAAGCGGAAGGTCTCGCCGTAGGTGCTGGTCAGGTAGTTCAGCGGCTTCTTGCCGGAGCCCTGGCGGTCCACCCGGTATTCGGGCAGCTGGTTCAGGGAGGGGAACAGCGTGGAGGTTTGCACCCGGCCGCCGTGGGCTTCCAAACGCTTGGAGATCAGCTTTTCGATCACGGCGATGCGCTCCTCGTGGGTGGCCGCCGCCTGCCGGGCGGGCTTTTTGGCGGCCTGCTTCTGGCCGCTCTTGCCGGGGGCCTCGGCCTGGGGCGCGCTCTCCTGGCGGGGGGCCTGGGCCGGCTTCTGGTTCGAAAGCACCACGAAGCTGGAGCAGGCGGTGCGCCACAGCTCGTTGGACTTGTCGGTGCCCATGCCCACGACCTCGATGCCGGCGTTGCGCAGCCGCACGGACAGCGCGGAGAAGTCGCTGTCGCTGGAGGCGATGATGGCGCAGTCGATGCCGCCCTGCACCAGCAGGTCCATGGCGCCGATGACCAGCGCGATGTCCGAGCTGTTCTTGCCCTTGGCGGCCTTGATGGTCAGGTTGGGGTGTATGGCGTATTTCAGCACCGGGGCGACCCATGAGGACAGCGCCGAGGCGGCGCCGAAGATCTCCTTGCTGACCACGTCGCCCAGCTTCTTCGCGTGGGCGAAGATCAGGTCGGCATGGCCGGGCAATACGTTTTCCGCATCGATGAGTATGGCGATATTCATAGGACTGTCTTCGCTTTCTTTGATTGGATTTTGTGTTTTTACGCTTATGTCTGTGTGGGTATAACATGACATCACAGCTATTATAACAAAAATACAGGCATATGGCAATACGGGCCGCACGGGGATGTCGATTGAAAATCACATTAATTATGTAAAGAAAAATGTTGCGCGATCGCCCGTCAGGCGTTATAATAGAAACAGTATGGCTGCAACAGGCCGGTTGGCGAGCAAAGGAGTGGATGGAATGATCGTTGCGCAAATTTTGTTGACCGTGTTCCTTTCAGAAGACGCGGCGCTGGGTATGGTTGCCTCAGCGCTGTATCTCGTCGGGCTGTGGAAGCTCTTTAACAAATCCGGCATCAAGGGCTGGTGGGCCCTGGTGCCCTTCGCCCGGGATTACCAGCTTTCCCGCTGCGCCGGGCGTGAAAACGAGGGCCCCGTGTTCTCCCTGGCCCAATTTGGCATCACCGCGCTCGAGGTGGTCCTGCTGATCAACAACCGGACCGAGGCGCAGAAGGCCACCTTCGGCACTGCGGATACGATCATCGCCCTTCTGATATTGGCGCTGATGCTGGTGCATTTCATCTACTGCATCCGCGTTTGGTCGGGCATGATCAACGTCTACGGGGTGAAAAAGCGCTGGCTGCTGCTGTGCGCGTTCGTCTATACCCGTTTCATCCCCGCCCTGATCTGGGGCTTCAACCCAAAGTACCAGCCCGAGTGGAAGGTGGAGGACATCAGCGCCGAGCTGAAGCGCCTGGCCACCCAGGGCAGCGCCACGGTCATGGACGAGGGCCTGACGGTGAACCTGACCGAGCGCACCGCCACCGAGTTCTTCCGGAAGAAGGTATTGCTGCGGGACATCCACATGGCCATTCCCCAGGGCCACATGGTGCTGCTGCTGGGCGGCTCCGGCGCGGGCAAGACCACCTATGTCAACGCCATCAACGGCTACGAAAAGGCCAAGGCCCAGGTCATGCTGAACGGCACCGACCTGTACCGGCATTACAAGAAGATGCAGTATGAGGTGGGCTTCGTGCCCCAGAGCGAGATGATGCGGGGCAAGGACACCGTGCTGAACACGCTGCTGGACGCGGCGAAGCTGCGCCTGCCCATAGAGGTCAGCGCGAAGCAGCGCCGGGAGCGGGTGAACGAGGTCATGGAGATCTTCGGACTGACGCCCGTCAAGGACAACCTGGTCGAAAAGCTCTCCGGCGGCCAGAAGAAGCGCCTGTCGATCTCGATGGAATTCATATCGAACCCGTCGCTGTTCATACTGGACGAGCCCGATTCGGGCCTGGACGGCGTCATGGCCCGGGAGCTGTTCGAGCAGCTGCGCAAGATCGCCGACACGGGCAAGATCGTCATCGTCATCACCCACACGCCGGACCGCGTGATCGACCTGTTCGACGACGTGATCGTGCTGGCGAAGGACAGCGCCCGCACCGGCCGGCTGGCCTATTACGGCAGCATAGAGGACGCCCGGAGGTTCTTCCAGCGGGAAAAGATGGAGCAGATCGTCAAGTCCGTCAACCGCAAGGAGGAGGGCGGCGACGGCCTGGCCGACGATTTTGTCATGAAGTATGCGGAGGTGGCGAAGAATGGCTGAAACGAGAATCGAAAGAGGTAAGCGGCGGTTCATGACGCGCCACCGCGGGCACGGGGCGCAGGTCTTTATCTACCTTGGAAAGCTGCTGAGGATGTTCGTGTACCAGAGCGACTGGAAGGTGCTGCCCATGGCGGCGCTGATCGCCGGCCTGGTGGGCATGGTCATCCGGCGCAAGTTCTTCATCAACATGGAGGGTACCGTGATGGGCGCCTTCGCCATGGTGTGCGTGTGCATCTGGAACGGCTGCTTCAACTCGATCCAGGTCATCTGCCGCGAGCGGGACGTGATCAAGCGCGAGCACCGCTCGGGCATGCACATCTCCTCCTACATCGTCGCCCACATGATCTACCAGGCGCTGCTGTGCCTGCTCCAGGTGGGCGTGACGTTGTTCGTGACGAAGCAGGTCGGCGTGAAGTATCCGATCGAGGGCAAGATCATGCCGTTGTTTATCGTGGAATTCGGCATTTCGCTGTTCCTGATCACCTACGCCTCGGACATGATGTCGCTGTGGATCTCCTCGCTGGCTCACACCACCACGACGGCCATGACCATCATGCCCTTCGTGCTGATCTTCCAACTGGTGTTCTCCGGCGGCATGCTGACGCTGCCCAGCTGGAGCAAGCCTCTGACCTACCTGACCATCTCCAACCCGGGCCTGAAGGTCATCGCCGCCCAGTCCGACGTGAATCACCAGCCCTACGCCTCCATTGCGGACATGATCCGGAAGATGAAGAATGACAAGATCGACGCCACCATCACCGTGGGCCAGATCATGGACATGCTGGGGCAGAAGGACAACAGTACCGTCAGCGCCATTCGCGGCCAGGTGCTGGTGCCGACCATGACGCTGGGGCAGCTGAAGGCGGCGCTGGACACCTCGGGCACCGTGGCGGCCCACAGGGACGACGCCATTACCGAAGGGATGACGATCGGCACGGTGCTGGATATGCTGGAGGCCTCCGGCTTCTGGGAGCAGAACAAGGACGAGGTCATCACCGAGGACGCCACCCTGGGCGATATCATCGACCTGCTGCTCAACAACCCGGACGTCCAGTCCCGGCGCGAGCAGGTGATTTCCGTTCCCGCCACGGTGGGGGACCTGCTGAACCTGGTCGGCGAGGACAGGGCGATGAAGTTCCTGGAGGAGAAGGCCGCCGCGGCGAATTTCAAGCTGGAATACGAATACACCGTGGATAACGTCTCCGATTACTGGCTCACGCTGTTCATGTTCATACTCGCCTTCGCGGCGCTATCGACGATCACCCTTGAATTCATCGACAAAGACAAGCGGTAAGGCTGTTCAAAATGGAATTGGCATGGTATAATGCTATCATCATCAATACAGAGTTTGGAGGTTGTTTCATATGAGCACGAACGACATTCGCACGATCATCGAGGGCGGCAGGGCCAGGCTGGGCATCGAGTTCGGTTCCACGCGCATCAAGGGCGTCCTGATCGATCCGGCGGGCAATCCGATCGCACAGGGCGACCACGAATGGGAAAACCAGCTGGTGAACGGCATCTGGACCTACGACCTGGACGACGCCTGGAAGGGCCTTCAGGATTGCTACGCCAATTTGGCGAAGGACGTGCAGGAGAAGTACGGGGCGGCGCTGACGAAGCTGGAGGCCATCGGCATCAGCGCGATGATGCACGGCTACCTGCCCTTCGACGGCAAGGACAGGCTGTTGGCGCCCTTCCGCACCTGGCGCAACACCATCACCGGCGAGGCGGCGAGCGCCCTGACCGAGCGCCTGGGCTTCAACATTCCCCAGCGCTGGAGCATCGCCCACCTGTACCAGGCGATACTCAACGGCGAGGAACATGTGCCCCAGATCCGCTTCTTCACCACCCTGGCGGGCTACATCCACTGGCAGCTGACCGGCGAGAAGGTGCTGGGCATCGGCGACGCCTCCGGCATGTTCCCCATCGACAGCACCACCAACCGGTATGACGAGGGCATGCTGGCGTCCTTCGACGCGCTGGTGGCGGACAAGGGCTTCCCCTGGAAGCTGAAGAAGATACTGCCCAAGGTGCTTGTGGCGGGTGAGTCCGCGGGCACGCTGACCGAGGCCGGCGCAAAGCTGCTGGATCCCAGCGGCGCGCTCCAGCCCGGCGCGCTGCTGTGCCCGCCGGAGGGCGACGCCGGCACCGGCATGACGGCCACCAACAGCGTCGCGCCGCGCACGGGCAACGTCAGCGCGGGCACCTCGGTGTTCGCGATGATCGTGCTGGACGAGGCCCTAAAAAAGGTGCATCCGGAGATCGACATGGTCACCACGCCCACCGGCAAGCCCGTCGCCATGGTGCACTGCAACAACGGCACCAGCGACATCGCCGCCTGGGTGAAGCTGTTCACGGAATTCGCAAAGCTCATGGGCGTGGAAGCCAGCTCGAACAAGATCTATGGCGCGCTGTTCAACCGGGCCATGGAGGCGGACGCCGACTTGGGCGGCCTGATGGCCTTCAATTATTTCTCCGGCGAGCACATCACCGGCTTCGAGGAGGGCCGGCCGCTGTTTGCCCGCACCTCGGACAGCCGCTTCACGCTGGCCAACTTCATGCGCACGCACCTGTACGCCTCGCTGGCCTCGCTGAAGATCGGCACGAACATCCTCATGGACGAGGAGCATGTGAAGGTGGACCGCATCTACGGCCACGGCGGCCTGTTCAAGACCAAGGGCGTGGGGCAGAGCATACTGGCCGCCGCCCTCAACGTGCCTGTGGCCGTGATGAAGACCGCCGGAGAGGGCGGCGCCTGGGGCATCGCGCTGCTGGCGGGCTACATGGCCGACAGGGCGCTGGGCGTCTCCCTGGAAAACTACCTGACGGACAGGATTTTTGCCGGTAAGGTGGGCGATTGCCTCGACCCGATGCCGGAGGACGTGGACAGCTTCAACGCCTTCATACAGCGCTACAGTGAGGCGATTGACGTGGAGCGCGCCGCGGTGGCGCATATCCGGTAATCCTGCCGAGTGAGGGATGCGCAGGGGCGGCGTCCAGCGTCGCCCCTGGGCGCGGATAAGTGCGGGCGCATCATAAAACAGGAGAGAGAAACGGTATGGAGTTCTACGTGGATATCGCCGACATCGAAAAGGTAAGGGCGGTCAACGAAGTCTTTCCAATCGACGGCTTTACGACGAACCCGAGCATACTGACCCGGACGGACAGGTCGCTTAAAGCGTTGTTCGCGGAATACAGGGACTATATCAGGCAAACGGGACAAAAGCTGTTTGTCCAGGTCACGGCAGGCAGCGCCGATGGGATGGTAGCCCAGGCCGTGAAGCTGAGGGACTATTTTGGGGATCGTCTCGTGGTGAAGCTCCCGGCAGTGCGGGAGGGCTACGCGGCATGCAAGCGCTGCAAGGCGCTGGGGATCGCGGTATGCGTTACCGTCGTCCATTCCACGATGCAGGCCCTCATGGCTGCGAAGGCGGGGGCGGATTATACCGCGCCGTACATCAGCCACATCGACAACATCGGGGCTGACGGCGTTCACTGTGTGGATGAGATCGTCAAGGCCTTCGATCGATCCGGCTATGGCTGCAAGGTGCTGGGGGCGAGCTTCCGAACGGTGGAGCAGGTGGACAAGCTGGCGATTGTCGGCTGCCATGCCGTCACGATCACGCCGGAAACCTTTGACATGCTGATCGCCCACCCCTCGACGGATGTTTCGATGAAGGGCTTTGACGAGGCCTGGCACACCAAATTCGGGGACAGACAGGTGACGGATTTCCTGTGCTGAAGCGCTGAAAAAAACCGTTATACAAACAAGGATGATTTCACATGATCTCTGACATTATCACGATCGACAACCAGGGAAGGGGCTTTGACAACGCGCTGGAGGAGGGCCGGCAAAAATATCCGATAGAGGCTGGTCAGCAACACCATCAACGTCAGGTTCCGGGTGATTGCTGGAAAGAAAAGCAAGGTGGGCGTGACGGGTATTCGCCACTGGCAAACCCCGGCATGAGCGGTAACGTACAGAACTGAGGGGGCACGCATATGCGCAGGCAAATAGCGACAGGCCTGGTGCTGCTCTTCATGCTCTCTTGCGGGGCGCAGGCGGCGACGCTTTGCGTCAATGCCCCCGGGGTGGTCGTCCTGGCAGACGACAGGGGCGCTGAAAAAACAGAAAACGGTCGGTTTGAGTCCGCTTTTGTCGTGCGGGAGGGGGCGCTGTTCGCCGCCGGCAGGAAGGGCGCCTACAGCCTTTTCGATGCTGAGGGGCAGCCGGTGGGCGACGCACAATTCTCGATGATCGACGATAATGGGCAGACGCTGTTGTTCAGCAGCGGCCATCTGTACGGGGCGATGAGTGCGGAGGGAGAGATCCTGCTGGAACCCCGGTGGACGCAGCTGACCCCGGACGGCATGGGGGGGTGGCTGGCGCTGACGGGCGATCCTCTCGACGAGCATGCGGACGAGATCATCCACATCGACGGGGCGGGCGCTGAAAAACAGACTGGAGTCTATTGCGCTGGCGGGCTGTCCCGGGTTTTCGACGGCCGCATGCCCTTTATGGACGCGGACGGGCGCTACGGCGCACTGGACGCCGGCGGCAGCGTCGTTGTGAGCCCTGTCTGGCAATACATGGGCGCCTATTCAAACGGCCTGGCTAAGGTCGTGGGACCAGAGGGCATGGGCCTGATCGACATCAGCGGGCGCACGGTCATTGCGCCGACGCTGCTGTGGCTCGAACGCAGCACCGCGATGATCGCCGCGTGGGACGGCACGAACCTGGATATCTACGGCCCCAGGGGCGGCCAACGCAGGGCGAGACTGTCGGGCAAGATACAGCAGATCGCGCTGGCAGGGGACGATCTGGCGGTGGCCTACGAGGGGCGGACCTGCCTCTATGACGCCAATGGCAGGCTGCTGACGCAGGAGGCCGGAAGCGTCTGTTATACGGCGGGCACCCGCGGCCAGCTCATCGCATCCAACGGCCAGTGGGGCGAGAAGTGCCAGTGGCTGGTCAATCCGGACGGTTCAAAAGCCTCCGGCCTGTTCCAGCAGCTGCTTCCGCTTTGCGCGGAGCGCTATGCGTTTCTGGAGATGCCGGGCGAGGCCTATGAGAGCCAGGCGCTTGGGCGTTCACAAACCGCCTGGAATTACGGGGAATGCCGCTATGGACTGATGGACAGCCGGGGAAGGATAATGATATCCGCCAGATACCGGGAGATTCGCGCCCTGAGCGTCGATCGGCTGCTGCTGATCGGGGATGAGCGCGTTCAGATTGCGGACCGGAACGGCGTCGTAATGAAAACCTGGATCATACCTGAAGGCGCAGAATCCAGCCGCGAAGCAGCCGAATGATCGATTGGCGCAGGTTACGCCTGGGTACGTTGGAGGCGGCGACCAGCCGGCATTCGGCCAGCACGCGGTCCCCGGCCAGCAGCTGGGCCGTTCCGACGGCCTGCCCGGCATGCACGGGCGCTTCGAGCGCCTCGGGCAGGTGGCGTACGATCCGAACGGCCTCGCCGACGGGCACCGCTGTCTGCAGCGGCGCGTCCGCAACGACGTTGACCACCTCGTTGACGCCACCCCTGACGACCACGGCGTCGACGCTCTGGCCGTCCTCCAGTGCGGATTCCGAGCGAAAGTTTTCAAAGCCGTAGTCCAGCAGGGCAGTGGCCGTGTCGAACCAGGTGGGGCAGTTCAATACAGCGCCGATCAGCGACAGGCCGTCCCGCTCGGCGCTGAACACCAGGCACCGCCCGGCCTTGCCGGTGTAGCCCGTCTTGCCGCCCGTGGCGCCCTCGTAGGTCTTCAACAGCTTGTTCTTGTTCTCCAGCACGCGGCTGTATTCGTTGCCCACCCAGGGGATGATCTTGCGTTGGGTACCGGTGATGGTCCGAAAGGTCTCGTTCTTCATGGCCGCGCGCATCACCAGTGCCAGCCCCAGTGCGGAGATGCCGTGGCCGTCGGCGTCCAGCCCGTGGGGGTTGACGAAGTGGGCGTTCGCGCCCAGCGCCTCTGCCTTCGCGTTCATCATTTCGGCAAAGGCGGGTACGCTTCCGGCGATGTGCTCCGCCACCGCCACCGCAGCGTCGTTGCCACTGCGCAGCATCAGGCCGTACAGCATGTGTTCCATGGACAGGGTTTCCCCCTGGGACAGGTACAGCGAGGTGCCTGTGACGCCCGCGGCGTTCTTGCCTGCGGTGACCATCTCGTCAAGGCTTGAATGCTCCAGCGCCAGCAGGGTAGTCATTACCTTTGTGGTGGAAGCCATGGGCAGACGCTGGTCCGCGTTCTGCGCGAACAGAACCCGACCGGAGTCTGCGTCGATCAGCACTGCGCCTTTTGCGGCCACATGGAACGGCTCGGAAGCGGATGCCGGTAAATCCCCGGCAAACAGCACGAACAGCACGAAAACAGCGATCAAACGTCTCATGTCACAGCCTCCGATAATAAAACCGCGCCTCCTTGCAGCATTGGTAAGGAGGCGCGGTCGCTTCTTTTCAAAGGATATGCCGAGACTGCGGTCGGTTTAACTTCTTTGTCCGGGAATGCCCTCCGCCTTCAACAGCGCGGCGCAACCGGCGGAATAGCCTGAGGCCAGTATGGCGAAATCCAGTGCTGATTGGGGCGCGGCGATGGAAACCGTATCCCCGCACATCGCCCGTATCACCTGGCTGAATTGCAGGCAAAAGGCGTCGTACAGCCCCTCCACGCTTCGTCCAACCCCGCAGGCCAGCAGCTTGCGGATGTCCTCCATGCTGCAGGTCTGCTTCAGGGCGACGATCATCGTCAGCAGCGCGATCTGTTCCCGGCTGTACTTCTTGCCGGTGGGCCTTGGGATCAGCTGGCTCTTGACGTAATTGTTGATCATCGACGGCGACAGGTAGCCATGGATATCGCCGCCGTAGAGCGGCTCGTAAACCCGGGTTATAAAGGTTACCACCTGGTCCATATACAGACCAAGGTCTGGAATTTGCTCCCAGGATACGGGCCTGAATCGGCTGATTGGGGCAAGTGTGTCTTTGATATCGGGGGTCATGCTGCTGCCTCCTGTCACTGTTCAGACCGAAGTTGTTTCTTCTGCGGGCTGTACGTACAGCGTATGCTGGTTGGTGTAGATCACAAAACCGGGCTTGGCGCCGCCAGGCTTTTTGACGTAGCGCCTGAGCGTGTAGTCCACCGGCACACGGGAGCTCGCGCGTCCCTTGGAATACAGCGCGGCCAAGCGCGCGGCATAGTGTATGGTGGCCTCGTCCGGGTCTTCGCCGACGATGATCACGTGGGAGCCGGGCATGTCCTTGGCGTGAAGCCATACCTCGTTGGGCTGGGCCGTGCCGGTCAGCTTGTCGTTCTGCAGGTTGTTCTTGCCCACCAGTATGACCCGTCCCGACGGCGCGGTGAAGCGCATGGGCTTGGAGGGGGGCAACTGCTTGAGCTGCCTTCGGTTGCGATTGGGGCGGACGTAGCCGAAGCGCTCCAGCTCCTGGCGCAGCTCAGAAAGCTCCGCCTCTTCGCTGCACTTTTCCAGGTTGTCCAGCTGTCCCTCCAGGTAGCTCAGCTCGGCGGAGGTCTTTTCGATCTGCTCCGCGGCCAGGGTCTGGGCGTTGCGGGCCTTCTGGTACAGCTTGAAGTAGCGCTGGGCGTTCTGGCCGGGAGACAACTTCTCGTCCAGATCGACCTTCAGCATGGGCATGCCTTCCTCATAATAGTTGGGCACCTCCACGCACCTTGCGCCCTTCTGCGCCAGGTGCAGGTTGGCGGTGAGCAGCTCGCCCTTGAGCCGGTATTCCTCCATCCGCTGGCTGCCCAGCAGCGCCTCGTTCTGCAGCGCCAGCTTGCGTTCGCAGCGCTCGATGTTCTTCTTCAGCGTTCGGTGCAGCGTAGCGCTCTTCTGCTTGATGCGCTCGGCCATGTCCCTGTCGCGGTAGAAGGCGTCCATGGCCGCACTGATGGTGGGATAGGGCTCGGCCTTCATATAGGCGCGGCTGGCGGAGGGGAATGCGACCACGTCCACAGGGGCGGCGTCGCCATCGAAGAGTATCGCCGGGGCGATGTGGCTGGGAATCGAAGCAAGGCTGCCCGCCACACTTTCGCAGGCGGCGCGCAGGTCGATTTCGCCTGTGTGGGCGTCCTCGCTGCCCGTGGCACGGAAGGCCAGTTCCCGGGCTGTCTGGCCGGACATGCCGCTGACGCACTGGGCGATCAGCCGGTGCAGCGGGCCGTTCATGCCGGCCATGGCGGCATAGAGCGCGTCCGCCGTGACGCTGTCGTAGGGCAGCTTGCCGTGGGCGGGGGGCAGCTCGTAGCGCAGCCCCGGCAACACCTCGCGCACCGACGAGATCAGCTCGTTCACCCGGCGGGCGCTGTCGATGATGCGGCCGTCGCCGCCGACGAAAATGATGTTGGAATGCTTTCCCATGAATTCGCAGATGATGCGCTTTCGCACGGTGTCGCCCAGCTCGTCGTGGTGTTCGATTTCCACCTCGAGGATCCGGTCGCATTCCAGCGCCCGTATGCCGCATACCCTGCCGCCGGTGATGTGCTTGCGCATCAGCATGCACAGCGCCGGGGGCTCCAGGGGGTTGTTCTTTCGGGTCGTGGTCAGGTGGGCGCGGGCGCAGTTGGCGGTGGCCGACAGCAGCAGCTGCCGGTTCTCGCCCTCGTTGCGTATGGTGAGCACGATCTCGTCCCGCTCGGGCTGTATGATTTTGTTTACGCGACCGCCGGTCAGCGCCCGGTCCAGTTCCCGGGCCACGAGGCCGAGGGTCAGTCCGTCAAAGGGCATACCTGTTCCTCCAAACTGCATTTCCTTGTTATGAGCACCATTATAAACCATTTGGATGGATTGCGCAACAGGAACATTTGTGATAAAATAGCAGGGCATACCTCCCGGCGTCCCGGAATAGATTGAACCGAAACGGATGACGCAAGGAGGGTTCCAGATGAAGTTTTCGGGAAGTCAACGCAGGGTGTACCTGCTGGCGCTTGCGCTGCTGGTCATCGCGGTGGCGCTGGCGAGCGCGTGGTCGCTGTGGGGGAAGCCTGACGGGTCGCCCGGGGCCACGACGATGCCCACTCAGGACGTGCAATCAGGACAGGAAGCGGAGCCCTCGCAGGGTGGGCAGCCCCTGCAGGGTTCGCCGGAAGCCGAAGAAGCGCCGGCAGACCGGCAGACTGCGGCGGACAGCGGAACTGAAGCCGCCGGGAGCGGGGGAGCCAGGACCTCCACGATCGTCTACTACCAGGACAACTATGGCTATCTGGTGCCTGTGATGTGCTCAGTGCCCATGGAGGACGGCATCGCCAAGGCGACGCTGAACATGATGGTGCAGAGCGTGGGAAACGACATGCAGGCGGCGCGACTGGGCCTGCGCACGGTGCTGCCCGAGAACACGAAGATCGACCTGGATATCTCAAATGGCCTGGCCCGCATCGACCTGAGCCGGGAGGTGCTGGATATGGCCGACGCCGCGGCGGAGAGCAACATGGTCAACGCCGTGGTGCAGACGCTGACGGAGTTTGACAGCGTGGACAGGGTCGAATTCCTGATCGACGGCCAGAAGCGGGAAACGCTGACCCACGGGACGCCTGTGGCCGGCCAATTCACCCGGGGCGACATCAACCTGGAGAGCGTCGAACCCACCATGGCCGGCGCCTCCGTCCAGCCGGTCACCCTGTACTTCCCCGGGGATTCCGGCGCGGTCATCGTTCCTGTGACGCGGATGGTCCACTCCAGGGCAGACGTGAATACCGCCGTGCTGGAGCTGGCGAAGGGCCCCAGCAACGGCGATATGCTGGAGAGCGTGGTGCCTGCGGGCTGCGGGCTGATCGATGTTCAGGTCGAAAACGGCGTGGCAAAGCTGAACTTCACCTCGGAGTTCGTGAACCTGGTGGAGAATTCCGACGGCGGCCGGATGGCGCTGAAGGCGCTGGTGCTGACCTGCACCCAGTTCGACGGCGTGGACTCGGTGGAGATCTACGTGGACGGCCGGAAGTACGACGCCACCCAGGGCGAGCTGGGCGTGCCAACCTTCATGAACGTAGCCGATTCCATCGTCTACGACTATATCCAGACCCAGTCCGCGATGCTGTTCGACTTTGAGTGACCCGTGGCGGCGGCAATTCGCCGCCCCATGTCTTGACGAATGACGTGTAGCGGCGGCAATCTGCCGCCACACCGCCTGACGGATGCACTGCGGCCATGGCGGCAGATTGCCGCCGCTACGATACGAAATTACAAATGCTGTTGGGAGGCAAATGACATGACCACAATCGACCGCGCTCCGGACGAACTGCGCATGGTGCGCATACTGCCGGACTATACCGAGATGGCCGCAGGGTCCGTGCTGATCTGCTGTGGCAGGACCCGGGTGATCTGCACCGCGTCGGTGCAGGAGGGCGTGCCTTCGTTTCTGCGGGGCAGGGGGAAGGGCTGGTTGACGGCGGAATACGCCATGCTGCCCGGGTCCACGCCCCAGCGCAAGCAGCGGGACGGTGTGAAGAAGGACGGACGGGGCGTGGAGATCCAGCGCCTGATCGGCCGCTCCCTGCGCGCCGCCTGCGACCTGACCCGCCTGGGCGAGCGCACGGTCTACATCGACTGCGACGTGATCCAGGCCGACGGCGGCACTCGTACCGCCGCCATCACCGGGGCCTTCGCGGCGCTTTGTATCGCTGTGGACAGGCTGATCGAACAGGGGACGCTGGTGGATTCCCCGATCATCCGCCAGGTGGCGGCAGTGTCCGTAGGCGTCATCGACGACGTCTGCACCCTTGACCTGGAATACGCCCAGGACAGCCGCGCCCAGGTGGACATGAACATCGTCATGACCCGGGACGGCAGGGGAAACCTGGGCTTCGTGGAAGTGCAGGGCACCGGCGAGGGCCGCAGCTATACCCGCGCCGAGCTGGACCGCCTGCTGGCGCTGGGTGAAAAGGGCTGCCTGGAGCTGATGGACGCCCAGAGGGAAGCCCTGGGCGACCGCGCCGGGGTCATCTGCAAAAAGCCCCGGCTGATGTTGGCCAGCAACAATTTCGGCAAGCTGAAGGAGCTCAGGCAGCTGCTGGGCGACCGCTTTGAGGTGCGCTCCATGCGCGAGCTGGGCGTGGAGACAGACGTGGAGGAGACGGGTCAGACCTTTGAGGAGAACGCCCTGATCAAGGCGAAGACCCTGATGGACATCTGCCACTGCGCGACGCTGGCCGACGATTCCGGGCTCTGCGTGGATCAGCTGGGCGGACGGCCCGGCGTCCACTCCGCCCGCTACTGCGGCGTGCACGGCGACGACGAGGCCAACAACCAGCTGCTTTTGAAGGAGCTGGCCGATAAGCCGAAGCCCCATAAGGCCCACTACGGCGCGGCGGTGGCGCTGTGCCGCCCGGGCCGGGAGCCGGTGATCGCCTATGGCCGTTGCGAGGGCGAGATCATTGGCGAATACCGGGGCGAGGGCGGCTTCGGCTATGACCCGCTTTTCCTCTCCGACGACCTGGGCGTCACCTTCGCCGAGGCCGACCCCGAGGCGAAGAACGGCGTCTCCCACCGGGCCAGGGCCATACGGAAGCTGATCGGGATGCTGGAGGGGGAGATATGACCCGACTGGGCATCGTTTCCGACAGCCACGACCACGGCATATGGCTGGAGCGGTATCTGAAGCTGTGCCGGAAGGAGAAGTACGACGCGGTGTTCCACCTGGGGGACTATGATTCCGACGCCCGCTGGCTGGAAAGGCGGCTGGAGACGCCGGTGATCGCCGTGGCGGGCAACTGTGACATGTTCTCGGACCTGCCCCGCATGGCAAGGGCGTCCTTCGGCCCCCATCGGCTGATGGCGGTTCACGGCCATCTGCAGGATGTGAAATACGGCTACGACAGGCTCTCCTATTATGCCGAGGACCAGCAGGCCACCATCGCCCTGTTCGGCCATACCCACCGCCCCTGCGTGGAGTGGGCGGGCGGCGTGCTGCTGATCAACCCCGGCGCGCTGATGGACGGGCGGTATGCAGAGCTCACGCTGGACGGGGAAAGGGCCGTGCCGCAGCTGAAGTCGTTCAGAGCATGAAACAAGCGCTGCCTCCCGGATGATCGCAGGCACGATCGTCCGGGAGGCAGCGCATATTTTGGAGGCTTACTTCATGTACTTGTCGATGGCCTGGCAAAGGTCGTCGATGGTCTTCTGGTCGCCCTCTGCGGCGGCTTCGACGATGCAGTGCTTCAGGTGATCCTGCAGGATCAGCTTGCCGGTGTTGTCGATGGCCGAGCGCACGGCGGCGATTTGAACCAGCACTTCGGCGCAGTCGCGTCCCTCCTCCACCATGTTGCGCACCGACTGCAGGTGGCCGATGGCCCGGGACAGCCGGTTCAGCACAGCCTTGGTGTGCTCGTGGCTGTGGGTATGGCCGTGTCCATGGCCGTGCCCATGCTCGTGGTCATGGGGAATGCCGTGGGCATGCATATATTCGTGGTCGTGGATTTCGGGCTGGATACCATTGTCCGCGGTGCGATTCTTATTGTGATCCACTGATGTTTCACCTCGCGCTCTATTGTAACCCATAGCGGCGCTGCGCTGCAATCGCCGGGCGGGGGAAACAGGTTAAGAATGGACAAATTTATGATTGGAAACCCGGGGAGGGGGATGTGCCTTCGTGCACAATATCGCCTTTGACAAATGCCCCCGGCTGTTGTATAATCAAACAAACCAAATCAAAAAGGAGACAGGACATGGATCACGAGCACGATCACGAATATATGCACGAGCACGGCATTCCCCACGCCCATGACGGGCACGACCATCACGGCCACGACGCCGCGCATCCCCACATGGGCGGGGCGGACCACGAGCATTCCCACGACGGCGGCCACAGCCACCCGCACACCCATGAGCACAGTCACGAGCATACCCACGCCGACGGCACCACCCACACCCATCCCCACGAGCATGTACACGACCATCCCCACGGCCACGAGCACAGCCACGAGCATGGCCATGAACACGGACACGAACATGGCCATCCCCACGGCGGCTGTCCCGGCGCGGCGGGCTGCAATTCCGATTGCAAGAGCTGCGACATGGACCCCCGGGCCGAGGTGGTGGCGCTGATGCAGTACATGGTCAACCACAACACGGCCCACGCCAACGAGCTGGCCCAGCTGGCGGGAAGGCTGAAGGACCTGGGCGACACCACCGCCTTCGAGCAGGTCATGCAGGCCGTGTCCGACTTTGAAAAGGGCAACATGCGCCTGTCCACCGTGCTGGCGGCGCTGAACATTCCCAAGGCCTGACGAGGAGGTAACGAATATGTGTCTTTCGACGGTTTACAAGATCGAGAAGCGCCCGGAGAACGAGGTGCTGAAGAACGTCATGCTGATTCAGTGCGAGGGCGGCGTCGTCACCCTCACCGACATCATGGGCCGGGAGGAGCGGATCGAGGGTGAAATCGCTTCCGCCGACCTCACCGGGGGCACCGTGGTGGTCCGGCCCCGGGCCATCGCGTAAAGGATTCGAAGCCGCGGGCAGGCGCGAGCGGTTCACCGGCGCTCGGCGCCTGTCTGTCGCTTTACAGTATGGAGGAATGACCATGGCCGAATACGAGCTGGTCCGCGAGATCCAGAACAGCTGCTCGGGCAACCAGATGCGCGACGTGTTCTTCGACGAGATCGAAACTGACGACCCGGAGGCCTACGTGCGCGCGCTGCTCAGGGGCGAGGTGGACGAGCTGACCGTGGAGCGCATGAACGACGAAAACCTCACCATCTTTGCCAGCAGCCACGGGCTTCGGCAGAAGTTCCTGTTCACATTAATTTAGTTAAAATAATGTCACAATATTTGCTCAGGCACTTGCCTATTTCACAGGTTTATGCTATTATAACTGAGTGTGTATATACATTGCCTAAAATACACATGTGGGAACCGCAAAAGGCAATATAGTTGGAGGAATACAATGAGCGTAGCAGACATCCTGAAGGACCGTATGGCCTTTTCCTTTGAGGTGTTTCCGCCGAAGACCGATGCCGGCATGGCCAAGCTGTGCGGCGAGGGCGGCGTGCTGGATCACCTTTATGAGTTGAATCCCGATTACATCTCGTGCACCTATGGCGCGGGTGGCACCAACGTGGGCAAGAACCTGGAGGTGCTGGACAAGATCCACAAGGACGGAAAGTGTATTCCGGTGACCCACTTTACCTGCGTGGCCAACACGAAGGAGGGCATCAAGGAACAGCTGCAGACCTACCTGGACCACGGCATCGATCACATGCTGGCCCTGCGCGGCGACATCCCCTTTGGCTGGACGGGCACCGGCGGGGACCTGCACTATGCCACCGAGCTTGTGAAGTTCACCCGCAGGACCTTCGGCGACAAATTCACCATTGCCGTCGCAGGTTCGCCCGAGGGACACATCTCCTGCCGCAGCATCGAGGCGGATATCTCCTTTTTGAAGCAGAAGCAGGACGAGGGCGCCGATTACATCATGACCCAGCTCTGCTGGGACATGGACCAGTTCCGCTGGTGGCTGGACGCCATCCGCGCCGCAGGCGTGTACATGCCCGTGGACGTGGGCATCATGCCGGTGCTGGACATCGCGGCGACCATCAACATGGCCCTCAGCCGCAACGGCTGCGTCATGCCCCGGGCGCTGGCTGAGATCATCTCCAAAAACTGGATCTTCCCGAACCCCTTCGCCCCCGGCGAGAGCGAGGAATCCATCGCCGCCAAGAAGGCCGCCTTCAAGGAGGCCGGCATGGCCTACACCATCGACCTGATCGACGAGTACAGGGCCTGCGGCATCGACGGCATCCACCTGTACGCGCTGAACAAATACGAAGATGTCACCAGGCTCGTCAAGGAGTCGGGCATCGTCGACCTCATCTGATCCGGAGAATCTATGTCAACACATGTCATCGCTGTAGCCGGCAAGGGCGGCGTCGGCAAGACGACCACCTGCGGCATGATCATCGAGGCGCTCTGCAGGAAGGGGAAGGGCCCCCTTCTTGTGGTGGACGCCGACGCCAATTCCAACCTGAACGAGGTGCTTGGCGTCGAGGTGGATACCACGCTGGGCAGCATCCGCGAGGAGATGGCCCACGCCGAGCTGCTTCAGGTCAGCCCGATACCCAAGGGCATGACCAAGCAGGAGTACGCCGAATACAAGTTCAACGAAGCCCTGATCGAGGAGGACGACTATGACATGCTGGTCATGGGTCGCACCGAAGGCAAGGGCTGCTATTGCTATGTCAACGGCGTGCTGAAGACCCAGATCGACAAGTACTACGGTCGCTATAAGTACATGGTGATCGACAACGAAGCCGGCCTCGAGCACATCGCCCGGGGCACGCTGCCCCACGTCGATACGCTGCTGCTGGTCAGCGACTGCTCCCGCCGGGGCATACAGGCCGCCGCGCGCATCGCCGAGATGGTGAACGCGCTGGAGCTGAAGCCCGGCGTCATGAAACTGATCGTTAACCGCGCGCCGGGCGGACGCCTGAACGACGGGGTTAAGGAAGAGATTGAGAAACACGGCCTGGACCTGGTGGGCGTGCTGCCGCAGGACGACCTCGTCTACGAGTTCGACTGCGAGGGCAAGCCCAGCGCCAAAGTACCAGATGACGCTCCGGTCAAGGTCGCGCTGAAATCAATCATGGACACATTGCAACTTTAAGGTCTGCGCGTACCACGCATACCGAACGACAACGACAAACAGGGGGAATACAACATGGCTTTCACTCCGAAAAAGCAGGCGTTCAATGCCAGGATCAATGCCGTCACCCTCGGCACGGGCGACAAGAGCATCGTGATCGGCGGAGAGAATGTTCTGCCCTTCTACACCTTCGACGCACCCATCGAAAACAAGCCCAAGATCGCCATCGAGATCTCTGACAAGGGCCTGGCCGGCATCGTATCGCCCGGCCTGCTTGAGTTCTACGCCGGCTGTGAGACCGTCGTGGACATGGCCAGGAAGGCCGAGACCATGGAAGGCGCTTCCGCCATCTGCCTGCACTTCGAGAGCGCAGACCCCAACGGCGACAACACCTCCGTCGAGGATTGCGTGGCGCTGGCAAAGGCCGTGGCCGACGCCATTACCATGCCGATCCTGGTGATGGGCTGCAAGAACATCGAAAAGGATGCCGAGCTGTTCTCCGGCATCTCCGAGGCGCTCCAGGGCAAGAACATCCTGGTGCTCTCCTCCCGCGAAGAAAACTACAAGACCGTCGGCGCCTCCGCCGGCCTGGCCTACAACCAGAAGGTCGGCGCGGAATCCGCCGTGGACATCAACCTGGCCAAGCAGCTGAACGTGCTGCTGAGCCAGCTGGGCGTGCCCGCGCAGAGCGTCTGCATGAACGTGGGCTCCTCCGCCGCCGGATATGGCTTTGAATACCTCTCCTCCACGCTGGACCGCGTGAAGGCCGCCGCTCTGGCCCAGAGCGACGCGCAGCTCCAGATGCCCATCGTTACCCCCATCTCTCCCGAGACCTGGGGCGTCAAGGAATCCATGTCCCCCGAAGAGGAATCCCCGGAATGGGGCCCCCTCGACGAGCGCGGCATCGAGATGGAAGTGTGCACCGCTTCCGCCTGCCTGGTCGGCGGTTCCGATATGGTCATCATGAAGCACCCTGCCGCTGTCGCCACCATCGCCAAGTTTATCGACAGCCTGATGTGAGCGGGGAAGGAGGATAATAACCATGGCTCTGAAAGGTCTTGACATTTTTAAGCTGACCCCCAAGAAGAACTGCAAGGAATGCGGCAGCCCCACCTGTATGGCGTTCGCGATGAAGGTCGCCTCCGGCGCGGTGCCGATCGAGAAGTGCCCCCACATGTCTGCTGACGCCCTGGCTTCCCTGTCCGAGGCCACCGCGCCCCTGATGAAGTCCATCACCGTCGGCGCCGGCGCCACCGAGCACAAGCTGGGCGGCGAGACCGTGCTGTTCCGCCACGAGAAGACCCTGGTCAACCGCAACCTGTACGCGGTGACCCTGTGCTCCTGCATGAGCGCGGACGAGATCGACGCGAAGATCGAAGAGGTCAAGAAGGTCGATTACGAGCGCATCGGCGAGCGCGAGTATGTGGAATTCCTGTACCTGAACTACGCCGGCAACGGCGCGGACGCCTATGTGGCGCTGGTCAACAAGGCCATGGCCGCCGAGCGCGCGCTGGTGCTGAACTGCGCCGACGCCGACGTCGCCAAGGCGGCGCTGGACGTGTGCAAGGCAGCCAAGCCCATACTGAACGGCGCCAGCAAGGACAACCTGGACGCCATGAACGCCGCCGCCACCGCCGCGGGCGTCACCCTGGGCGTGACCGGCGCGGACATCTCCGAGATCTATGACAACATCAAGGCCCTCGAGGGCAAAGGCAACAAGAACCTGATCATCGACTGCACCGGCGCGGACGCGAAGCAGACCTTCGCCAACGCCGTGATGGTGCGCCGCGGCAACCTGAAGGATCAGGACCGCAGCCTGGGCTACCCGTCCATCGTGAACCTGGCGAAGATCGCCGAAGGCGACCTGCACATGCAGACCGCCCTGGCCGCCGCCTTCACGCTGCGCTACGGCTCCATCATCGTCATGGAGAAGATGACCTACGCCGAGGCCCTCGCGCTGTACGGCCTGCGCCAGAACATCTTCACCGATCCCCAGAAGCCCATGAAGGTCGAGCCCGGCATCTACGCGCTCAACGGCGCGGACGAGAACTCCGTCTGCTCCCTGACCGTCGACTTCGCGCTGACCTACTTCCTGGTCTCCGGCGAGTACGAGCGCTCCAAGTGCCCGGTCAACCTGCTGATCACCGACGCCAGCGGCATGTCCGTGCTGACGGCGTGGGCCGCGGGCAAGTTCTCCGCAGGCACCATCAAGAAGTTCTTCGACGAGAACGACATCGAGAACAAGATCAAGTCCCGCACGCTGATCATCCCCGGCAAGGTCGCCGTCATGAAGGGCGAGATCGAGGCCAAGCTGCCCGGTTGGAACGTGGTGGTCGGCCCCATGGAAGCGGTTCAGCTGGTCAAGTTCATCAAGGATTACACCGCCTGACGCACAGCATCGGCCGGCATGGCTACGTCGTGCCCGCCCGGTTTGGATTAAAACGACAGGGAGGAAACTAATATGGCAAAGTTTATCACCATCGGCGAGCGCATTTCCGTCACCGCCCCGTCTATCCGCAAGGCCTTTGCGGAGCGCGACCCCGAGCCCATCATCACCCGCTGTGAGCAGCAGCTGAAGGCCGGCGCAAACTATATCGACGTGAACATCGGCCCCGCCGAGGCCGACGGCGAAGAGGTCATGCAGTGGGCCGTGAAGCTGCTGCAGGAGCGCTTCGACAACGTGCCGCTGGCGCTGGATACCTCCAATATGAAGGCCATCGAGGCAGGCATCCAGGTCTATAACCGTTCCAAGGGCAAGCCCATCGTGAACTCCGCCGACGCCGGCGACCGCTTCAACCGCATCGAGCTGGCCGCGAACAACGACGCCATCGTCATCGCGCTGTGCTCCGCCAACGGCATCGCCTCCGACAATGACGAGCGCATGATGCACTGCCAGCGCATGCTGGAGGAGGGCCTGATGCACGGCATGGAGGCCGAGGACCTGTGGTTCGACCCGCTGTTCCTGGTGGTCAAGGGCATGCAGGACAAGCAGATGGAGGTCCTG
>CACWZI010000037.1 GCA_902765305.1 uncultured Eubacteriales bacterium
GTTTGATTCAAAGGAAACGGCAGTAGTTACTACGTTTCTCGGTCCTTTGAATAAAAGAAATCCGTCAGGATTTCTACCTTCCCTAACACCTAAAACCTAAAACCTAAAACCTAAAACCTAAAACCTAAAACCTAAAACCTAAAACCTAAATACTGATTTGTCGCAGTGCGACAAATCAGTATTTTTCCCTCAGCGCCGCGAGCACTTCCTCGGCGCTGTTCATTTGATTGATGCGCTCGCGGAATCGGGAGGCGCCCTTCATGCCGTGCACGTACCAGGCGATGTGCTTGCGCATTTGCAGCACCGCCAGCTTTTCTCCGTACAACTGCGCTTCCAATTGGAAGTGGCGGACGGCCATCTCCATCCGCTCTTCGGGCGTCGGAGGTGGAACTTCCTTTCCCTGTATCGCTGCGGCGATCTCACGGAAGATCCAGGGATTGCCCTGGGCTGCGCGGCCTACGATCACGGCGTCACACCCCGTCTCGTCCAGCATACGCAGGGCGTCCGCGCCGCCGCGCACGTCGCCGTTGCCGAACACGGGCACCGATACCGCCCGCTTCACATCCCGTATGATCCGCCAATCCGCTTTTCCCGCGTATTGCTGGTCCCGGGTGCGGGCGTGGACGGCCACGGCCTTGGCGCCGTTGTCCTCGCATATCCTGGCGACCTCCGGGGCGTTGATGCTGCTGCTGTCCCACCCCGCGCGGATCTTCACCGTCACGGGCAGGGACGTCGCCTCCGACAGCGCCCGAACCACCGCGCCGAGCCGGACGGGATCGCGCATCATGGCGCTGCCCTCGCCGTTTCCGGTGATCTTTGGCGCCGGGCAGCCAAAGTTCAGGTCAAAAAACTGAAAGCCCGCGTTCTCCAGCCTTCGCGCCGCCTCGGCAATATACGCCGGATCGCTGCCGAAGAGCTGAAGACCCGCCGGTCCCTCGCCGGGCAGGCGGGCGAGGATGTCCTGGGCGTTGCGATTTCTGCCACCGGAGAACACCCAGCCCTTCGCCGACAGCATCTCGCTCACCGCCCAGGCCGCGCCTTGTTCGTGGCACAACAGCCGCATCGCCGCGTCCGTCACCCCGGCCATCGGCGCAAGCCCCGCACCGGGATTCTTCAATAGATCCGAAATTTGAAACGACATTCCAAAGCTCCTTTTGTGATATCCCACTTCTGAATTATAGCAACCTCTCTCCCCTTCTGTCAAACAAAGGTTCAATTTGGGCAAATCATCATATTCCCTTGCATTTCCAGTGTATAATCGTGTATAATATTATAGGGCTTATTTATGCATGGATGAAGCGCTTGTCCGCCGCATAGGGTATCCTGGAACCCCATTACCCATTGCGGAGGGATGCGAGCATGATAAAATCGGGCTTTTCCCGGCGCACGAGGGACGCTGAGCGCGTTTCCCGAACCCTGCGGCACGGTCGCGGATATCCCCCTGCCCTGGAATGGACAGAGGACATGACGGGGCGCTGCCCGAGGATCACCGCCGTGGGCGGTCACAGCGTGCTGGTGGAAAACCACACCGGCATCGCGACGTTTACCGATACCCGCATCGTGCTGAACAGCCGCGCGGGCGCCGTCTGCGCGATGGGCAGCGGCCTTTCGCTCAGCTGCGCCAGGGCGGGCGCGGTGATCATCCGTGGCGACATCCGCCGCATTGAGCTGCCCTGCCGGGGAGGTGACGCGCCCGATGAGGGGTGAGGTCACCGTCCGTGTTCGCTGCCTGATGCCCGAAAAGCTGATCGATCGGGCCACGGCCAAGGGCGCGCGGTTCGCCGACGTGCGATTGTCTGAAGACAGCGCCCTCGTCGTCCACTGCGACGCTCAGTCCGCCCGGTTGCTGCTTGACCTGTGCCGCCGCTTCAACCTGGAGGCGCGCGTCATCCGCCTGCGGGGCTTCAGCGCCCTGCGCCGCTTTGTCCGGCAGAGGGCCACGTTGGTCGTCGGGATCGCCTGCGCGGTGGCGCTGAGCGCACTGTTCCTGACCCGGCTCTGGATCGTGGATATCGCCTTCACCGGCGCGCTTGCCGCATCGGGCGATCCCGCCGCGCTGTCCAGGTCGCTGGCCGCGCTGGGCGTGCGGCCCGGGATCGGTCGAAGCATCGACACCGGCTTGCTCGCCCAGCGCCTGCTCGCCCGGACGGATAACTACAGCTATGCGAGCGCCCGACTCCAGGGCGTGTGCCTGCTGGTGGAAGCCGCGCCGGAGGTCCCCGCCCCGGCCCTGTACGACGTGAATGCCGCGCGGGATCTCGTCTGTGCCCGGGAGGGCATCGTCGTCAGCGCCGTGGTGCGCTCGGGCATACCGTGCGTCAAGCCCGGGGACGCCGTGCGACGGGGCCAGGTACTGATCCGGGGCGAGGAGCAGGCCACGAAGGAAGAAACGCGCCCCATCGGCGCGCTGGGTGAGGTGATCGTGCGCAGCTGGTTCTCCGGCGAGGCCCGGTTGCCGCTGACCCAGTCCGACACCGTCGATACCGGTCGGCGATCCTCCGGCGCAAAGCTCACGCTAATGGACATGGAATGGCCCATCGCCCGGGCCGTGACGTATCCGTCACAGCGCACCGAGCGGGCGTACCTGCCCATCGGGGGCTTGTTTGTGCCTCTGGAAATCCAGCGCTTCACGAATGTGGAGATCCTGCGACAGGAATCGGAGATTCCCATGGAGACCCTTCGGGCGCGGGCAAAGGCGCTGTCCCTGGCGAGCGCCCGGGCAGCGCTGGTCCGGGAGGGCCCGAGGGCATACAGCCCCGGCGACAGCTGGGTGGATTACGAAATTACCGACGGCGTCCTCGTCGCGAGGGCCGTCATTGAGATACAGTCCGACGCCGCGGTGACGCGGGAGGCATTACAGGGAGGCTAATCACTTTGGAAAACATCGAACAGTCCCACACCGAGCACATGAGCGTGGATTCGCCGGAGCAGTTCATCGGCATGTTCGGCATCCGCGAGGAGAACATTCCCCTCTTCCACGAGGAGCTGGGGGTCGAAATCTACGCCCACGGCAGTGAAATCACGCTGTCCGGCGACCCCGACAAGGTGGCGCTGGCCAGGGAGACCCTGGAGAAGCTGGGCGAGATCGTGCTGCGGGGCGAGGCCGTGGACCGCACGCGCATTCGCTATGCCATCGGCCTGGCCGCCGAGGGCAAGGCCGACCGCATCGGCGAAATCATGCGGGATGTCATCGCCATCACCTACCGGGGACGGCAGGTGAAGTGCAAGACCCTGGGCCAGAAGCAGTATGTCGAGGCCATCAAGGGCAACACCGCGACCTTTGCCGTGGGGCCCGCCGGTACGGGCAAGACCTACCTGGCCATCGCCATGGCCGTGGTGGCACTGAAAAACAAGGAGATCGAGCGCATCATACTCACCCGCCCCGCCGTGGAAGCCGGCGAAAAGCTGGGCTTCCTGCCCGGCGACCTGGCCCAGAAGGTGGACCCCTACCTGCGGCCGCTGTACGACGCGCTGCACGAGATGCTGGGCGTGGACGCCTACCAGCGGCTGCTGGAGCGTGGCGCGGTGGAGGTGGCGCCGCTGGCCTACATGCGCGGCCGTACCCTCAACGACGCCTTCATCATACTGGACGAGGCCCAGAACACCACCTCTGAACAGATGAAGATGTTTCTGACCCGCATGGGCATGGGCTCGAAGATGATCATCACCGGCGACGTCACCCAGATCGACCTGCCCGTGGGCAAGCGCTCGGGCCTGGTGGAGGCGCTGGAGGTGCTCAAAGATGTGAAGGACATCGGCATCGTGCAGCTGACCCACCGGGACGTGGTGCGCCACGAGCTGGTGCAGGCCATCGTCAAGGCCTACGAGAAGCACGCCCAGAAGAGCGAACGCAATGAGCGCCAGCGGCGCGTCTACCGTCCGTAGCCTTCAGGCCGTAATCAGGAGGATACCATGAACAAGCTCAGCAAGGCGGGCATGTCGCGCCTTGGCCCGGTGTTTAAAAACGGGCTGATCATCGCCGCCACCTATCTGTTGCTGGCGGGCTTACTGGTGATCGGCATCACGCCGGAGCAGCACGACATACAGATCGGGTCGCCGGCCCCGCTGGACATACTTGCCAGCAAGGATATCGTCGACACCGTCAGGACGGAGGAACGCCGGGCCGCCGCAGCAGCGGCGGTCGAGCCCAGCTACAAGAGCATCGACTTTTCCGTGGTGGGCAGCGTCTCCTCTGAGATGCAGGCGATCTTTGACACGCTGTTTGCCCTACGGGACAGCGAATGGCCCGATCCCGACCGGATCACCGAAGACGAGCTGTCCGCGCTGAACGCTTCGCTGCCGGTGAACCTGAGCCCCGAGGAATACCGCGCCCTGAGAACCAGTGACGTGGACAACCTGCGCCATCTGTTCGAGGACGCCATCATCGACGTCCGTGAGACGCTGAATTCCACGCTGCTGGAGGGCCAGGAGGTCACCGCGATCAACCGGCTGGCCCGCTCGCTCGCCGGCAAAGGCTATTCCGCGGAGCTGGTTTCCATCGCCATGAACGTGATCCGCAGCTGCTTACGGCCCAATATGCTGATCGACGAGGAGACCACCGAGGCGAACCGGCAGAAGGCCCGGGACGAAGTGGAAAACGTGACCTGCGTCAAGGGCGAGGTCATCGTGCGCCGGGGCGATATCGTGACCCAGGCCCAGTACGCGATGCTGTCGTCCCTGGGCCTGTTGAAGGAGGATTCCCTGGACGTGCAGCTGATCGGCGGCATCGCGCTGATCCTGCTGCTGATCATGGGCTGCATGGGGCTGTACCTGCACCGCTATCTGCGCGAGCGCATGACGCCCCGGACGCTGCTGCTGCTGGGGCTGATCTCGGTGCTGGTCACCGGGCTTTGCCTGGCCTTCAGCCGGTTCGACGCCTACATGATGCCCATATCCCTGGGCCTTATGTTGGTGGCCGTGCTGTTCGACCAGCGCTCCGCCCTCTACATGAACATCGGCCTGGGCTTCATCGCATCGCTGCTGACCAACGCCAGCAGCGGCCTGTTCTCGGTGACGATGTTCTCGGTGCTGCTGATGAGCATGGTCTCCGGCCCGATCATACTTTCGGTGCTGGGCCGCCGGGGCCAGCGCCTGACTACGTTGCTGGCCGGCGCGCTGGTGGGCGTATCCAACTTCCTGTGCACGCTGGCCGTCGGCCTGGTGAACAGCGCCGACCTTGCCAACGTGCTGACCAATGCGCTGTGGGCCATGAGCAGCGGCATCATCAGCGCCATACTCTGCATCGGATTGCAGCCGGTGCTTGAATCCATATTCAACCTGGCCACCAACAGCAAGCTGATCGAGCTGTCCAACCCGAACCAACCGCTGTTGCGCCGCTTGCTGCTGGAAGCCCCCGGAACCTATCATCACGCCATCATCGTCGCCAACCTGGCGGAGGCTGCCGCCAACGCGGTGGGCGCAAACCCGCTGCTGGCCCGGGTTGGCGCGTATTACCACGACATCGGCAAGCTGAAGCGCCCCGGCTATTTCAAGGAGAATCAGATGGGCGACAATCCCCACGACCGCACCGACCCCCGGGTCTCCGTGGCGATCCTCACCGCCCACCCCAGGGACGGCGTGACCATGGCCCAGAAGGCTCACATTCCCGCCCCGGTGCTGGACATCATCCGCCAACATCACGGCGACGGCGTCGTGCTGTTCTTCTATGACAAGGCGGTCAAGCTCTACGGCAGCGAGAACGTGGACATCAACACCTTCCGCTATGAAGGCCCCCGCCCCCGCACGAAGGAGGCCGCTTGCGTGATGCTGGCCGACACCATCGAAGCCGCGGCCCGCAGCATCCCCGAGCCCACCACGGAAAAGGTGGAGGCGCTGATCCGCAAGCTGGTGCGGGACAAGCTGAACGACGGACAGCTGGACGAATCCGACCTGACCTTCAACGACCTGGAGAAGATATGCAGCGCCTTCTCGACGGTGCTCACCGGCGTATTCCACGAGCGCATCGAATACCCGGATGTGGCCATACCGCCGAGGGTAGAGGGGCTGGAGAAGGAAGAGCCCCCCGCTGAAACAGCGCCTATTGAAACTGATAAATACTGATTTACATCAACCCAAGGAGGCATGCACCGTGGCGATTGAGCTGCAATGGGACATTCCCGTGCCGGAGGGCATGGAGGGACTGGAAAAGCTGCTGCGGCGCGTGGCGGACGCCTGCTTCGAGGCGGAGGGCGTCAGTGGCGCGGGCTTCTGCGTGCGCATCGTGGACGACGAACAGATCCAGGCCCTCAACCTGGATATGCGGGGCATCGACAGCCCCACCGACGTGCTGTCCTTCCCCACCGTCGCCTATCCTGAAGGCAAGACCGCCCGGGACTGCCCCAGGCGCGTCAGCCGGGAATATGACCCCGCCATGGACTGCGCCAACCTCGGCGACTGCGTGATCAACCTGGGCCGCGCCCGCGCTCAGGCGGAGGAATACGGCCACTCGCTGCAGCGTGAGCTGAGCTACCTCACCGCCCATTCCGCCTTTCACCTGATGGGCTACGACCATATGAACGAGGAGGAGAAAACCGTCATGCGCAACATGGAAGAGCGCGCACTGAGCGCCGTCGGCATCACCCGTGAGGGCGGAACGCCCTCCCATGAGCAGCTCTTTGAACTGGCCTGCGAGGCCATGCAAAACAGCTACAGCCCCTATTCCCACTTCAAGGTGGGCGCCTGCATCCTCACTGAAGACGGCAGGACCTTCAAGGGCTGCAACTTCGAAAACGCCTCTTACGGTGCGACGATCTGTGCCGAGCGCTGCGCGGCCTCCTGCGCCATCGCCGCCGGCGCGCGCCGCTTCGCCGCCATCGCGGTGGTTGGCTCCACCGCCGTCGCCTGGCCCTGCGGCATCTGCCGCCAGGTGCTGCGGGAATTTTCCGACCTCAGCCTGCCCGTGATCGTGGGCCAGTACGGCAAGGGCTTCACCGTAAAGACCCTTGGCGAGCTGCTGCCCGAAGCCCTGAGCCCTGAAGATCTGGGCGTAACCGTCGAATAACATCCGCAGAGACAGGCAGAACGCAGTCGGCAAGCCCGGCTGCTTTCTTTTTGTCATTGTATCGCCCGATTCCGTCTTCCTGCCGGCAGGTTCGATAGCACCGCCCCGGCTGTCGCCCCCAGCGCCGCGCCGATCAATATCTCCCCCAGCATCTGCGCGACGACGAAGGCGTTTCCGCCCAGCGCCACATAGCAGCCGTAGCCGAGGGTCATGTACAGCATGGCGACGGTCATGCCCGTCAAAAAGCCCCGTTGTCCGCCGCGGCCCACGGCCACGGTCACGCCCAGCAGTATGCTCAGCAGCTTCATCACCTGATTCAGCGCCGTCAGCGTGCCGTCTGAGATGCGAACGCCCAGCGCCAACGCCGCGACGCCCACCATCAGCAAAAGCGTCAGCGCCACGGCGCACAGCAATCCCTTCAGCATCGAACCGATCGCCTGTCCCCTGCGCTTTCCCATGAAACGTCCTCCCGTCGTTTTTTTCAATCCTATGAAGGCCCTGCCAAATCAATGCCAGATTTAATTATAATTTTACTCTGATAAACTGCTAAATCGTTGAATTTTCACATCGGTTTTGTATAATGAAAATGAGATTTTATCAGATGGGGAGATCATTATGAACATTACTGAACTGGTCGTCTTTATCGTCTACCTCGTGTTTATGATCGGCATCGGCGTGTATTTCTTCCTGCGCTCCAAGGGTGCCAACGAGAAGGACTACTTCCTGGGCGGCAGGCAGATGGGCGCATGGGTGTCGGCGCTGTCCGCCGGCGCCTCCGACATGAGCGCATGGGTGCTGATGGGACTTCCGGCCTCTGTCTACGCCGCGGGCATGGGCCAGACCTGGATCGCCATCGGCCTGGCCATCGGCTATGCACTGAGCTGGATCTTTGAAGCGCCGCGACTGCGCCGCTTTTCCATCGAGGCCAACGACTCCATCACCATCCCACAGTACCTGACCAACCGCTTCCTCTCGAAGAGCAAGGCGCTGCAGATCATCTGCGCGGTGATCTTCATATTCGCCTACACCATCTACGCGGCCTCCAGCATCAAGGCCTGCGGCACGCTGTTCAACACCGTCATCGGCATGAACGCCACCGTGGCCATGTACCTGGCAGCAGCGATCATCATCGGCTACACCTTCCTGGGCGGCTTCTCCGCCGTGTGCTGGACCGACTTCTTCCAGGGTCTGCTGATGCTGGCGGCGCTGCTGATCGCGCCGATCTTTGCGCTGGGGATCATCAACAACAGCACGGCCCAGACCGTGACCGAGCTGCCCGAGAACTACTGGCACTTCGCCCGCGACTGGCGGGAGATCGCCTCCGGCCTGGGCTGGGGCCTGGGCTACTTCGGCATGCCCCACATCATCATCCGCTTCATGTCGGTGCGCTCCCAGAAGGAGCTGCGCAAGTCCAGCGTGATCGGCATCTCTTGGACGCTGATCATACTGACCATGTCCGTCGCCGCCGGCGCGGTGGGCCGGGTGATGTCCTCCAGGGGCATCATAGAGATCACCGACTCCGCCACCGTCTTCATCCAGATGACCCGCGCCATCTTCCCGGCGCTGATCTCCGGCATACTGCTCTCGGCCATACTGGCCGCATCGATGTCCACCGCCGATTCCCAGCTGCTGGCCTCGGCCTCGGCCTTCGCCAGCGACGTCTACAAGCCCGTGTTCCGCAAGAAGGCCTCCGACAGGGAGATGCTGTGGGCGGGCCGCGCGGTGGTCATCATCATCGCCGTGATCGCGCTGATCGTCGCCTCCAATCCCAACAGCGGCACCATCATGGGCCTGGTGGAGAACGCCTGGGGCGTGTTCGGCGCCGCCTTCGGCCCGACCATACTGCTCAGCCTGTTCTGGCGTCGGCTGAACTTCGGCGGCGCGGTAGCCGGCATACTGGTCGGCGCGGTGTTGGACATCCTGTGGCTGGCCCTGCTGAAGGGCACAGGCCTGTATGAGATCATCCCCGGCTTTGTCGCCGGCCTGCTCGCCGCCATAGTCGTCTCCCTGGTCACCCCGGCCCCCGACGCGAAGGTTGAGGCCCTGTTTGACCGGGCCACGAAGGCATTGGATGAATAACAGTTATAAACAACCTGCCGGCAACGCCGGCAGGTTGTTTATAACTGGATCATGTCGCCCGTCTGAACCGCCGCGATTCACGCGGTGGTTTTTTGTGATTTCCGTCGCGCCTTCCTGTCCCGGAGGGCGATGTTCAGCGCCGCGCCGACGAATATCGCCTGGCAGATCAAATACAGCCACAGCATCAGCAGGATCAGCGAAGCCAGCGACCCGTACACCAGGGAATACCGGGCCGAGGAGGCGATCAGCCGGGAAAACAGCGTGCTCATCAGCACCACGCCCACCGTCGCCAGCACCGCGCCGGGCAGCACCAGGTATTTGTCGTTTCGTGGCCGGGTAAAGCCGAAAATGCCCCAGAACAGCAGAAAGGCGACGCCTCCCAGCAGTGTGAAGCGGGCGGACAGCCACCAGGATTCCGCCAAATTGATGGAAAAGCTCTGCTGCGCCCAGTCCAGGAACCGACGCCCGGTGAGCAGTACGACCATCGAAAGGTATACCGCCAGCAGCAGCGCCACCGCCAGCGCGAAGCTCACAAAATAGTCCGTCGTGGCGCGAAAGCGGTGCCCGCCCTGCATTTCGCCGATGGTGCCCTGCAGCACGCGGACCGCCGCGGAGGCGGAGACCACCAGCATCGTGATCGCCGCGATCAGCACCGTGCGGCCGCCGGTACCGGCAACGTGCATCAGGAAGGACTTGATCAGCTCGTCCGCCGAGGGCGTCAGGAACTGTTCGAGATAGTTGAAGACGTTCATCGCCACCTGGTAGTTCTGCCCAAACAGCGCGTACAGGCAAATGATCAGCGGGAAGATGGTCATGGTCAGGTAATAGGACAGCGCCGCCGAGGCCCGGGGCACCATCCTGTTCAGATAGATGTTATAGACGTCCTTTACTGTCGCCAATACGGAAGTCACGGGCTTTACTCCTCGTCAGATTCAAATGTGGCGGATGGGCAATGAAGGACCGGCGGGCAAATGCACCGGCCGGTCCTCCAAAGTTCTCCTGTCCTCTACCCGATGGAAGCGTACTCGAAGTTCACATGGCCGATGGGGTTGGCGATCACGCCCTTGACATCGGGCTTGACCAGGAACTGGGTTTCCATCGACATCACGGGCATGGCGGGCATCTGGTCCACCAGGTACTTCTCCGCCTCGATCAGGGCGGCCTCGCGCTCGGCGGGATCGGTCATGGACAGGGTCTTGTTGAACATCTCGTCGTAGACCGGATCGTCCCAGCCGTTCTCATAGGCGTTGGAGCCGGTGATGAAGATCTTCAGATTGGCCGAGGGATCGGCGTAGTCACAGGTGTAGCCGTTGCGGTCCACGGAGAAGTCGCCGGCGTCCAGCTCGTCCCAGTAGACGGACGACTCGCGGCTCTGGATCTCGTAGTTGACACCCAGGTTGGTCTTCCACATGTCGCCCAACACCTGAGCCAGTATACCCTGCTGGGTGTTGTTCTGCACCTTGATGGTGATGGTCGGGAAGCCCTCGCCGTTCGGATAGCCGGCCTCGGCCATCAGCGCCTTGGCGGCCTCGACGTCCTCGGCGAACATGTCGCCGGCGATATCGCGGTAGCTCTTGGCGGGGTCGGTCAGGGAAGGCTGGGCGTAGGGCACGAAGCCGAATACAGGCCGCTCCACCGAACCCATAGCCTGCAGCAGCACGGCGCGGTTCACGGCCATGGCGAAAGCCTGACGCACCCGCTTGTCGGAGAACTCGGGCAGCTTGGTGTTGAAGTCGCAGTACTGGATGCCGATGCGGGGCAGCTGGGTCAGCTCCTCGGTGCCGGCGTAGTCACTGATGCCCTGCTGGTCCAGGTTGATGGAGACGTTGATGTCGCCGTTCTTGTAGGCCAGCAGCTCGGTGGCCGTCTCGGGGATGATGGAATACTGCACGCCGTCCAGCTTGACTTCATCGGCATTGTAGTAGTTGGGGTTCTTGACCATCACGATCTTGTCCAGCGACGCATACTCCTTGAGCATGTACGGGCCGTTGCAGACGTAGGTCTCGGGGCTCCAGGCCCACTTCTCATTGGCCTCGACGGCGGCCTTGGAAACCGGCAGGAAGGTGGTGGTGGAGGTCAGCATCAGGAACCAGGGGGTCACGTCCTTCAACTCGACCACGAAGGTGCGCTCGTCGGCGGCCTTGATGCCCACTTCATCGGCGGTGCAGGCGCCGTCGTAGAACTCCTTGCCGTTCTTCACGATCCACATGTCGCTGGCGGCCTTGCTGAGTACGTTGGGGTCCAGCACGCGCAGCCAGGAATACTCAAAGTCGTAGGCGGTCAGGTCGGAGCCGTCGGACCACTTCAGGCCCTCGCGCAGCGTGAAGGTGTAGGTCTTCTGGTCGTCGGAGATCTCGACGCTCTCGGCCATGGCGGGCACCATGGTCGCGCCGTCCGCGTCCAGCTTGTACAGGCCCTTGAACAGGTTCTGAAGCACCTGGGAGGAGCGGGAATAGGAATTGAGGGTCGGGTCCATCTGCTGGGGATCGTCGGCGATTGCGGTGATGACCATGTTGCCCTCCGCCATCGCGGGCACGGACAGCATGGCAATCGCCAGCGCCAGGATCAGAAGCATCGAGAAGCATTTCTTCATTGCGGGTTCCTCCTTCATTGGATTCTCCGTCAGCTTTTTCTGACGTCGATATGCTTATATTAAACCATACGCCTCCGTCCTGTCAAGGTGTAAATCCTGTGCTTTTGAATCGTACCGATAAATAATATGCTTATTTCATTCAGTATTTGCCCTTTCTCTGTTTTATTTATATTAAATATGCAATCGCAACCGTTTTTGATTGCATTTATCAATCCCAAAGGTGTAAAATGGAGCGTATAATAAAGGAAATAACCGTATCGGAGGCATCCCATGCTGAAATACGTCATCAAGCGGCTGCTGGCGGGCGTGCTGACGATGGTCGTGCTGATCACCGTGGCCTTCTTTATGATGCACGCCATGCCAGGCGGACCCTTCAGCCCATCGGAGGAAAAGAACGTGCCCCCGGAGGTACTCGAGCGCATCGCCGCCAGCTACGGGCTGGACCAGCCGGTGTGGCAGCAGTACCTGACCTATTGGAAGAACCTGCTCAACGGCGACCTGGGCGTCAGCTTCAAAACGGTGGGCACGGTGCGGGAAAAGATCGCCGGCCATTTCCCCTATTCCGCCCAGGTGGGCGGGCTGGCGGTGATGTTCTCGCTGCTCATCGGCATACCGATGGGGCTCATCGCCGCGCTGTACCGGGGCAAGGCGGCCGACATGGCGACCCTGGCGCTGGCCACCGTGGGCATATCGGTGCCGGTATTCGTGCTGTCGCTGCTGCTGAGCTACCTCTTTTCGGTCAAGCTCAAGTGGCTGCCCACCTACGGGCTGGACAGCTGGGCGTGCTACATATTGCCGGTGGTCTGCCTTTCCATGAACCCCATCGCCTACATCGCACGGCAGACCCGCTCGTCGATGCTGGAGGCGCTGGAGCAGGACTACATCCGCACGGCCCGGGCCAAGGGCGTCAGCGAGCTGATGGTGGTGGCCAAGCACGCGCTGAAGAACGCCCTCACCCCCATCATCACCTACCTCGGCCCGCTGGTGGCCGGGCTGCTGACGGGCTCCTTCGTCGTGGAGAGCCGCTTTGCCATCCCCGGGCTGGGCTACTATTTCGTGCGAAGCATCTCCGACCGGGATTATACGATGATCATGGGCATCGTGATCTTCTTCGGCCTGTTCGTGGTGATCTGCAACCTCGTCAGCGACATACTGCTGGCCATCGTCGATCCCCGCGTGAAGCTGGCAAACGAATGATGCCTTGTAGCGGCGGCAACCTGCCGCCATCCTTTACCGCCAACCCGCAGCGGCGGCAACCTGCCGCCATATGGCGCCTATTAGGCGACGCTACATCCCAATCCCAAGGAGGGAACAGCCTTTGAGCGTTCAGATATTGGACAACAACGCCTACGCGGCGCTGCCAGAGGATATGTTCGTCATCGGCATCGACGAAAGCCACGCCGAGGATATCCCCCGCCCCAGCACTACCTACTGGCATGACGTGTGGCAGCGCTTCCGCCGGGACAGACTGGCCGTGATCGGGCTGGTGGTCATCGTGATCATGACCCTGATGTGCATCATCATACCGATGGTCTCCCCCTACACCTACGACGGCTCGGACTATATGAACATGAACGCCGGGCCCAGCCTGCAGCATCCCTGCGGCACCGACCAGCTGGGGCGCGACCAGTTCATACGCATCATGTACGGCGCACGCATCTCGCTGACCATCGGCTTCGTGGCCGCCGCCATCAACTTCCTGATCGGCGTGCTCTACGGCGGGCTGTCCGGCTACCTGGGCGGGCGGGTGGACATGGTGATGATGCGCATCGTGGACATCCTCTCCAGCCTTCCGAGCCTGCTGTACATCGTGCTGATCATGCTGATCTTCGGCTCCAACATGGGCTCGGTGATCCTGGCGCTGTGCTTCACCAGCTGGATCGGCACGGCCCGCGTGGTGCGCAGCGAGGTCATGCACCTGAAGCACTCGGAGTACGTGCTGGCCGGGCGGCTGGCCGGGGCAAACACCTGGCACCTGCTGATCCAGCACCTGATCCCCAATGCCATGGGACCCATCATCGTGTCCACCGCGTTCCTGATTCCCGGCGCGATCTTCTCCGAGGCCTTCCTCTCCTTCCTGGGCATCGGCATCCAAGCCCCCAGGGCCTCCTGGGGCTCGCTGGCCAACGCCGCGATCCCCGTGATGCAGATGTACCCTCACCTGATGCTGTTCCCGGTCATCGCCATCTGCGTGACCATGTTTTCGTTCAACTTTATCGGCGACGGCCTGCGCGACGCGCTGGACCCGCGCCTGAAGAAGTGAGGCACGCCCATGAACCTGTTGGAAGTCAAGAACCTGAACACGTCCTTTCACATCGGCGTGGGCACCGTGCAGGCCGTGCGCGGCATATCCTTCCACGTGGCCCAGGGGGAATCCCTGGGGATCGTGGGCGAATCCGGCTCCGGCAAGAGCGTGACCATGCTGTCGGTGACGGGGCTTCTGCCGTACAACGCGGAAATTTCCTCGGATTCCATCACCTTTGACGGCAGGGAAATTTCCGGGCTCAGCAAAAAGGAAATGCGCAAGCTGCACGGCAGCGAGATCGGCATGATCTTCCAGGACCCGATGACCAGCCTGAACCCGCTGTTCACCGTGGAAAACCAGCTGACGGAGCCCCTGAAGATCCACCGCCACATGGACAAGGCCAGCGCCCGTGAGAAGGCGCTGGCGCTGCTGCGCCAGGTGGATATCCCAAACCCCGAGGCCCGGCTGAAGCAGTATCCCCACGAGCTGTCCGGCGGCCTTCGGCAGAGGGTGATGATCGCCATCGCCATCGCCTGCGCGCCCAAGCTGATCATCGCCGACGAGCCCACCACGGCCCTGGACGTGACGATCCAGGCCCAGATCCTGGAGCTGCTGCAGGGGCTGAAGCGGGATTCCCGGGCCTCCATCATCATGATCACCCACGACATGGGCGTGATCGCCAGCATGTGCTCCCGGATCCTGGTGATGTACGGCGGCACCATCTGCGAGCAGGGCGACGTGCGGGAGATCTTCTACGGCGCCAGGCACCCCTATACCTGGGGGCTGCTGAACTCCATACCGAAGGTCCACCAGAAGCGTGGCGAAAAGCTGGTTCCCATCCACGGCACGCCGCCGGACATGCTCCAGCCCCCCGCCGGGTGCCCCTTCGCGCCGCGGTGCCGCTACTGCATGCCCGTGTGCCGGGCCTACATGCCCCCGGAGACGGCGCTGAGCGAGACCCACCGCGTCGCCTGCCACCTGATGCACCCGAAGGCGCCGAAAGTAACGAGGGAGGATTGACCATGGACCAGCCCCTGATCGAAGTCAAATCCCTGCAGATGTACTTCCCCGTCGGCAACAACATCTTTGGCAGGCGCAAGCAGCTGAAGGCCGTGGACGGCGTGAGCTTTGACCTCTACCCCGCCGAGACCTTCGGCCTGGTGGGCGAATCCGGCTGCGGCAAGACCACCGTCGGCCGGGCGCTGGTGCGGCTGTACAGGCCCACTGGCGGACGGATCATCTACCGGGGCACCGACATCACGGACCTGGACGAAAAGGCGGTGCAGCCCTACCGAAGCAAAATGCAGATGATCTTCCAGGACCCCTACGCCTCACTGAACCCCCGCATGACGGTATCCAGCATCATCGCCGAGCCGATGGCGCTGCAGCAGGTGCCCCAGGCGGATATCGACGCCCGTGTCCGTGAGCTGGTGGCACAGGTCGGCCTGAAGCAGGACCACCTGAACCGCTATCCCCACGAGTTCTCCGGCGGCCAGCGCCAGCGCATCGGCATCGCCCGCGCCCTGGCCATGCGCCCGGAATTCGTGGTCTGCGACGAGCCGATCTCCGCGCTGGACGTGTCCATACAGGCCCAGGTGATCAACATGCTGGAGGAGCTGCAGGCGCAGATGGGCATGACCTACCTGTTCGTCAGCCACGACCTTTCGATGGTGCGCCACATCTCCCACCGGGTGGGCGTGATGTACCTGGGGCACATGGTGGAGCTGGCGGAGGTGGAGGAGCTGTATTCCAACATGCAGCACCCCTACACCCAGGCGCTGATGTCCGCAGTGCCCATCGCCGACCCGGACCTCGCCGCCCAGACCCGGCGCATCGTGCTCCAGGGCGACGTGCCCCAGCCCATCGACCCGCCCCCCGGCTGCCCCTTCGCCTCCCGCTGCCGCTACTGCAAGCCGGTGTGCAGGGAAGCCATGCCCGATATGCGGGAGATTTCGCCCGGGCATTTCCTGGCATGCCATCTGTGATTCAAAGGAAGTTACACCATGACCGTAAACGACCTGTATGATAAAGCCCAACAAATCGCGCCCTGGATGGTCGAAACCCGCCGGGCGCTGCACCGCATTCCCGAGAACGGCTTTCAGGAATTCAAGACCCAGGCCCTCCTGATGCACCAGCTGACGGCGATGAGCATCCCCTTTGAGACCCACCGCACCTGGATCGTGGCGGATCTCCACGGCGCACACCCCGGGCCGACCGTGGCCCTCCGGGCGGATATGGACGCCCTGCCCGTCACCGAGCCCCAGGGCTGCCCCTTCCGCTCGACGCACGAGGGCTGGATGCACGCCTGCGGCCACGACATGCACATGGCCATACAGCTTGGGGTTGCAAAACTGCTCAACGATATGAAGGAAAGCCTGCATGGCAACGTGCGGCTGCTGTTCCAGCCCGCTGAGGAGACGGTGGGCGGCGCGATGCCCATGGTCGCCGCCGGCGTCATGGAGGGCGTGGACGCCGTCTACGGCCTGCACGTGCAGCCCTATATGAACGTGGGGCAGATCGACACCCGGCCCGGCTGCCTGAACGCCTCCACGGACGATCTGAACATCGTGGTACACGGGATTGCCGCCCACGCAGCCCGGCCCCACCAGGGCGTGGACGCCATCGTGTGCGCCGCCCAGCTGATTACGGCGATGCAAACGGTGGTTTCAAGGAGCGCCTCGCCCCTTCAGAACGCCGTGGTCTCCCTGGGCGTCATCCGAGGCGGTGACGCGCGCAACATCGTCTGCGACCGCGTGGAGATCAAAGGCACGCTGCGCACCGCCGACCCGGCCCTGCGCGCCCGGCTGAAGCAGCGGATCCGCGAGATCTGTGACGGCATGGCGGCGACCTGCGGGACGACCATCGACCTGGAGATCGTCACCGGCTATGCCGCCCTGATGAACACCCCCGCCGAAGCGGAGCGCGTACTGCGCATCGGCCGGCAGCTACTGGGGACGGAAAACGCCGCCTACCGGGAATATCCCAGCATGGGCGGCGAGGACTTTTCCTATTTCGTCGAAAAGGCGCCCGGCGCGTTCTGGCACCTGGGTTGCGCCTCGGCGCAGCCCGCCCCGACGCTCCACAGCCGGGACTTCGTCCCCGACGAGCGCTGCCTGCCCATCGGCGTGGCCATGCAGGCGGCACTGGTGCTGGACCGGATGGATATGCTGGACTGAAATCAATCACCGGCCATCGGATGCCTCCGATGGCCGGTGATTGTTGTTGGTTAATCTTCCAAGGCTGCCTCGGTGATCGTCAGCGTACCGGCCTCGGCGTCCACGGCGCAGTTCACGCCCAGGGGCACGGTGATCTTGACGGGCGTGTGGCCGATGGACAGGTTCGCCAGCACCGGCTTGCCTGCGGGCACGATGATGTCCCGTATGACGTCCTCCAGGTGCAGGGCGTAGCGCTCATATTCCTCGGTGCAGTTGGTGAAGCCGCCCAGAACCACCCCTGCGCACCTCTCAAACATGCCCGCCAGGCGCAGCTGGGTGAGCATTGAATCCAGTCGGTAGACGTATTCGCCCACGTCCTCCAGCAGCAGCACCTTGCCCTCTGGGTTCAACTGGTAGGGCGTCCCGCAGAGGGCGGCGATCAGCGACAGGTTGCCGCCCACCAGACGGCCCTCGCAGCGGCCCGGAACGACGCACTTGGGCGCCGTGCCTTCAGGGTTGTACAGCGTGCCCAGCGGTTCGGTGCTGGTCAGCGCCCGCAGCATGCTCCGGCGGCTGAAGTCATCGAATTCCATCCATGCACGATCGGGCATCGGCCCGTGGATGGTCACCATGCCGACCTTTTCGTGGATGGCAGTGTGCAGCGCAGTGATATCCGAATAGCCCAGCAGGAGCTTTGGATTGGCGCGGATCACGTCGAAATCCACCCGGTCCAATATGCGTGTCACGCCGTAGCCCCCGCGCATGCAGACCACCGCGTCCACCCGGTCGTCCCGAAACATCTGGTTCAGGCCCTTTGCTCTGGAAGCGTCGGTGCCGGACAGATAACCGTATTCTTCCCGGCAGCTGTCCGCCACGATGACCTTATAGCCCAGGGCGTCGATGGCCTCCAGCATCTTCTCAAAGCGGGTCTCCGGCTCATGGAGCGCGCCGGAAATGCCCACCAGGCCAATGGTATCCCCCCGCCGCAACGGCTTGGGCTTGATCATGTTCATGGTTTTGTCCTCTTTTTTTTTTTTATTGACAGATCAGTACTTGCCTATCCCCATTGCCACCCACATCCAACCTCTACCACCACTCCGCCCCGTGTATACACCCGGGGCACGCGCCGGCCGATGCGGGTCAGCGCTTCGTTGCGGTGGGCGCCCGTCCAGGCGGAATACGCCTCGAGCGTTATGCCGTCGCCGAGCAGCGTCACTTCGTCGCCGGGACAGACACCTGGGATATCCGTGACATCCACGGTCATCTGGTCCATGCACAGAAGCCCCGCGACCGGCGCGCGCCTTCCACGGATGCAAACCTCCCCCACGCTGTTCACCCTCGGGTAGCCGTCGGCATAGCCGGCCGCCAGCGTGGCGATCAACCGATCCTGCTCCAGCGGGTGGGACTCGTCGTAGCCCAGGTATTCCCCCTTCGCCACGGACCGGACCTGCACCACCCGGGTCATGAACCGCACGGGCAGGCGGCATTCCCCATTGGCGTTGGGATAGCGGCTGGGCGTCACGCCGTACAGCCACGCGCCGATGCGCACCGCGTCGAAGCGCCACCGGGGATGGCGGACCATGCCGATGCTGTCGCAGGCGTGCAGCAGGCCGCAATCCCTGCCCCGCGCCCTCAGGGCATTCGCCGTCCTCAGAAAGCGCTGGATCTGTTCGGCGTCCGCGCTGTCCTCGCGCAGCGCCAGATGGGTGAACAGGCCCTCCACCTGGATGTGGGACAGCTCAAAGACCGCGTCGAGCTCGTCGATGCGGTCCGGATCGAAGCCCAGGCGGTGCAGGCCGGTATCCAGCTTGACGTGAGCCCTGGCCTTTTTGCCCACGCGCTTCGCCGAAGCGTCCAACTGCCGCGCCTGGTCAATATCATAGGCGGTGGCGATCACGCCCTCGCAAACAGCGGTTTCCATCTGATCCGGCGCGATCATGCCCAGCACCAGCGCGTCGCCGCCACAGGCCTGCCTGACCTCAAGCGCCTCCCCCGGCTCCGCCACGGCGAACAACCGTGCGCCGAGGCCGTACAGATGCCGGGACAGCGCCGCCGCGCCGAGGCCATAGGCGTTCGCCTTCAGCACGGGAATGACCTGCACCTCCCTGCCGCAGAGGGCACGGGCAGAGCGATAATTGGCTTCGACGACGTCCATGTCGATCTCCACCCAGCAGCGGGACCGTGCCGATTCGACGTTCACGGCGCGCACTCCCCAAAGGCGAGCGTCCGCGCCGTATCCTGCATCAATCGCTCGAAGGCGGGCACATCCACCTTGTTGGACAGCATGCAGAGCACGAACGGCCTTTCGGTATAGATGATGCCGACATCGTGGGTGATGTCGTCGTCCTCGCCGGTCTTGTGGGCGCAGCGGATGCCCTTGCCGTGCAGGAAGAAGGGCAGCTTTCCGTTCAGCCGCTGGTTCAGCAGTATGTCGATCATGCGATCGTCGACGTCCTTGCCCAGCAGCGTTCCCGTCGCCATGCGCTCCAGCAGCGTGCCGACGCCCCGGGCGGTGACGGTATTATTGATGCCGCGTTCGTACAGCTCCATATCAAAGAGCCTGCGCCGCAGCGCAATGCCGGGGATGCCCAATGCCTCCATCGTCCGGTTGACGTGATCCGGGGTCAGCCGGTCGATCAGCAGGTTGGTGGCCGTATTGTCGCTGAGGATGATCATCAGCGTGATCAGGTCCGACAGCGTCACCTCCAGCCCGTCGTGCATGTAGGTCAGCGCCCCACAGGACGGCATCTTGTCCCCGTGCTTTATGGAAAAGATTTCATTCTCATCAAGCCGGCCTGCGGCGATGTCCCGGAAGGCCGTCACCATGATGGGGATCTTGATGACGCTGGCGGCGACCAGGGGCAGGTCCGGATTGTGGGTCTCTACCTCTTCCCCTCCCAGCGCGCGATAATACAGGCCGACATTGCCGGGGAAGGCCCTGACGGCATCAAAGCATCTCATAGGTTTCTTTCACTTCACTTTCGATCAACCGTTGCTGGAGGAACTGGAGGAGCCGGAGGAAGCCGACGCGCTGTTGGCGCGATCCTTCATCATGTGGATCAGCGTCACCAGTATCGCCACCACGGTCTTTTCGCACTCCGGGCGGTAGATGTCGATGCAGTATTTGTCGTGCAGGGAGATGGCTTTCTGCCCGATCACGGCGATGATGGTCTCATCCCTGTCGTAAAGCTCAAAGTTGAGGCCCACGACGTTGCCCCGAAGCTGCCAGCCCAGCCCTTCGATGTTGGTGATGTCCTTGATCAGGTGAAAGAATTCGTTGGAAACCTCGAAGGTCTGGCCGTCGGCCATGGTGACGAAGTGGCGCTCGTGCATCGTGAAAACCTTGCGCTCGATGTGGGCGACCTGGTTGCCCTGGGCGTCCACAATGTCCGTCTTGTCCTTGATCGAGAAGAACTTACTGGTCGCCTGGTAGACCACCCGCTCCTGATCGTCGGTGATGTCGATGTGGTGGTGCAGCGAGAAAACCTTTGACGAGGTGAAAAGGGAATGATCCGGCTCACCGAAGTGCTCCACATTGTTCACGTTCGCGGCTTCCCCGGCCTCGTGGAACCGCTGGAATTTGGAAAAAACGCCCATAAGACTGCCTCCTGTTATTATACGGTATCTCTTGTACCCATTATTTTTTTAAAGCTATTGACTTTGGGTAAACTTCAGAGTATATATAGTATAAACTGTTTTGTCAGCGTTGTCAACAAAGCCATTTATATAACGAGGAGGTCGACAACATGTTCCCATTCAAATACTACGCCCCAACCAAGGTGCTCTTCGGCAGGGACACCGAGCTGAAGGTGGCTGAGATGATCCGTTTGTTCGGCGGCACGAAGGTCCTGATCCACTACGGCGGGGGCAGCGTCATCCGGTCCGGCCTGATGAAGCGGGTCACGGATACCCTCGACGCCGCCGGCATCGCCTACATCAGCCTGGGTGGCGCGGTGCCCAACCCCCGGCTGAGCCTGGTCTACGAGGGCATCGAGCTGTGCAAGCGGGAGGGCATCGACTTCCTGCTGGCCGTGGGCGGCGGCAGCGCCATCGACAGCGCCAAGGCCATCGGCTACGGCGTATACAACGGCGGCGACGTTTGGGATTTCTACGACGGCAAGCGCAAGGCGGCGGGCTGCCTGCCCCTGGGCGTGATACTGACCCTGTCCGCCACAGGCAGCGAGATGAGCGATTCCTCGGTCATCACCAAGGAGGAGGGCCTGATCAAGCGGGGCTACAGCAGCGACTACGGGCGGGCGAAGTTCGCGCTTCTGAACCCGGAGCTGACCATGACCCTGCCCGATTACCAGACCGCCTGCGGCTGCGCCGATATCATGATGCACACCATGGAGCGCTATTTCACCGGCGGCGCCACATTGCAGCTGACCGACGCCATCGCCGAGGCCCTGCTGCGCACGGTGATGACCAATGCCGAGATCCTGGTGAAGGACCCGAAGAGCTACGACGCCCGGGCCGAGGTGATGTGGGCGGGCAGCCTGTCCCACAACGGCCTGACCGGCTTCGGCAGCGACGGCGGCGACTGGATGACCCACAAGCTGGAGCACGAGCTGGGCGGCCTGTACGACGTGGCCCATGGGGCTGGACTCACCGCCATCTGGGGCAGCTGGGCGCGGTACGTCTACAGGGACTGCCTGCCCCGCTTCAGGCGCTTCGCCGTGAACGTGATGGGCGTGGAAGCCGTCGGGACTGACGAGGAAATCGCGCTGAAGGGCATCGAGGCGATGGAGGCCTTCTACCGCCGCATCCACATGCCCACCAACCTGCGCGAGCTGGGCGTGAACCCCACCGAGGACGAGCTTAAGGAAATGGCCCGCAAGTGCGCCATCGGGGTCGGCGGCGCGAAGGGCTCCGCAAGGCTGTTGCGCGAGGCGGACATGCTGGCGATCTATCGGGCGAGCATGTGATGCCGATATGATTTGCACCGCCGGGAACGCATTCCCGGCGGTGCAAAATTATCGTTGTTGCCGATATCAGATCTGGGGCTCGGCGTCGTTCTCCAGCGCCACATTCTCCACCGAGCGGATGGCCCAGCGGGCGATGACGATGGTATTCTGCAGGGAGCCCATGGTCAGGGTGACGGTGTCGTCCTTCAGGGCGGCAATGGTGCCGTACAGCCCGCCGATGGTGCAGATCCTGTCCCCCACCTTCAGGGCGGACAACATATCCTTCACCTGCTTGTCCTTCTTCCTTTGGGGACGGATCAGCAGGAAATAGAATATGGCGATCATGGCCACCATCATCACGACGGTGCTGATCAGGCTGCCGGTACCGGCAGCGGCTGCGGCTGCGCTGTCAGCGCCCGTGGCAGCGGCGGTCGTGGTCGTGGTCGCGGCGGCAGCTTCGCCGGCGGCGACGGAAACAGACTGATTGGCCTCTGCCAACAGGTTTAACAGATTCGTGAACATTCCGATTATCTCCTTTGCATGCTTGTGAAACAATACAATTATAACCGAGTCCGGGAGGAATTACAACTTTTTGACGGATAAATTAGGGCGATGGGATGTAAATTTTTGGGTAACTGTTCCGGTAAGCAAATACTGATTTGTCGCAGCGCGACAAATCAGTATTCAGGTTTTAGGTTTTAGGGGTTAGGTTTTAGGGGTGGTGCAAATCCCTTCGGGATTTGTTTGATTCAAAGGAA
>CACWZI010000038.1 GCA_902765305.1 uncultured Eubacteriales bacterium
GTTGCCTTATCCTCCGTCCGAGCAGGGAGAGTATATCACGCTTTGTCCTCCGCTTCCCCTTGCTTAATCAAAATTGTCCTTGACATGGGGAGCACTTTACAGGCCCAGCAGCTTCCAATTGCGGTTCATCATCTTCGTACCATCCTTTCCTCTCGTTCGTTCAGCCTTGAAAACAAAAACAGCGCGCATCCCCAAAGATAACGATCTTCGGAAATGCGTGCGGAGGAAAAGCGGCGCTACGGGGTATGCGACCGTTTTCCAGTCCGCCATACCCCCCCCCCGGGTTATTTTAAGCTAACTTAACTATACCGGAGAGGGCATATGAATTTATGGCATTATAACATCTGCATATCATTTTTGTCAATATGATTTTTGAGAAATTATTACTTTTGTGGCGATTTCATTGTAAGATTATGGCTGCAGGGGCAATCACGCCATTTGCTATATATAGTTTAAATTTTGTCGCATTCCCGCGCCCCGTGATTGACGGCATTGCGGGGTTGTGCTATACTTATCCCAAATCCAAGGGAAAGAGGTAAGAACACAATGGCGAAGATCGATCTGACCAAATACGGCATTACCGGCACGACCGAGATCGTGTACAATCCCTCCTACGAATATCTCTACGAGGCCGAGATGGACCCGTCCCTCACCGGCTATGACGTGGGCGTGAATACCGAGCTGGGCGCGGTGAACGTGATGACCGGCATCTACACCGGCCGCTCCCCCAAGGACAAGTACATCGTCATGGACGAAAACAGCAAGGACACCGTTTGGTGGACCACCGAGGGCTACAAGAACGACAACCATCCCATGACCGAGCAGACCTGGGAGGTCGTCAAGAAGCTGGCCAAGGATCAGCTGTCCGGTGGCAAGAAGCTGTATGTCGTGGACGCCTTCTGCGGCGCCAACAAGGACACCCGCATGGCCATCCGCTTCATCATGGAGGTCGCCTGGCAGGCCCACTTCGTGACCAACATGTTCATCAAGCCCACCGAGGAAGAGCTGAAGGACTTCACCCCCGACTTCGTGGTCTACACCGCCTCCAAGGCCAAGTGCGAGAACTACAAGGAGCTGGGCCTCAATTCCGAGACCGTCGTGGCCTTCAACGTGTCCAGCCGTGAGCAGGTCATCATCAACACCTGGTACGGCGGCGAGATGAAGAAGGGCATGTTCTCCATGATGAACTACTACCTGCCCCTGAAGGGCATCGCCGCCATGCACTGCTCGGCCAACACCGACATGAACGGCGAGAACACCGCTATCTTCTTCGGCCTGTCCGGCACCGGCAAGACCACCCTGTCCACCGACCCCAAGCGCCTGCTGATCGGCGACGACGAGCACGGCTGGGACGACAACGGCGTGTTCAACTTCGAGGGCGGCTGCTATGCCAAGGTCATCAACCTGGACAAGGAATCCGAGCCCGACATCTACAACGCCATCAAGCGCAACGCGCTGCTTGAGAACGTGACCGTGGACAAGGACGGCAAGATCGACTTCGCCGACAAGTCCGTCACCGAGAACACCCGCGTGTCCTATCCCATCGAGCACATCGAGAAGATCGTCAAGAACGTGCGGCCCGTGTCCTCCGGCCCCGCGGCCCAGAACGTCATCTTCCTGAGCGCGGACGCCTTCGGCGTGTTGCCCCCGGTCAGCATCCTGACCCCCGAGCAGACCAAGTACTACTTCCTGTCCGGCTTCACCGCCAAGCTGGCCGGCACCGAGCGCGGCATCACCGAGCCCACCCCCACCTTCTCTGCCTGCTTCGGCCAGGCCTTCCTGGAGCTGCATCCCACCAAGTATGCCGAGGAGCTGGTGAAGCGCATGGAGATGTCCGGCGCGAAGGCCTACCTGGTGAACACCGGCTGGAACGGCACCGGCAAGCGCATCTCCATCAAGGATACCCGCGGCATCATCGACGCCATCCTGGGCGGCGCGATCCTCAAGGCGCCCACCAAGAAGATCCCCTACTTCAACTTCGAAGTGCCCACCGAGCTGGAAGGCGTTGACACCGGCATACTGGATCCCCGCGACACCTACAAGGACGCCGCCGATTGGGATACCAAGGCCAAGGATCTGGCCGGCCGCTTCATCAAGAACTTCGTCAAGTACGAGAGCAACGAGGCGGGCAAGGCCCTGGTCGCCGCCGGTCCCCAGCTGTAAGCGGAGAAATAATATGCGGGTGTGAGTTTTCCCTCACATCCGCGTTCTATTTCATCAAGCTATCACTATGGAGGATGGATTGATGGGTATTTATGACAGGGATTGGTATAAAAAAGCTTATCAGGAAAAAGAAACCAAATACGGCAAGGATTTCACAAATAATTCCAATCATTCCGAGGACAAACCAAAGAATGAGAAAGGCGCTTCATATAAGCAGGAATTCTATAGTCAAAATGTGAATAGACCTTCTAACAACGTAACCATGTCCTTTGGAGATGACCCGAATGATTCCAGCAAAATAATAGGATTGGGTGTTTGTCCAAGATGCTACAACATGTTCCGCGTGCGTACCCCCAAGCGGGCATTGTATGAATACAATTATACATGCCCTTTGTGTAAGCAAAAGATTTATGTTCGAAGCGACAAGCCCCGTTCCAAAGCAGCTAAGGTTGCAAGAGGGCTTTTCTATGGCATAGGCATTGTATGCATCGTCATCATCGCGTTTGTTCTGATTTCTTCCTATATCAGTACCGTGTCACCCGAATACAAATCGTGGTTCACACGCTTTATAGTATCAGTCGCATCCTTCTTTATCAAATGAAGCGTCTATCCCGTTATGAACCAGGGGATTACAGCGTTGCTGCTTCATCTACGGATTATTTTAGCGACGGCGTCTAAGCAGCCAAGGTATTCTCGCTAAACCAAGAGCGCCTATGGTGGCGCCGCCGCTACATGATTTCTCACCACCATACCAGAATCAGCGATCAGCCCATTCCAATCAGCACTACTTACGTCCCTTCCCGCCTTCCTCTGCCTCGACGATGCTCTCCGGAGTCTCGTCGGCCTTGTCGTTCACCTTTTGCAGGGCCTTGAAGATTTCCTGCATCTTGTAGTCGGTCTCGGTGATCACGTCGGCGCAGGCCCGCAGCTCGTCCACGATGGACTGGGGCACCTCGGCGGGGGCCTTGTAGCGGATGCCGTGCTCCAGCGTGGCCCAGAAGTCCATGGCGACGGTTCGGATCTGGATCTCAACGGGAATGTACAGCTTGCCCTGGGACACGTACACCGGCACGTCCACCACGATGTGCAGGCTGCGGTAGCCGTTGGGCTTCGGATTTTTTATGTAATTCTTCTCCAGGATCAGCGAAATATCGTCCTGCGCCAGCAGCAGATCCGCAATGCGGTAGATGTCGTCCACATACCGGCAGACCACGCGCACGCCCGCGATGTCGTGCAGCGTCTTCTTCGCACAGGATATGGAAATGGGATAGCCCAGGCTGTGCAGCTTCCGCACGATGCTACCCAGGGTCTTGACCCGGCTCTCCATGTGGTGAATCGGATTGTGCATGTACTTGAAGGAAAATTCGCTGTCCATCGTCTGCAGGCGGGCGTTGATCTCGCGGATCGCCGCCTCGTAGATGCCCTTGATCTGGGCATACTCCCGGCGAAGCTCCTCCATGGCGTAATTGATCCCGACGTTTACGGGCCGCACCTCGATCTTGACCTTGGCCACCGCCGGTTTGTTCTGTTCCATACGGGTTCCCCCTAATGTCTGTCTTTCAAGGCATCCCAGGGCGTGAGCATCGCCAGCACCTGGGAATGCTGCCCGCCGTCCTCGGTGATGAACACCACCGCCAGGCGGCGATTTGGCCCCTGTCGCTTTTCGAAGGCCTTGCGCACCGCGGTCATCGTGATGGTGGGATCGAAGAACAGGTAATCGTCGGTGCGCTCGTTGTCCACGCTCAGCGCCTTTTTCAGGTCGCCGATGCGCAGGTCGTCTCCCAGATTCGCGAATCCCTTGTCGCCCAGGAAGCTCATCAGGGCTCCGGCGCTGAACACGCCCACCAGCCCCGTCTTGTCCCGCACGGGCACGTGGGAATAGCCCATGCGCATCATGTGGCGCATCACGTCCAGCGCGAAATCGTTGGGATGGGCAAACATGATCCTGTCCCCGGGCGTGCCGCAATCCACCGCCAGACGCGGCCGCTGGACATAGTCCACGATCCCGCTCAGAAGCTCGACGACCCCCTCGGAGGGCTCCACCACCGGCTGTCCGTCCACATCGTCATTGTGGGCCAGCAGGTTTCGTATCTCACGGCACATGTCCAGGTCTGCCCGGCAGGGCGTGCTGTCCGGATCGTGGAGATACTCCATCACCACGCTGCCCGAGGAGACCCGCTTGTCGCTGTATCGCTTCTCCAGAAGGCCCTCCAGCCTTCGGTACAGCTTTAAAAACCGTTCTGAGCGCAACCCTTGTTGCATCTCCACCCGCCTCGGCCCCCTTTAATCATATCATAACATATTCCAGAGCAGATTGCAATATATCCCCGGATATTAACTGGCGATATCGCAGATGGCGTCGGCCACCCGGCACAGCTCGCCGAGGTCCAATGCCTCTCCCCGCACCCGCTCTTCCACGCCCGCCGTCGCCAAAACGGCCTTCGCCTGCTGTTGGTCCAACCCGAAGGCGGCCTTCAGGTTGTTGGCCAGGGTCTTGCGGCGCATGGCGAAGGCGGCGCGGATCAGCCTGCGAAAGAGCTGCTCGTCCCTCGGCGTGACGACTGGCGTTTCATGCCGGTCGATGCGTATGAAGCGGCTGGTGACGTGGGGCGGCGGATCGAAGGCCTCCGCCGGCACCTCGGCCAGCACCCGCGGCTGCCCGTAGTATTGCAGCTCCGCCGCCAGGGCGCACCACTGCTTGCCGTCCGGCGCGGACATGATCCGCTCGGCAGCCTCCCTCTGCACCATGATGCAGATGTCCGTGGGTGGCTGGGGCAGCGCCGTCAGCTTCAGGAGAATGTCCGCAGTGATGTAGTACGGCAGATTTGCCACCACGCGGTAATCCCCGCCGCCGAATTCCCGCTGCGCAAGCGTGACCACGTCGGTTTTTAGGATATCGCCATAGTGGACCATCACGTTGTCGCAGTCCGACAGTACCTCGCCCAGCACCGGCTCCAGCCCCCGGTCCAGCTCCACCGCCAATACGCGCCTGCATCGCCGGGCCAGCAGCGCCGTCATGAGTCCCGCGCCTGGCCCGATCTCGAGTACGCAGTCATCCGGCGAGAGGGCCGCTTCGTCCAGAAGGTGCCCAATCAGCCCCTCGGACAGTAGAAAGTTCTGCCCCAGACTGTGAGTGTTGTGAAAGCGGTGCTTTTCCAGGGCGACCCTGGCCCGCAGCTCGGCGGATGGGGTTGCGTATTGTGACATAAATGCCTCCAGTAAAACATAAATACGCCCGCGCGCCGTGACGGTACACACCCCATGCGCGCGGGTCCTTTGCTTTGGTTTTTTTACTTCGTGCCGTACAGGCGGTCGCCTGCGTCGCCCAGGCCGGGCACGATGTACTTGTTCTCATTCAGCTTTTCATCGATGGCGGCGATGTAGATATCCACATCCGGGTGCGCCGCCTGGACGGCGGCCACGCCCTCGGGGCAGCCCACCAGACACATCAGCGTGACGGACTTGCAGCCGCGCTGTTTGATGAAGTCGATGGCCGCCACGGAGGAGCCTCCGGTAGCCAGCATCGGGTCCACCACGATCAGGTCGCGCTCCGCTACGTCGTAGGGCAGCTTGCAGTAGTATTCCACGGGCTTGTGGGTCTCGGGGTCGCGGTACAGGCCGATATGGCCGACCTTCGCCGTGGGCACCAGGTTCAGCATGCCGTTGACCATGCCCAGGCCGGCGCGCAGGATCGGCACGATGCCCAGCTTCTTGCCGGCAATGATCTTCGACTTGCACTTCTTGATGGGCGTTTCGATCTCGATCTCTTCCATCGGAAGATCACGGGTGACCTCATAGCCCATCAGCATGGTGATTTCCTCCAGCAGCTGGCGGAAATCCTTGTTGCCGCAATCCTTATCGCGCATCAGGGTTAATTTATGCTGTACAAGGGGATGATCCACCACAACGACTTTGCTCATGTAATAACCTCCCTGATTTATTCTTCCGACTGATTATTATATATCATTTGCCGGTCAAAGGCAATGACAATTGTGTCACAATTCTATCTCACAATTCAACTGTCCCATGAGAATTATCGAAATTCCTCCGCCGGATGAATATTCGCGCAGCCCGTGACCGGGTCGAAGCCCTCCAGGATCAGCAGCGAGCGCACATTGTCCACGCGCTTCGCCTCCGGCTTGGCCGTGGCGATCATCACGCACACGCCCACCACCTCCGCCAGGAATTCCCGCATCAGGTCCACCATGCCCTGCAGCGTGCCGCCGCCCTTCATAAAGTCGTCCACGATCAGCGCCCGCTGGCCGGGGCTGACCGCCCGCCGGGTCAGGGCCATGGTCTCGATGCGGTCGTTGCCTCCCGCGATATAGTTGATCTTCACGGCGCTGCCCTCGTAGGCGCGGCTGTCCCTGCGGGCGATGACCAGCGGCACGTCCAGCATGCGGGCCGTCATCAGCGCGATGGGGATGCCCTTGGTCTCCATCGTCAGCACAAAGTGGGGCTTGCTGTCATAGTATTGGGCAGCCAGGATCTCCCCCATCTGCTGGGCAACGCCGCCCTCCGCCGTGATATCCGAGGTGTACAGGAAGCCGCCCGGCAGCATCCGGCCGGGCTCGGTCAGTCGCCTGGCCACCGCATCGAGGGTCCTGCGAACCCTGGCGGGGCTGGGCATCGCCCGATAGCGCACGCCGCCCGCCGCGCCGGCCACCGTCTCCACGCATCCCAGGTCGAAGCGGGCCAGCGAGGCGCTGACCAGATCGATGTCCTCGCTGATGGTGGACTTCGCGGCCCCGAACAGCTCGCAGAATTCGCTGAGCGTATGGATGCGGTTGGGTGTGTCCATCAATATCCTGGTGAGCGCGCCAAGGCGCTCGTTGCGCTTGATTTTATCCATGCGTCCAAGCCTCAATTCCGAATATTTTTATCATTTGTCCCCATTATAATTCGGATTTGTTAGCTTTTCATCGGATTTCTGCAAAATCGGGCAAATGCTACAAGTTTTAACCTTCATTTCCCCCTCGATCCAAGGTTGCGCTTGCAGCCGATTCGCATTTGCCTTATAATGAATGTACAGGGGTTGGTCGATTCACAGCCCCGCATTGGAGGGATCTCGATGACCGCAAATATATACGATTTCAAAGGGGGCCGCGCCCACTTCATCGGCATTGGCGGCAGCTCCATGTCCGGCCTTGCCGGCTATCTGAAGCAGAAGGGCTACACCGTCACCGGCTCGAACAACGCCAAATCCCACAAGACCGAGCACCTGGAGGCGCTTGGGATTCCGGTGCACATCGGTCACGACGCGGCGAACGTGCTCGACGCGGACGTGATCGTCTACTCCGCCGCCATCGGCGCGGACAACCCCGAGCGGGTCGAAGCCGCGCGCCTGGGCATTCCCCAGATCGAGCGCTGCGACCTGATCGGCCAGCTGATGGATGGCTACCCCTTCGCGGTGGCCGTCAGCGGCACCCACGGCAAGACCACCACCACTTCGATGATGGCCCAGGCGTTTTTACAGGCCGGGGCCGACCCCACCATCCACATCGGCGGCGAGCTGGATTTCATCGGCGGCTCCACCCGGGCCGGCGGCGAACACCACGATTTTATCTGCGAGGCCTGCGAATACAATTCCAGCTTCCTGCACTTCAAGCCCACCATCGCCGTGATCCTGAACGTGGACGAGGATCACCTGGACTACTACAAGGACATCGACGACATCGAAAACGCCTTCGCGAGGTTCGCGGCGCTGGTGCCGGAGAACGGCTGGTGCATCGCCTGGGGCGACGACTTCCGGGCGCGGCGGGTATGCGAAAACGCCGCCTGCCATTCCATGACCTACGGCCTGGGCGAGCAGTGCATGCTTCGGCCCGCAAACCTGTGCTACGACGCGCACGGCTGCGCCGCCTTCACGGCCACGCTGAACGGCGAGGCCCTGGGCGACTTCCACCTGAACGTGCCCAGCGAGGCCAACATGCTGGACGCGCTGGCCGTCATCTGCGCCGCCCACATTCGCGGCCTGGACATGGCGAAGGTGGCCGAGGGCCTCGGGAGCTTCATCGGCGCCCACCGGCGCTTCGAGCTCACCAGCGTCACCGACGGCGTGCGCTGCTACACCGACTACGGTCACAACCCCGCCGAGATCAAGAACGCGCTGAAGATCGCCGCGCTGCAGCCCCATAAGACCCTTTGGTCCGTCTGGCAGCCCCACACCTACTCCCGTACCAAGACGCTGTTCAACCAGTTTCTGGAGACCTTCGACGTGCCGGACAAGGTATTGATCACCGATATCATGGGCGCGCGGGAGGCCGATCCCGGGGATATCAAGTCGGAAATGCTGATCGAACCGCTGCGCCGGCGGGGCGTGGACGCGGTGCTGACGCCCACCTTTGACGACGCCGAAGCCTACCTTCGCGCCCACTGGCACAGCGGGGACGTGATGATCAGCCACGGCTGCGGCGATATCGACCTGCTGAACGAGCAGATCGCGCTTCACGGCGACACCCCGGCCAATTAACCCCTATCGGAGGAAACGGACTTGAAAAAGCTATTGTGCGCGCTGCTGATTTGCGCGCTGTGCGTCTGCGGGCTCGCGGCATGTGGCAAAAAGCCGTCATCGGACAGCTCAGGAACGGCCCAGGCCAATCCCGCCGCAAACACGGAGGTCACGCCCGTGCCCGAGGAGGGCGGTCACGGCGAGGAGGATCAGAGTCAGGTCCTGGCCAACATGCCCACCCTCGCCCCTGCCCAACCCGTCGAAGGGGCCGAAGGCGACGATTATGTTGACGACGAGGACGATGACGTGGATGACGACGCGGACGACGATGTGGACGACGATTACTACAGCATGGAAGCGCTATTGAACCCCTCGGACGATTCCGGAGCCCCAGCGGATTCCCAGGAAGCCGCGCCGACAAGCACGCCCAGGCCCGGCAGCAACCTGATCGATCCCAATACGCTGTCCTACACCGCGCTCAGCGACCCGGACATGAAGCTCACCTTCAACTACCCCTCGAATTGGGTCAACGTGCCGGGGGTGTTTACGGTCTGCTACCGGGAAATGGCGGAGCAGGGTGAGTTTCCGGCCAGGGTCGCCATCTCTGCCAAGCGGCTGGTGCACTCGCCGGAGGGCACGGTGATATCGGACGAGCTGACCGAATTCGTGCGGATCATCCGAAAGCAGTACGACGCCAACACCTTCCAGCTGGGCACGCCCAATTCAGAGGACACGTTCATGGGCAAGCAGGCCCTCTCCAATACCTATCTCGCCTACTCCGGCGAGACCGAGGTCAAGGGCTTCATCATCGGCCAATCCATCGGACGGGTGCTGTACGTGTTCCACTTCAGCGCCTCCTACGAGGATTACACCGCCATGGAGCGCGTGATGCGGTACATGCTCAATTCGGTACAGATCATACAGGACGAAAAGAAAGAATAGAATATGGCGCGGGAACGGAATGCATTCCGTCCGCGCGCCGCATTGTCGTTGCCCACGGTTTACTTCTGTTCGAACTCGCCCAGCGCGCTTACGATGGTGCGCTCGCTCTCCTGCTTTTCATACTTGGTGAACTGCACGCGGTTGCGGGCGCTGTGGCTCAGGCAGGCGGGGCCGCCGATGCAGCCCCCGTCACAGGCCATGCCCTCGATGAAGTTCTCCTTCAGCACGCCCTTGCTCTTCTTCAGAAGCGCCGCGTTGCACTCCGCCAGCCCGTTGCAGGACACGGCCTGGAGATCGAAGTTCTCCATGCCCTCCATCTCCTTGATGGCCTCGGCGACGGCGTCCGCCAAGCCGCCGCAGCGGGCAAAGCCCCGGCCGAAGGTCGAGGAATTGGTCAGCTGCACGCCCTTCAGGGACCGAAGGTCGATCTCAGCGGCGTCGATCCAGGCCTGCATCTCCTCGAAGGTGATGGCGCAGCTGACCGCGTTCTTGCTTCGGGTGTAGATCGTCTCGTATTTCTTGGCGATGCAGGGCCCGATGAACACGATCTCGGCGGTGGGGTCCTTCTTGCGGATCTGGAAGGCCATCATCGCCATCGGCGAGGGGTTATTGGACACGTGCGGCGCGATGTCGGGATAGTTCTTCTGCACGAGGCTCACGAACGCCGGACAGCAGGAGGACGTGAGGAAGCCCTCCTCCACCAGCTCCTTGGCCTCGTGATAGGCCACCGCGTCCGCGCCCCAGGCGGCCTCCTCCACCCGGTAGAAGCCCAGCTTCAGCAGGGCCTCATACACCTGGTCGGCCTTCACGTCGGTGTACTGGGCGCCGATGGACGGGGCCACCACGGCGTAGGTGTGGTAGAGCTTGTTGTTCAGCGAGTCCTTGATGATCTGTATGGCCTTGGTCAGGAAGGACTTGTCGGAGATCGCGCCGAAGGGGCACTGGTACACGCAGGCGCCGCAGGAGACGCACTTCTCCAGCTTGATCATGGCCTTCTGGTTGTCCGGGTTGATGCTGATGGCTTTCATCTTGCAGGCCTTGATGCAGGGCCGCTCCAGCTTCAGTATCGCGCCGTAGGAACAGGCGGCGGCGCATCGCCCGCACTCCACGCACTTCGACTTGTCGATGGTGGCGTGGCGATTGACGATGGTGATGGCGTTCTTCGGGCAGGCGTTCATGCAGTTGTGGGCGATGCAGCCCCGACAGGCCTGGGTGACGGTGATGCCGTCCACGGGACACTCGTCGCAGGCGATGGGCAGCACCTCGACCACGTTGGGGTTGCGGGTATTGCCGCCCAGGGCCAGCTTCACCCGCTGGTTGATGATGGCCCGCTCCTTGTAGATGCAGCAGCGCATGGTGGGCTTCGCGCCGTCGGGGATGATCTTTTCCGCGATGCCGAGGGTATTTTCCGGCGTCAGCGCGTCGTCCAGGGCCAGGGTGGCCACTTCCTTCAATACTTTATATTTCAGCTCCTGAACATCGGTGTCGAATTTCGGCGTCATGTCCATTCCTCCCTGCGTTATACTTTTCAAACACATTGTTATTATATCACGTCATCTGTTCTTTGCGCAATACTCCCCGCAAATAATTTGACAAAGCCGCCGGTTAATGATAGAATTTATAAGGATTTTTACAGTAAAAAACGAGGTGTTTCAATATGAGCAAACAGGCTTACCGGATGAACATCGCCGGACTGGACCGGGATCTGCCCCTGTGCCCCATATCGGACAAGCTGATGATCGGCGCGTTCGTGATCTTCGGCGACCCCGAGCTGACCACCGCCTGCGCCAAAGCGCTGCTGGCACGCTGCCCCGAGCACGACGTGCTGATCACCGCGGAGAGCAAGGGTATTCCGCTGGTCTGCGAGATGGCCCGGATGAACGGCAACGCGCGCTATGTGCTGGCCCGGAAGTCGCCGAAGCTGTACATGCGCAACGTGATGACCGTGGAGGTGCGCTCCATCACCACCGACCACAGGCAGACCCTGTGCCTGGACGGCGGCGACGCCGAATACATGAGGGGCAAGCGCGTGGTGATCGTGGACGACGTGATCTCCACCGGCGAATCGCTGCGGGCCCTTGAGACCCTGGTGGAGAAGGCCGGCGGCAACATCGTGGGCCGCATGGCGATCCTCGCCGAGGGCGACGCCACCAAGCGCGACGACATCATCTACCTGGAGAAGCTGCCGCTCTTTGACAGCGAGGGGAACCCGATCGACTGATACGATCATCAACGCCAGAGGGGACGGCTTGCAGCCGTCCCCTCTGGCGTTTATTCTATTCCCAATTCCAGGGTTCCCCCGCTCTCCAGCAGGCAGAGCAGCCGCTGCTTTACGCGCATGCCGGTGATGCGCTCCAGCGCCAGGGCGTAGACCTTCAGCTGCTTCTCATAATGGGCCCGCAGCAGTTCCATGTCGCTTGTGCGGTCGGTTTTGTAGTCCAGCAGCACCCATTGATCCCCCTCGACGAAGCAGCAGTCTATGGTGCCCTGCACCAGCAGCTCGCCGTGGCCGTAGCGGCCCGCCTCCTCGCTTGTCAGGGCGTCGTCGATGGGCAGCATGACGTTGAAGGGCCACTCGCGGCGCACCGCCTTCGCCGCCCGCAGCCGAAGGCCCACGTCCCCCTCCAGAAAGCGGGACAGGCGCCATGGCTCCACCACCAGGCGCTGGCCTTCCGTGATCAGCCGGCGGTTGGCAAAGTCGTCCAGCTGCCGCGCCACCGCGCCGGTCAGTTTCTCGCCTGTAAGGCCTTCCAGCGCCTCCAGCCGCAACAGCTGCATGCAGCGGTGGTAGGCCGTGCCCCGCTCCGCGCCGGTCATGTGCCTGGCGTCGCCGGAGAGGAAGGCCGGGCGCTCCGCCAGCGCGGGCTGCTGCCCGGGACCCTCGATCTCCCGCAGCAGGCCCGAGGCCGTCAGCTTCAGCGGCTTGCCCGCGGCCAGCGGATCCGGGTACTGCCAGGCCAGCCGGGCATCCAGGTCCGGGTCGGCATAGTCCTCCGGATGGGCCATCACCCGGTCGAACAGCGCACGGGCCTCGTCTTCAGCGTCCTCGGCCTGCAGGCGTATGGATGCTGCGGGAATCACCCGCAAGCCGGAGCACAGCGGCTGGCCCTCGGCCTGGGCGCCGCAGCGCGCGGCCATGATCAGGTCCAGGTGGCTGCCCGCAGCCACAGGGGCAGCGGAGAGCGCCTGCCAGCGCTTCATCGCCCGGTCGGCATCCTTCACTGTGCCCACCAGTACCAGCTTCCGCTGGGCCCGGGTCAGCAGCACGTAGAGTATGCGCATCTCCTCCGCCGCGTCCTCCCGGCGCTGGCGGGCCAGTATGGCCGCCTGGGGCAGGGTCATCCGCCGGGTGCGCAGCTCCGGGTCGCAATAGCTCATGCCCGCCCCCAGGTCCCTGTGGGTCAACAGCGGCGCGTCGCTGCGCTCCTGGCGATACTTCTTCGCCAGCTGCGCCCCGAACACCACCTTGAATTCCAGGCCCTTGCTCTTGTGGACCGACATCATTCGAACCACGTTGTCGTTTTCGCCCAGCAGGTGGGCTGCGTCGCCGTCGCTGCGCTTGCGCATGTGCTCCGTGTAGAACAGGAACCGGGTCAGGGAACCGGCATATTCACTGTCAAAGCTGCAGGCGCTGACCACGAACTGATCCAGGTTGGCCTGTCGCTGTGCCCCGCCCGGCAGCGCCCCGGCATAGGTATAGAAGCCGCTTTCATCCAGCACCAGGCGCACAAATTCGCCCAGGCCCAGGCTGCCCGCCTTCAGTCGCCATCCGTCCATGCGCTCGAAGAAAGCCGCCAGCTTGTCGGCGATTTCGTCCTCCATCTCCCGGGCGTAGGCACCGGCAGCGTCCACATAGGCGACATTGCGATAGGCGATGCGAATGCGGGCCAGCGCATCGGCGCTGAGCCCCACGACGGGCGAGCGAAGCATGGCGATCAGCTCCACGTCCCGGCGCGCGTTTTCGATCAGGCGCAGCATCGACAGCAGCCAGCGGATCTCCAGCGACTCGTAATAGCCAGACTGGCCGTCCGCGAAGGCGGGAATGCCGTGGGCCAGCATCACCGGCATCAGCGCCGAGAATGCCGTGGCCTTGCTGCGGGTCAGTATGGCGAAATCACTGTAGCGCAGGGACGGGTCGGCGGCCATCATGCTGCGGATGGTTTGGGCGATCACGATGCCCTCCCGCTCCATAGCCTGGAGCTGGACGACGTCCACCTCCGACGCGGCCTCGTCCTGCCCTGCCTCCGGATCGGCGTCCGCGTCCACCAGCAGGATGTCCACGTCAGGGTCGCTTGATCCTTCCCCGTCCGCCAGGCCGGGGTTCAGACGCGCCATGGCGTCGTAGGTGATCTCGGCATCCCCGCCCGTCATCACCCGCTCGAAGACCATATTGACGAAATCCAATATGCCCCGGCGGGACCTGAAATTGCGGGTCAGCGGCAGCAGCAGGCCGCCCTCGCCCCGTCCGTAGGCCTCGTATTTTTCCAAAAACAGCCGTGGCTCGGCCAGGCGGAAGCGATAGATCGACTGCTTCACATCCCCCACCATGAACAGGTTGTCGCCCCGGCAAAGCGCGCTGACCAGCGCCTCCTGAATGTCGGAGGTGTCCTGGTATTCATCGACGAACACATAGTCGTAGCGCTCCTGCATGCCGCGCGCCACAGCCGGGTTCATAAGCGCCCGCAGCGTCCGGTGCTCCAGGTCGGCATAGGTCAGTCCTGAGCGCTCGTTTTTGGCTTCCCCGTACAGCACTGAGGCCCGCAGGGCGATGGCTGAAAGGGTGTCGATCTCACCGCCCAGCGCCACGGCGTCCTTCCGCGCCAGAACCAGGGGCAGGTCCCTCAATCGGATTGCCCCAAGGGCGTTCTTGGCCGCGTCCCTCAGCCGCTTGACCACCTCGACGACGTCCGGGTCCGCGTTTGGATCCCGCTTGCCCTTGGCCGCTGAAGCCTGCCTGTAATCCAGAAGCGCGCGGTAAAGGTCGTCGTATCCCTCAAGCGTCAGCATTTCCGTTAGCTTCTGCAGATCGGCCCACATCGCCCCTTGGTAGTTCATCGGGCATCCCGGCAGCGCCAGCGCGTGGCGGATGTGCACCAGGGCCGTGCGGATGGTCCGACGGGCGTCCCGCTTCAATTCATCCTGCCACGCTGACAGGGCTGATTCGTCGCACCGGGAGGCCTGGCGAAGCCACGCCTGGGGATCGGGACGATCCTCCATGCGTTTCAGCAGCAGCTCCGCCGCCGCCCGAACGCCCTTGGGTCCCCTGCCGTAGTCCAGGGCCATCAGCGCCTCCCCGCCGGCGGCATAGGCCTCCTCCAGTGCCGCGTCCAGGGCCTCGTCCCGAAGGCGGGCATCCATGGCGTCGTCCAGAATGCGAAAAGCCGGGTCTACCCCGGCGGATTCAAAATTCGTTCGCAGAAAATCAGAGCAGAAGGCATGGAGCGTCGATAGGTTCGCCTGGTCCAGCTTCAGCAGCTGCTCCCGGCAGCGGGCGTCCCCCGCCGCAGCCCGCTCGCTGAGCTGGCGCGACAGCTTGGAGCGCATGTCCGACGCGGCGGCGCGGGTAAACGTGACCACCAGCATGCGGCCCACGTCCGCCCCGTCTTCGGCGATCAGGCGCAACACGCGCTCCACCAGCACGGTGGTCTTGCCGGAGCCCGCCGCCGCGCTGAGCAATATATTGCTGCCCCGGGCCTCGATGGCCCGCAGCTGTTCATCGGTCCAGTTGGGCATGGAATCGCCTCCCTCGCCGTAATGACCCACCTGCATTCGTAGCGGCGGCCTCAAGGCCGCCACAGTGGCGGCGCAGGTGCCGCCGCTACATGCCGATGCCTAATAAGCCTTCAGTTCCTCAAAGGGCTTGCCGTGCTCGTATTCGTAGATCTTCGCGTCCACCACGAAGCGGTACCAGAACGAGGACAGCACGTGGTAGATGAGGCCCTCCTTCCCGTCCAGAAAGCCGCCCCTGAAAAAGTAATTCACGTTGAACCACAGAAACGCCCGCAGGAACTTGGGAAATTTATAATACACGCCGTATTTCTTCCTGCGCTTCTTCTCGATCTCAGGGTCGTCGACGCTGGCGTCCACATGGCCGTTCTTCCAGTCCATGTAATCCATGGCCTCACGGGTGGCGTACCAGTTATAGCGGCCGATGAAGTTGTCCAGGTCCTTGAAATCGTAGTGCAGGAAGTTTTCCTTCAGCGATATGCTCTGCCCCCTGGACAGTATCGTGTGGGCGTCCCTTCGGCGATCCTCGATGCGGCCTATGCCGTTTTTGAACACCATCAGCTTGCGCTTCTTGCTGCCATGGGTCAATGCCTTTCCCATAAAGAAATATGTGGCCTCCAGCGTCATGCCGTTCACGTCGTCGGCATCGTGGGCCGCCATCTGGCGCTCGATCTCATCGCACAGGGCCGGGGGAAACTGTTCGTCGGCGTCGATGCGGATGACCCACCTGGTGTCTATATCGCAGTTGTCCAGGCCCCAGTTGAACTGTCTGGCGTAGTATTCGAATTCGTGAAAGTAGACCTCCGCGCCGTTGGCCTTCGCAAGCTCCAGTGTCCTGTCCGTGCTGCCGCTGTCCACGACGACCATGCGGCGGCAAAGCCCCCGCACCGATTGCAGGCAGCGTTCGATATTCATTTCCTCATTGCGGGTCAGTATGATCGCGGTAATGTCGGCCATGAGGGCTCCTTTCCAAATACTGATTTGTCGTGCAGCGACAAATCAGTAGTTAGGTTTTAGGTTATAGGTTTTAGGTGTTAGGGAAGGTAGAAATCCTGACGGATTTCTTTTATTCAAAGGACCGAGAAACCTAAAACCTAAAACCTAAAACCTGAATACTGATTTATCGAGCACAGCTCGATAAATCAGTATTTATCTCTTCCGCTTCGCCATCTCCGTCTTCCGCTTCCTCAGCCCCTGAACGGTATAGGTGAACCAGGGCCAGGGGTCTCTGGGGTTGAAGATCTGGTCGGTGGTGTGGCGAAAGTCGAACCAGCCGGGCTTTGTTTTGAAGCGATTGGGCGATTGCAGGAACCAGAGCACGTCGGTGTGCATGTAGCGCAGGCGCACGCCGTCTTTATAGTCCGTGTATTCTGTCACGGGCAGGCCCATGCCCAGCTCGACGATCTGGCGGGCGAAGTCCACCCCCGCGGCGAAGCAGACCTTGACGCTGGCGGTGATGCGGGGATTGATCTCCATCACCTTCGCCACGCCGTCCCTGGGGTCCTCGATCAGGTCCACGTCGCCATAGCCCTGCCAGCCGATGGCCTGCAGCAGCCGGATCGAATTTTCGGCGATGTCAGGCCGATGGACGCTGCAGCTGCAGCAGGTGGAGCCGCCATCCACGGGATACCAGCGGGTCTTGTCGAACACCACCGCGCTCTTCGGGGCCCCTTCTGCATCCAGGAAGACCTCGCACTTGTACTGGGTGCCCGTCTGGGGAATGTATTCCTGCACCACCATGCCGCCGAAGCGCTCCAGCGCCTTCGGAAACACCTCACGAAGCTGCGCCTCATCCCGAATGACGTGGAAGCCTATGGAGCCATACCCCACCCGGGGCTTGATGATGAACGGGAAGGGCAGTCCCGCAGCCATGATCTCATCGGCGCTTTGCATGTCGTAAAGCGTCCTCGGGCAGGGCACGCCCGCCCTGTCGCAGGCCTGCATGGTGCGCTGCTTGTCCGCCGCCTGCCAGAAGGCATCCGGTTCGTTGACCGCGGGCCAGGCCAGCGGTCGAACCTCGTCGATGTGCGCGCAGAGCAGCGTCGCCGAGAAGTCCGTCATGGGGATGACCACGTCGTAGTGTCCCTCCCGAAGCACCGCCATCAGCGCCTCGAAGGAGCTCTCCGGGTCCTCCCGGTCCCATTGCCGGATCAGCTTCACGTCCGGCCAGCGGGAGGCGTAGCCCACATCCAGCTTGCTGCTGTTGTAGGTGGTCAGGTGACAGCCCAGCGCCTTCAGGGCGGGCATCAGCGCCATGTTCTGACGGGCAAAGCCCTCCAGCAGCAGCACCCGAACGCCCCGAAGGTCAGGCTTTTCCCGGTAGAACGGCGCGCCGCCTCCGCCCTGGAAGAAGCCCTTCATTTCCGTCGTATCGAAGCGGTAGGGGTTGAGCACCTTGTTGACGTTCAGTCGAAGCATCGGTGGGCAGACGCGCGACACACCCAGGCCCAGCTTGCCCATCCATCCGGGCAGGCGCAGCACCCTGCCGGCCTTGCCATTGTCCCTGTCCGCCGTCACCATTTCGGCGGAATTGAAGGGGGCGTCGTCACAAAAATCCACCAGACCCGAAGGGGCTGGATCGCGGTCCGCCCAGGCGCAGACGACTTCGACCACCCGGTCCAGGTCCAGGAAGGCGTAGTCGGTACCCCCGCCCACGGTAAAGGCCAGGGAAGGGTATTTGATATAACAGCGCTTGCGCACGTCCCGCATGTCGTCGGCGGTGTACACCGGGGCAAATCGGGCGATAAAGGCCGGGGTATCCCCCATCAGCGCGAGGAGCCGCTGTTCGGCCATATACTTCGATCTTGCGTAACCACCCACCGGCGCGGGCGTCGTCGCTTCACTGACGACATTCCTTTGCAGGCCATACACATCCACGGTGCTGGCGAAGAACACGGGCGTGCCCGCCTTCGCCGCCTGCTCAAATACATGCTGGCTCACCAGCACGTTCAGCATAAAATAGCGATTCCAGCTCAGATCGGTTTCTCCCGTGACATGGGCCAGGGCCGCCAGGTGGATCACCCGGTTCACCGGATGGGCGGCAAACAGCGCGGCCACGTCGTCAGGCCGGGTCAGGTCGCAGATGACATGGGTGTAGTTTTCATGGACGATCTTCGCCTCAGCAATGTCCACGCCCACGACGCGGTGTCCCCTCTGGCACAGCGCCAGCGCGACCCTGCTGCCCAGCATGCCCGAAGCGCCGGTGAGCAGTACGGTATGCGTCACCTCAGCCCACGCTCCCTTCGATCCGCTTCAAGGGTGATGAATCTGGCGCCCCGCTTCTTCAACCATCGAATCACCTTGCGCAGCTTTTTCAGGTTGCCCCGCCGGCCCACCAGGCATCGGAATGCCGTCGCCTTTCCCAGGCCCTTCGGCAGCGGAAGGGGCACATCCGTCAGCTCAAAGGGATGGACGTAGATGGTAAAATTCTCATGCCTGCGGGCATATATGCCCAGCAGTATGCGCAGCAGCCAGAACGGGAACAGCCGCAGATAGCCGCCGCCGGAGATGGGTATGGAATAGCCCATGATATCCAGCGTGGGGATCTCGTATTCGGTGAAATCGTCCTTCACATACACCAGGTCCTCCGCCTGCTCAAAGCCGGAAAGGTCCAGGTTGCGGTACAGGGGGTGCTGTGCGAAGCGTATCTTGCTGCTGTCATAGGCAAAGCCCAGCTGACGGGTGGCGTCCAGCTTGTCCCGCTCCATGGTGAAGCAGCTGGCCCGGTAGCCGGTGATTTCACGTCCGGCGGCCGTTTCGATCATGGCTTTGGCCCGGCGCGTCTCGTCCACGAACTGCTCGAGGCTCTTGTTGGTCAGCAGCTCGTGGTCCAGCCCGTGGCAGCCCAGGGCATGGCCCCGGCGCACGATCTCCCTGAGTATGCCGGCATTCTCATCGGCGATCTCGCCCACGCAGAAGAAGGTGACCTTCACGCCCTCCTCATCCAGCATATCCAGGAAGTCGAAGATTTGGGGCAGCACGCGCACGCCGCTCTCCCGGCAGCGAAAGCCCTTCAGGTAGTCCAAATGATACCATTCCTCCAGGTCCACAGTAAGGAAGGCCCGGTTCATGCGGCCCGGCGCCGTGGTGCGGGGCGGTAAAGCCTGGGGAACGTTTGTATTTGTATTTTTATTTTGATCCTGCATCTGTCTCGTCCTTTTGGATTTGCGTCTGTATGGCGTTCGTCTCCCCTGCCTGCGCCCCTTCGATCACGCCCTCGGAGCGAAGCACCTTCAGCACGGTGCCCAGCACGCAGCGGACGTCAAAGGCAAAGCTCATGTTCCGCACGTATTCGCCGTCCAGTCTGGCCTTCACGTCGATGGGCAGCTCGTCCCGTCCGTTGATCTGGGCCCAGCCTGTCAAGCCGGGGCGCACGTCGTTCGCGCCGTATTTATCGCGCTCAGCGATCAGGTCAAACTGGTTCCACAGCGCGGGACGCGGCCCGACCACGGACATCTCTCCCTTGATGATGTTGAGCAGCTGTGGCAGCTCGTCCAGGCTGGAGCGGCGCAGAAAGCGCCCAACGCGCGTTATGTAGGCTGCAGGGTCCTTGAACAGGTGGGTCGGCTGGTCCTTGGGCGCGTCTATGCGCATGGTACGGAATTTATATATCATGAAGTGGCTCTTGCCTTGGCCTACCCGCCTTTGCCGAAAGAACACAGGTCCCGGCGAAGTCGCGCGAATGACCGCTGCCAACACAAGAAGCAGCGGTGAGAATACCACTAACGCCAGCGATGCCAGCAGGAAGTCCAGTATTCGCTTCAAATGGGTATACATACAACAACCTCCATTGTAATTATACCACATATATCGCGCATGGAGCGTTAAATAATCGGTTTCAAGTCCAAAACAACATTGCGGGGAAGGATCGAGGCCCCTCCCCGCGCGCACGATATTTCAATTATCCCTGGTAGATGAAATTGTACAGCTCGAGGGCATTGGCCTGGAAGTCGCAGTCATAGAGCATGGACTGTTCGTTGCGCACCTCTTCCTTGTAGGAGCCGCTGATGGGCAGGCGGATGCTCTTGACGCTGTTAAGGCCATTGCCGCAGACCTGCATCGCGATGGTAAACAGATCCTCAAAGGGCAGGTTGGTCTTGACCTGGTCGATCATGTCCTTGGCCAGTGCGGCCAGCTGTATCGCGTCCAGATTCTTGACCTTCTGCAGCAGCTTCTCCAGCACGATGCGCTGGCGCTCCGTGCGCATGGCGTCGCCGCCGGTCAGCTTTCGGATGCGGGCATAGGCCAGGGTCTGCCTGCCGTTCAGGTGCGTGTTTTCGCCGTAGGTCTCCAGATATACGTTTTCCTGGTCGGACTCGTCGATGCCCTCCCTGTAGGCAAACTTGGCCTGTTGGACGATCATCTTGTTGATCTTGTCCTTTTCCGCCTCGGTGATGTCGATCTCGACGCCGCCCACGCGCTGGGCGATCTTCTGGAAGCCGAAGAAGTTCACCAGCACGTAGTACTGGATATTCATTCCGAACTTCTCGTTGATCGTGCGCATCGCCAGGTTCGGGCCGCCGAAATAGTTGGCGGCGTTGATGCGGTAGGTGCCGTTGTACTGGCCGATGTCGGTATACTCTATGGCCAGGTCGCGCATGATGGACGACAGCTTGACCTCGCCGGTGTTGCGGTTGATGGAGCAGATCAGCATGGCGTCGGTGCGGGAGCTCTCTCTCAGCGTCCGCTCGTCCGTGCCCAGCAGCAACACGTTCAACCAATCTGCGGGCAGGTTGGTGTTCATCCGCAGATCCGACACCTGGGCCATGTTCTCTGCGGAAAGGCTGCCCACGTTGTAATCGGCATCGGCCAGCTTGTCAGCGAGGTTGTCGTACTGCGGGGCATCCTCATCCCCGTCGCTTGCAGAGAGCAGTGCGTCGGAGGCCGGGGCGGAGGTGTCGCCCGTCACCGTATTGGAGGCCGGTACAGCGACGTTGTCCGCCACCGGGTCGTTGCCACGCCGGCCAAAGGGCTTGACGATGACCAGCACCAGCACGATCACGAGCACTGCAGCCAGGGCCGCGAACAGGGGCATCCGGTTGGGCTTGCGCTTCCTGCTGCTCCTGCGGGGCGGATAGCCCTGGCGCTGGGGCAGGCGCTGGCTGCCGGACGGGCGCTGGCCCGAGGGCCTGCGCTGGGGCGGACGCTGGCCGCCGGAGGCGCGCTGGCCGGAATAGGCCGGACGGGACGCCCCGCTTCGGCCCGTGGCCCGCTGTCCGGAATAGCTGCCGCTTCGTCCCGAGCGGCTGATGCCCGGCTCCACGCGGCTGCGGTTATCATAATCTGAAGGATATCTCGTCGCCAATTTGATTTGCCTTCCTTCCTGTGGAAATACATACAGATAGAGTCATTATACTGATATTGCTTTCTGTCTGCAACCGCAAAGTTGTTCAAAAGTCGCATCAAATATGACATTATTCCGACAATGCCGTGCTGTTTCGGTTTATCCGCATCCATGCGTCGCAAGTCCTGCCCGCATTGTCGAAAATATTGCGCCGCAACTCGGTTGACAACGCCCGTCGAATGATGTACAATTATGAAGGTCCGAATAAGCAGGCACTGCGTAGGTTCGCGCAGTGTCGATTATTATTCGGCTAAATTCATGTGACGGAAAAGGACCATCACCCAGGAGGTTTCACCATGGCAGACACCCGCATACTCACATTTACAGATAAGAAAAAGCTGGAGGAACAGCTGGCCCAGTTGAACGAGGAAAAGAAGCGCGTCGCCGAGGAGATCCAGGTCGCCCGCGGCTTTGGCGATCTCAGCGAGAACGCCGAGTACGACGCCGCCAAGGCCAAGGAAGCCGAGGTCTACGGCAACATTGCTCGCATTGAAGCCGAGCTGCGCACCGCCACCTTCGTGGACGACAGCTCCGCCGACTCCAACACCGCCGCGCTGGGCACCGTCGTGCGCGTGCTGGACATGGAGTACGACGAGGAGGACGAATACACCCTCGTGGGCTTCACCGAGGCCGACCCGGCAAAGCTGTTCATCTCCAACGAGTCTCCCATCGGCATGGCCTTGATCGGCCGCAGCGAGCCCGGCAAGAGCGACTACATGCCTCCAGCCAAGGTCGGCGACATCGTGGAGGCCAACACCCCCGGCGGCATTGTCAAGCTGAAGGTGCTCTCCATACGCAAGCGCTGATATCGTCAATCCCACATACATCCACCGAGAGGAGAACGAGAACATGGTCCAGACCTACCAGGCGCCGTCGAACTTCACCGAGCAGGACACCATTCGCTTGGGCAAGCTGAACGCGCTGATCGAACAGGGCAGGAACCCCTACGAGATCACCACCTATGACCGCACCCACACCTCCGGCCTGATCCGGGACCAGTACGACGCACTGGAGGGCAAGACCGTTCGCATCGCCGGCCGCATACTGGGCAAGCACATCATGGGCAAGGCCAGCTTCGCCCGCATCCAGGACCCGGACGGCACGATGCAGATCTACGTCAAGCGCGACGACGTCGGCGAGGACGCCTACAAGGACTTCAAGGCCCTGGATATCGGCGACATCATCGGCGTGGAGGGTACGGTGTTCAAGACCAAGACCGGCGAGATCTCCGTGCACACCGGGAAGCTTACGCTGCTGACCAAGAGCCTTCACCCGCTGCCGGAGAAGTTCCACGGCCTGACCGATACCGACACCCGCTATCGCCAGCGCTACGTCGACCTGATCGTGAACCCCGAGGTGAAGGACACCTTCATCAAGCGAAGCCTGATCCTGCGGGAGCTGCGGGCGTTCCTGGACGGCAGGGGCTACCTCGAGGTGGACACCCCCATCCTCACGCCCTTTGAGATCGGCGCGGCAGCCAAGCCCTTCTACACCCACCACAACACCCTGGACATGGACATGGTACTGCGCATCGAGACGGAGCTTTACCTGAAGCGGCTGATCGTTGGCGGCCTGGACCGGGTCTACGAGGTGGGCCGGATATTCCGCAACGAGGGCATGGACACCAAGCACAATCCCGAGTTCACCACCATCGAGCTGTACGAGGCCTACACCGACTTCCACGGCATGATGGACCTGGTGGAGGACATGATGAAGACCGTGACCCAAAAGGTCTGCGGCAGCCTGGTGATCCCCTACCAGGGCAACGACATCGACATCGGCCACTGGGAGCGCCTGACCATGGTGGAGGCCGTGAAAAAGTACAGCGGCGTGGACTTTGCCGACTGGAAGACGGACGCGGACGCCATCGCCTGCGCCAAGGCCCATCATGTCGAGTTGCCGGAGATCCCCACCAAGGGCGCGATCCTGGCGGAATTCTTCGACGCCTACGTCGAAGAGAAGCTGATTCAGCCCACCTTCATCTACGACTACCCGGTGGAGATCAGCCCCCTGGCCAAGCGCAAGCCCGACGACCCGATGTTCACCGAGCGCTTCGAGTACTTCATCAACGCCACCGAGTTCGGCAACGCCTTCTCCGAGCTGAACGACCCGCTGGACCAGCGCGCCCGCTTCGAAAAGCAGGTAGCCGAGCGCAAGAGCCTCGACCCCAACAGCGGCGCCCAGGTGGATTACGACTATGTCAACGCCCTGGAATACGGCATGCCCCCCACCGGCGGCCTCGGCTTCGGCGTGGACCGGCTGGTGATGCTGCTGACGAACAGCGATTCCATCCGGGACGTGCTGCTGTTCCCGACGATGAAGCCTTTGGACTGAGAAAACGCCGTGTTTTCAAGGGTTTTCGAGGTTTCAGAAGACGCAGAAGCAGCAATTTACCACAGTTTTACCACAGCTCACTAAGATTTTCTCAGATAAAAGACACTGTTGCGCAAGCGGCGGTGTTCTTTTTATGCCGTACCTTGAGTAAAGTCCCGCCTATGGACGAGGTTTTCCTCAGGGCATGGAGAACATATACCCGCAAAAAAAAGATAGGGAGTCATCTACACAATGTAGGTGGTTCCCTATTTCTTTTCCGCCCAGCCGGTCATGGCTCGGCCTTTCAGTCACGCGCTTTTCATTCCTGATTTGTGGTTCTGCGCTAACCTATCGGATCATTATCTGGCCCCCATGTCAATGGGGACTACCGGCAAGTCGTCAAACCTGCCACAACTGTGCATATGCTTACAAGGCACCCACAACAGAATCCATGTCCGCACTAATAGCCCTCGGTAGAAAATACCCTTTGATACAATCTGTATTTCGGACACAGATTTGAATATGGGACTTTTCTCTTATACCAGCACCTGGATATGCGTCCTTACCTTCCTGGAAATATCCATAAACGGTATCAAAAACCTGTCCATCTGCTTTTGCTGATTCAATCAGGTTATTGATGACCAAGCAATCGAGCCTTCTAAAAAGCTTAAACCCACCGGCATCATCAGCAGAATTGACTACCTTCTCGTTAATTTTCTCTCCTCTAAACTCGAAGCTAAGTCTTAGCTCAGTGTAACTTCTCCTAAGCGCTCTAATTGCACTCCTCTCAGATAGATTCAAACAGTTTCCAAGTTCTATAACCGCACCAATGACATAAGGTCTCTTAATCTTTCCTCTCTTCTCTGTCTCAATTGCCCACTCATATGCACGCACAGGATCATTTAACCAGAAATAAATACCTTCTCCTAACCAATCATAATCATTTGTGCTTGCCTTTAAATGTTCTGTCTGGGAATTGAGTATTTTCTTACCAACAGTTTCATCACAACCGTGAAATCCGAGAACTATTCCACCAGTATGTTGGTAGAGTGCCTGATCAATTTTTGATAATTCCATGCGTATCTACACCATCCCCTGTCTTTACGCTGTGATTTGCACTGGTCTGATCATTGCGGACAACAACACACGCATATCTCGTACTAACCTTATTTGTTCTTGTAAGAAAACCGCTCCTGCGCAGAATTTCATTTGCCTTACTTGCGTCAATCTCCTCTATAGGAGTGTCAGCATACTTTTCCAAAAAACGCTGTGCACTCGTCATCTCATTCACGCTCCTCATTGTATTCTGACACCCCCATTATAATACAACTATTATTCATTAGTCAACTGGAATATAACCGTTTTAGGCAGATATATCCTTACTTTTTTTCCTGTGTTTCATTCTCCATCTCCGACAGCCCACCAGCACTCGTCAGCAAGCTCAGAATCCCTGCCAGCACAAAAGAAGACAGCACCCGCTGCCAGTTCACGTCGCCCATTGTTGCACTTGTGCCAATGGTCGCAGCAGCAGTCTGCGCCACAGTTCTTATAGCGCGGATACCCGCAGCCTTTATCCACTTCTTTAAATCGAACATAATTTCATCTTCCTTTTATTATATCGACAAGTCCATAAACTTCCGATGGATTGCTATTGTCCAGGATCAGATCTATGATATGCAACTTGTTGACCGGGATTACCTTCGCATAGCGTCACAAGTGATGGGAGTAAAGCTATGATCTGGCTTTCAAACTCAGCCCAAAGATACGCGTTAGATGTGTGCGATGAAATATCAAACTACCGTGCGATTGTGTATGTTCGCAGAATCACGCTCGCTGATGGTTCTTTTTTTATCTGTAAATTATTGTTGACTATTACACGTACATATGTTAAAATGTGGGTGCTGAATGATTGCTGAAAGGTGGTATGATGATTATAGAAAGAGGAGGAATTTGTCGATGGCTATTTTTGGGCTTGATTCGCTGCTTACGCGTGATAATATGGTGAAAGCAGGAAAGTGGTTGGTGAAAACCGTGCCGGGAGCTATCTTAGGTGCGTATGTAACTAAAAAGGGAAGCGAAGTCTTACACCATTATATTGACAGTCATAAAGAGACGGTCAAGTACATGGCAGATAAGGCGGCTGAAACTGGAAGTTATGTTCATGCAACGCGGGATGGCGAGTATACCTTTGACGCACGCAAGAAAAGCGAAGCACCTGAGAACGTAGATGGTGAGTTTGCTGACGCTGACGCACCTGAAGCAATACCTGAAGCAGTCTAAGCCTTTCCAACATCTATCACCTCCTTTCTTATTGTTGTCTCACCCCGTGGCGTGGTGGTTGTCTTTGAGCACGAAAGCGTCACACGGTTTACACTGGTATCCCCTATCAGTAGTCATTCAGCACCATTATATAGTGGAGGGGTTGTCACCATGAAGCGGTTGCTAGTTGTCATGTTGGTTCTGATGTTTGGCATCATGTCGGTGGCTTCGGCTGAGGATGCCGGAATTGATTTATCTGGCAAGACGGTTGATGACCTGATTGCAATAAGTCAAGCTGTTGATGAAGCACTGTTTGAACAGGGTGGCAAGGTGGTATTACCCGTTGGTAAGTTGATCGCTGGTAAGGATATTGCTGTAGGTAGTTACGTGATTGAGGTTCACGGCTATAACGCTGAAGAAGTCAAGAGTTTCCAACACTTCAACATTGTAATCTGGAAGTCTGAACAAGCACAGTCTGAATATCAGACCGCTTACCATGAATACAGTGCAAAGTGGGACCAGGCAAAACGGGATAAGGAAGCTGGAAAAGAATATGAATACCCCGTTGAAGTTGACCTTACACAGTATATGTCATTCAGGGGACAGTTTGACGCCGGTGATTCTGCAAGAATCACACTGGAAGATGGACAAGTGCTTATCTGCAACAGCGACATTGAGGGTACAATGACAATTGAACAAGCAAAAGGTTTGTTTATGGAGTAACGACATTCAAGATTCACAAACACCTTGCACTGTTGCAGGGTGCTTCTTCTTTGTCAAAATATATACATTATGGTTTTATTATATATTCCCATTTTTGAAATTGCGATAAAGCCCCACCACAGGATTATTCGTAATGGGACGATTTGATTGTTTTAAATCATCGGTTATAATATCATCACAAAAAAAGCTGATTAACGGGCTTGACCTTCCATCTAAAGCAGGTGATGCACAGGGGAGCGGGCTAAGCATCACGTTAAGACCACATCCAGTAACCATTAATGCAAGTGTCATTTCACCGATATATAGTGTGACACTTGCATTTAATTTTGAGTCAGATATAAAAAGGATGATGTAATAATTGATTATTCAAAAAAATGTCCTTTTATGCCTCAAAATATAAATTCCTCACGATGAAGCCTTTGGAATGACACATCGTAAACAAAACCCGCAGTAAAAGCATTCCCCTGCAGATTTTGTTATGTCTATCTTATTGTATTTCTTCCGTTTCTATGTTACAATGGCATTGCGTCACAGGTATGCCCGCGCTTTGTCGGCCTGCCCTGCGCCATCTTCATCATAAGGAGGAAACCCCCATGAAGAAACGCATCCTTTCCCTGCTCGTAGCCGTGGCCATGCTGCTGGCCCTCGCGCCGGCGGCGCTGGCCGAGGAGGTCACCGGCACCGGCACCGCCAAGGGCTTTGGCGGCGACGTCACAGTGACCATCACGCTGAAGGACGGCGTGATCACCAAGGTCGAAGCCGTCGGCAACGACGAGACGGACGGCATCGGCAAGAACGTCATCGCCGAGTGGCCCCAGGCCTTTATCGACTATGACGGCATCGTGGACACCTACACCGGCGCGACCTTCGCCTCCATCACCCGCGCCGCGTTCATCGAGGCCGCCCTCGCCGCGCTGCAGGACGCGGGCGTGAACCCCGAGGACTTCATGCGCGAGTACGTCGAGACGGCGGCCGAGGACATGGTCATCGATACCGACGTGCTGATCATCGGCGCGGGCGGCGCGGGCATGACCGCCGCCATCACCGCCGCGGACGCCGGCATGAAGGTCGTGGTGCTGGAGAGCCAGCCCGCCGTGGGCGGCAACTCCGTCAAGTCCACCGGCGGCATGAACGCGGCCAAGACCAGCTTCCAGGACGCCAACGAATTCGGCGAGGAGGCCGGCGTCGAAAAGACCCTGGCCGCCGCGAAGGATAACTGGGCGGACAACGAGACCATCACCGCGCTGGCCGCCAAGGTCCAGGAGCAGTGGGACGCCTACAAGGCCGATCCCCAGGGCTACTTTGACTCCACCGACCTGTTCGCGCTGGACACCATGATCGGCGGCAAGGGCATCAACGACCCCGAGCTGGTCAACACCCTGGTCAGCAACACCGCCGACGCCATCGACTGGCTGGCCAGCCAGGACATCAAGCTGACCGACGTGGCCTCCTTCGGCGGCGCGTCCGTCAAGCGCATCCATCGTCCCCTGAACGAGGAAGGCAAGGTCGTATCCGTGGGCGCGTACACCGTGCCGCTGCTGGAGGCGGCCTGCCAGAAGCGCGAAAACATCACCCTGATGACCGACACCACCGCCATTGCGCTGGTTCCCGACGAGAACGGTGCCTGCATCGGCGCGCTGGCCATGGGCAAGACCGGCAACAGCATCACCGTCGCCGCCGACGCCGTGGTGCTGACCACCGGCGGCTTCGGCGCGAACCTGGACATGGTCGAGGCCTACAAGCCGGAGCTCAAGGGCTTCATGACCACCAATGCCGCCGGCATCCAGGGCCTGGGCATCCTGATGGCCGCAGAGCTGGGCGCCGCCACCGTGGACATGGAGCAGATCCAGATCCATCCCACCGTGCAGGCCGACACCGCCTCCCTGATCACCGAGGGCCTGCGCGGCGACGGCGCGATCCTGGTGAACAAGAACGGCGAGCGCTTCATCGACGAGGTGGGCACCCGCGACGTGGTCTCCGCCGCCGAGATCGCCCAGCCCGATTCCTTCAGCTGGCTGGTCGTCGACCAGAAGATGGTGGACGCCTCCTCCGTCATCCAGGGCTACATCAACCGCGGCCTGATGCTCTCCGGCGACACCTACGAGGCCCTCGCCGAGGCGCTGGGCATTCCCGCCGATACCTTCGCCGCCACGATGAACACCTGGAACGGCTACGTGGCCGAGAAGAACGACCCCGACTTTGGCCGCACCTCCTTCGCCAACCCGCTGGATACGGCGCCCTTCTACGCCGTGAAGGTGACCGCGGGCATCCATCACACGATGGGTGGCCTGAAGATCGATCCCGAGACCCACGTGATCGACGAGTCCGGCAAGATCATCCCCGGCCTGTTCGCCGCGGGCGAGGTCACCGGCGGCGTCCACGGCGGCAACCGCCTGGGCGGCAACGCCGTGGCTGACTTCGTGGTATTCGGCCGCATCGCCGGCGCGCAGGCTGCCGCCTACGCCGCCGAGGCGGCCACCGAGGTGGCCCCCGCCGCGTAATGCACAGACACAGGTAGCATAAAGAATGGGGAGCGCTCATGCGCTCCCCTATATTTATTCATATCATAAATGTTCAATCGTATACAAATACTGATTTGTCGCGCTATACGCGGCACCCAACAGCCTTCCCCAGGCAGCGAAGCTGCCGGTTCAGGGTGTGGCTACGCACACCCTGAAACGCTCCCTTCGGTCGCTGGGGAAGGCTTTGTGCATCGTCGCCCTCGGTGGGCTGGTCGTTCTCGCCCTCGGCGGATTCCTCCGCCTCTTCCTCGGCGAGCGCCTCAACATCTTCTCCTTCTGAGGGCGCTTGCTCGCCCTCAGAAGGGACTGTCCTCTGCGAACACGGGCAACGCCAACAACAGCGCGAGTAACAGCGCTATCAATCGCTTGACGGTATATTTCATGTTCCCAACCCCTATAAGTATCATCATTACCCAACTGAAGGCTTGCGATCAATCGTCGAATCTTCACCGTTGGCCCCGGGCAAGGCCGATTTTGAAGATCAGGGCGTCCAGGGCGTCCCTGTCCCGCAGGCGGCCGCTTTTCACGGCGTAATCCGAGGCCACGCAGCCCTCGTACAGGCCGGTCAGCCAGCCGGCGGAAAGCCTTGCGCACTGGCGCGCGGTCTGTTTGGCGGCGTAGGGGTGCAGCTTCAGCTGCTCCTGCACCGTCTGGACCGGCTTGCCCTCGTCCAGGGCGCACTTCATGTGGGCCAGCTGGCGGATCTGCCGGGTGAGCATGGCCAGCAGCCCCATGGCGTTCTGGCCGCCCTGCAGCAGGCTGTTGACGGTCTGCTGACCCTTCTGTATATCCCCGGCCAGCAGGCTGTTCAGCAGCTCGAAGACATTGTATTCCAGCGACGGCGGGACGATGGCGGTCACGTCCGCCTCGGTGATTTCGCTGCGCTCGTCTCCCAAATAGGCTGCCAGCTTGTCCAGCTCGCCACTCAGGCGCGTCAGCTCGCGCCCGGCCATGTAGGTCAGCGTCGACAGCGCCCTGCCGTCGATCTTCTTTCCCAGCGGCCTAAGTCGCCCGGCGCTCCAGCGGGCCAGCTCCGAATCGCTGAGCAGGTCGAAACTGACCGACTCGGCCTTCTTCTTCAGAAGCCCGGTCATCTTCTTGCGGCCGTCCGGCTCCGCGCGCATGTAGAAGACCAGTGCGCAGCTGTCCGGCGGGTTTTCCAGCCACTTCTGCATCCAGGCGACCTCGCCGTCCTCGTTCTTCGATTTGGCCTGCATCAGCGGCGCCCAATCCCGCACGGTGACGATGCGCCGGTCGCACATCATCGGCATGGTCTCGGCCGCGTCGGTGATCTGCTGGGCGGTCACACCCTCCAGGGTGGTGTCGTTCAGCGTCTCAAGCCCCGGCGGCAGCAGCTTCGCCTTCAGGGCCTCCAATGCCTCCCGCTTGACATATTCCTCGGGCCCGGTGAACAGATAGACCGGGGCGATCTTCCCCGCGTCCAGGGCCTTGTAGAATTCATTCCACTTCATTCACAGCCTCCTGAAAGGTTTGAATGTGCCACGCCCCGCCCCAATGACGCATCGTGATCGCGCCGGACTGGCGGGTCTGGTAGATTTCCGCGCCGCTGGCGGACAGGCGCTCCAGCGTCTCCTCGCCGGGATGGCCGTAGTTGTTTTCGCCCACGGAGATCACGGCGATGTCCGGCGTGACGCCGTCGAGAAAGCGCGCGCTGGTGCCCTTGTTCGAGCCGTGATGGGCCACCTTCAGCACGTCGGCATCCGGGATGCGCTCTGGCTCCCCCTCCTGGCTCAGGTCACCGGTGAACAGCGCCTTCTGCCCTTCGCAGGTGACCAGCGCGAGCATGGACATGTCGTTGACCTCCGCGGGCAGCGCCCCGCCGTCCGGGCTGTAGACCTCCAGACTGGCAACGCTTGACAGCCCGATCCTGTCGCCGGTATGCAGCTCACGGATCGGTATGCCCATAGACCGCGCCTTTTCGATGCCTTCGACGATCGAAGGGGCGACTTCCTCCACGTCGAACCAGCCTGCGGGGACGTAGATGGCGTCAGGGCGGAAGCTGTCGAGAATGTCCAAAAGGCCGCCCGCATGGTCCTCATGGGGATGGGAGAGTACGATGCCGTTCAACTTCAGGCAGTTGGCGGAAAGGTAGTCCGCGGCGGGGGTATACGTATCCCCCGCGTCGATCAGCCAGGTGCAGCCATGGTTCTGTACCACGGCGCAGTCGGCTTGCCCTGCGTCCAGGAACACGAGTGTGAAGGGCCACGCCTTCATAAAAACCAGCAGCGTGGACAGCGCGGCGACGCCCACCAGCCCCAGCGGCATCAGCCTGCGCACGTTCAGGCGGATGCGACTGAGGTCAGACGCGGCCAGCATGACCGACCAGTGAGCGACGATCAGTATGAATGGGTATCGCCCGATGCGCGCATAGCCGCCGTCAATGCCACCGCCCGCCCGGGTGATGGCCGTCAGCGCCGCAAGCAGCGCATCCGGCACGCGGGCGAGCATTGCGGCCAGCGGCATGAAAATGACAGAGACCAGCAGCGCCAACAGTCCGAGGACGTAGCCTGCCATGCACAGGGGCACGCAGATCAGGTTGAAGGGCACCGAGAGCAGCGGCTGCCCGCCGAAGGATGCGACCACCAGGGGCAGTGTCGCCAGCTGGGCGGCCACCGACGCGCAGATCAGGTCGCCCACGTAAGCCACGACCTGCAAAAGCGCATGCCTTGGGCCGTGAACGCCGGGAAGCCTGCGATTCAGGCCTTCCAGTCCCACCAGCCGTCGAAGCGGCGGCATCAGCAGTATGATTCCGGCAGAGGCGGCGTAGGACAGCGCGAAGCCCGTATCCTCCAGACTCAGGGGCTTCGCCAGCAGCCACGCCAGCATCACCCCGCACAGGCGGGTGATGCCGTCACTGGGAAGCCCGGCGATGGGGGCACAACAAAAGATCGCGAAGGTGCAGAGAGCCCGAACAAAAGGGGCGGTGAAGCCGATCAGCGCGCCATAGGGGATCAGCAGGGCAACGGCGACCAGGACGGCATATTTCCTGGGCATGATCAGGCCCAACAGCAGGGAAAGCACCGCCGCCAGCAGCGTCACATGCAGGCCCGAAATGCTGATCAGGTGGGCCGTGCCTGAGCGCTGCAGCGCGTCGCGCTGTTCATCGCCCAGCAGAGAGCGATCGCCCAGCACCAATGCCCGCATGATGCCGGCGCTGCGGGGAAACAAGGCGTCGATGCGCCGGGCGATGGCATGACGGATGGTGACGAGGGTCGTGTTCACGCCGACGGACGAGCCCAGTATCGTCACATCCTCGATCTTCGCGGTGGCGTAAGCATCCATGCCCTGCCGGTTCAGATAAGCCCCGAAATCGAACTCATAGGGATTGGTCACCGGGTCAGGCGCCCAGATGTGTCCCTTCAGCCGAAGCCGCTGCCCACAGGCGATGGCCTCAAGGGGTTCCGGATCCCCACGCAGGTACATTCTCAGGCATAGATCGCTGGGCGCGTCGCCCGCCGTTTCCAGCTCGAAGCGGAAGATGCGCCGCCCTGTGTCCGGATTGGTGAAGGGCTCCGCAGTCACGAGGCCCACCATTTCCACCGAATACCGGGTCTGTATCGGCTTCAGTCCGTCCAGCGCAAGGCCCATGCGCGTCATGCCCGTCGCCAGCCCCGCCAGCAGCAGCAATACCGCGGCGACGCTCCGGCGCCTGCGCAACGCGAACCCAAGCCCAACCGATGCTGCAAGGGCCATGGCGCACGCCAGTGTGGGCACAGAAAGCCGCCGGCGCAGCATCAGCCCCAGCACGGTAGCGACGGCGAAGCACGCCAGCGGACGGGCGCAAACCTGCCGCTGTACGAAACGAAGGGCGGCGCGCATGGTCGATCAGATATAGTAGGTCGCGCCCAGCTCGGCCAGCTCCGCCTCGGGGAAGGCGATCCTGGCCTCTGAGAGCAGCGCATCGGGGACATATTTCGGGTTGAGGTGGGTCAGCAACAGCCGTCCGGCATGGGTGTTGGCGGCCAGCTGGCCACAAAGCCCCGCGGAATAGTGCGGCGCTGTGAAGCGATGATCCGCGTTCGACAGGCCGCAATCCGCCAGCAGCAGGTCCGCGCCTTCGCAGAACAGCTCCACCAGCGCGTCCTGGTTGGAATCGCCGGTGAACACGAAGCGCTTTCCATCGCAGGTCACGGACACCGCGTTGGTGGGCACCGGGTGCCTGGCCGGGGTGAAGGACACCCGCATCTCGCCGACGGTGAAATCCTCGGCGGGCCACAGGTCGTAGCAGGGGCAGTCCAGCAGCGCCCGCACGGCCTCCGGCTCCTCCGGCGCGTAGACGGGCAGCGGCGTTTGGCGGGGATCGAACTGAAGGGCATACTGCATGGGCAGCATGTCCGACATGTGGTCGTAGTGCAGATGACTGAGCACCACTGCGTCCAGATCCTTCGGCGGACACTCATCCATCAGGCGATTCAACACGCCGGTACCACAGTCGATCAATATGCGGGTATCACCGCTGTCGCTGGTCAGCAGATAACCGGAGCAGGCCCCACCCGGGGCAGGATAGGGACCGTTGTTGCCAAGTATCTTGAGAATCATATGCGCACCTCTTTCGGGAATGTCAGGCGATTGGGAAGAAGATCACTTCTGATCCTTTTTGAACCGCTTCGTGATCACCAGCTCGATCCGGTCCCCCTTCACGCCTACGACGATGTCGTCGGCCAGGTTGGCCACGATGGACTTCTCCAGGTCCTGCTTCGCCTGCTCCAGCGCATCGCTATCAATGCGCCCTTTTTCCACATTGGCCCTGTACTGGTCCAGGGTCCAGACCGGGGTCAGGTCGTACAGGTTCGGGTTTCCCACGCCTGCCGGGGCGATGAGATTGCCCGACATGGCGCTCTCCCCATAGGCCGTATCCACAGCGCGCCCTATGTTGTGCAGCGCGCCGGAGATCACATCCCCCAGCATACCCATGAAGCCCTTCGCCGCGGCGTTCCTGCCCGAGCTGGACACGGAGAGCAGCTCCTGCTTGCGACCGGAATCCATGTTGGCCGTCGCCTCCAGGTGAATCTCGCAGGTGCTGTCATCGCCGGAAAACCACAGCCGCCCGTAGAAGTCGTCCACCATGGCCTTCACCATGCCCAGGGTCTCCTCTACCAGCAGATTCAACCGCAGTGTGTCGCGCTTGTCCAGGCCGGCATGCCAGGCATAGTTATCCGCCGCGAATTTTGCCGCCGCCATGCGCCCGGCGTCACTGTTGACCATGAATTTATCCGATACCATTGCATTTCCTCCAAATAATGATGTAGACCGTTCGTTTGCTATTATACACGATCGGAGATGGCTTGTCCAATAAACAAGTATAATTTTTCACTGGACATCACACCGATTCTGTGTTATGATTTTTGTATGGTGCGGCAGCCTGCCCGCGTTGGGCCAGACGTCATTGCCGCCGTTTCGTCTGTACATCATAACCCACGTGGCAAGGAGGAAAAACGATGTTGATTGATACCAAGGCAAGAGTGGGCGTATTCGCCATCGCCCTGGGGGCCTACCTGCCCCAGTTCCCGTCCCTTGTGCCCGAGTTCGAGGGCCAGTACGCCAAGTTCAAGACCCGCATCCCCGATTCGGTGGAGCTGATCGACGGCGGCATCGTCACCACCAAGGAATTGGCCATGGCGGCGGGCGACAAATTCCGCGCCGCGGACGTGGACCTGGTGATCCTGCAGCTGCTGACCTACGCCACCAGCTATAACATGCTGCCCGCCGTGCGGGACCTGGACGTGCCCGTGGTGCTGGTGAACATCCAGAAGAAGCGCGCCCCCGAATACGCCACCACCGACACCCCCACCTGGCTGGGCGAGCTGTACGCCTGCGGCGCCGTGGGCGAGATGGTGGCCGACCTTGAACGCGCCGGCAAGCGCCACGCGGTGATCACCGGCGTGGACGAGGGCGGCGATCCCCACCTGCAGGCGGAGATCGAGGACTGGTGCCGCGCCGCCCAGGTGCGCCGCCGCTTCCGCGACACCAACATCGCCCAGATCGGCCGGCCCTACCCCGGCATGATGGACCTGTACATCGACGAGACCAACCTCTACCACCGCATGTGGCTGTACACCAAGCAGTTTGACTGGGAGAAAATGTGGGCCATCGCCGACGACATCACAGACGAGGCCGCCATCCGGGCCAAGGCCGAGGACATCATCAACACCTTTGACATCGAGGGCGGCGGAACGGTTGAAAAGGTCTGGGATATGGCAAAGTATGTCGTGGCCTTCGAGCAGTGGGTGAAGGACGAGCAGCTGGGCCTTGTGGCCAGCCACTATGACGGCTTCGCCCAGGGCGTGGCCGGCAAGCTGGATTCCATGCTGATTCCGGCCTTCTCCATGCTCATCAAGCAGGGCACCGCCTGCGCCGTGGAGGGCGACATCAAGGTGGCCATGGCCATGAGCATCATGAAGACCATCAGCGGCACCGGCCAGCTCTCCGAGATGTACTCCATCGACTTCAACGAGGACATCTGCATCATCGGCCACTCCGGTTCCGGCGACGCGGACATCTCCCAGGCCCGCAAGCCCACCATGAAGATCGTGCCGGTGTTCCACGGCAAGACCGGCGGCGGGTACCTGACCCAGTTCTACCCGCCGACGAACCAGCCCATCACCTTCCTGGGCATCACCCAGGACCGGGACGGCCACTTCAAGTTCGTGGTGGCCGAGGGCGTCAACGAAGAAGGCCCCATCTTCATGTTCGGCGACACCAACATGCGGATGCGCTTCTCCTGCAGCGCCACTGAGTTCTGCGACAAGTGGTCAGAGGCCGGCCCCACCCACCACATGGCCGCGGGCGTGGGCAGGTACATCGACACGATCCTGAAGGTCGCCAAGATCTTCAACGTGCCGGTGGACATCATCACCCGGTAAGATCCGGCAAAAATGAAAGGCAGGCATAGGTCATGAATCCTCAGTCCGAACCCTTCGAAAGGCGTATACAGGCACTGACCGACCGCATCCTTGCGGATTACGGCAACGAGCGAGTCATCGACCGGCTTGAGATGTTTACCCAGCCGGACCGGCTGATCATCGAGTCACTGATCGAAAAGCTGTTCCGGCTGGTGTTTCCGGGATATTACCGCGACTATACCTATCGCATCTACAATCCCAAGAACAACCTGTCGGCGCTGATCGAGGACGTGGCCTTTCATCTGAACCGCCAGATCGGCATCGCCCTTCGGGGCAGCGGACAGGCCTTTGAAGGCGGCATCGACCAGGCCGCCGAGGATCTTACCGCGTCCTTCCTGGAGCGCCTGCCGGAGATTCGCGCCTTTGTGGAGACGGACCTCCAGGCTGCCTACGACGGCGACCCGGCCGCTTGCGACAAAGCGGAGGTGATCATCGCCTATCCCGGGCTGTACGCCATCACCGTCTACCGCCTCGCCCACGTGCTCTACCAGCTGTCGGTGCCGCTGATTCCCAGAATCATGACCGAATACGCCCACAGCCGCACGGGCATCGACATCCATCCCGGTGCCCGGATCGGCCGATACTTTTTCATCGATCACGGCACCGGCATCGTGGTGGGTGAAACCACCGTCATCGGCGATTATGTCAAGATCTACCAGGGCGTCACCCTCGGCGCGCTTTCCACACGCGGCGGTCAAAAGCTGCACGGCAAGCGGCGCCATCCCACCATCGAGGACAACGTGACCATCTACGCCGGCGCGTCCATACTCGGCGGTGACACGGTGATCGGCCATGATTCCGTGATCGGCAGTAACGTTTTCATCACCTACCCCATCGCCCCCGGTACCCGGGTCAGCGTCAAGAACCAGGAGCTGCTGTTCAAGAGCGGCAAGGGCTTCGTGCTCCAGCCCGACGACCCAGAGAACGATCCGGCGCGAATCATGTGAACAACAATAGTCCCTTTTCCAATTCAAACCAAACAGGGCGCCGCATCAGCGGCGCCCTGTTTGGTTTGAAGAGCCCTTGTCCGTTACGCTTCCTCGTCCTCAAGTTCATCGTCCTCAAAGCCGTTGGACTCGAATATCTTGATCAGCTTTTCGGCCAGCGCGTCGTCCACAGGTACGAACTCCTCCTGGTCCTCGCCCACGGGGACAACCTCCATGATGAACACCTCGATCGGTTCATTCTCATCGGTGTCCGAATCGTCCTCAACGTACTCTGTGAGCAGCGCGTACTCCTTGCCTTCATAGGCCAGGTAATCCAAGACCTCCATGGTCAGCCTGTTGCCGGCGTCGTCTTCAAATTCGACAAGATCCCTTTCCTCATCCATGACGTTCATGGCCTCCAATCATTATCAGTGCAGAGCTGCTGCCCTGCACTGATATTATATCCGATGGCTTTCCATTGCGCAAGGGGCTGTTTCTTCTTTTTACGCAGTCAATCCTCAGGCTTCACCCATCGGCGCCTCACTCAAACGCGAAGGTGACGCTCACGGCCGCGGAGATGGTCTGCTTCGAGGCCATCACGTCGGTGCCCGAGCCTGCATCCGCTTCCTCGGCGTTCTTCACATAGATTCCGTTGCCGCCAAAGCTCATGTCCGCGTTGTCATGCATTTCCACGATTTCGCCCAGCTTCACGCCGGCGGCGTCCGCGATGATCCGCGCCTTTTCACGGGCGCTCTCCACCGCCAGGGCCAGCGCCTTCGCGTCAGCCTCCTCCGTCTCGGTGGCGCTGAATTCCACATAATCCAGACTGTTGGCTCCTGCGGCAAAGGCGGCGTCGATGTAGGCGCCGGTGTTGTTCACATCCTTCACCGTCAGATAGATGTTGTTGTAAGCGGTATAGCCGATGATCGTCTCGCCATCGTCGTAGTTGTAATTGGGGTAAATGCCTATCCCATTGGTGCTGATATCGTCCTCGGTGAGGCCCATGCCCTTCAGGACCTCGACGATGGCGCTGATCCGCTCATTCACCATGGACTGGGCCGTCATGACCTCCGCTGCGGCCTCGCGGACCCCCAGGCTGATGCCTGCGCGATCGGAATCCACCTTCACGCTGCCGATGCCCTGCACCGTTATGGTGTTCTCGGCCAATGCCGCCGTCCCGGCCAGCAGCATCAGCAGCGCTACGATCAAAGCGACAATGCGATTCTTATACATCATCATTTCCTCCATCCATATATTGTTATTAGCCACTTGTAAAAGTCGAGAAAGCCCGCAAATACAAGTGATTTTGATACATTTATCAACTGATTTTTCTCCACTTTTGCTGTATAATATCAGTACAC
>CACWZI010000039.1 GCA_902765305.1 uncultured Eubacteriales bacterium
TGGCCGATGCTCTATGACTTCGTCCGGCTCCCGGTCGATCTTCATGCCGCTCCCCTTGTGCCCCGGTTGACCGCCTGCCGACTTGCCGCTCTTGGTTCTCAGGCTCTTGGGTGCTGGCTTGTTCAGACGCTCGCTCGACGGTGGCTTTGAACTGTTCCCACTGTTCTTCTTGTGGGTCAGTTCTTCGATTCGCGTCGTTAGTGCTGCAATCTGCGCATCCTTCGCCGCGATGATCTCTTGTAGTTCTGTGAGTTGCTCGGTCTGTTGCTGGAGTTGCACACTCTGATATTGGAGCTGTTCGGTCAGTTCTTTCATCTGCTGTAGCAGCTGATTGAACATCTTTTCCATGCCGAACACCTCCTCATAGCTCTTCTTGCTATGGTTTATTATTCGACATGACTACGTAATTTCCTTTTGGAATTTTACGTTAATTCGTGGAGGGACTGAACAGTTACCTTGGAATAAAATAGAGACAGATCAACAATCTGATCTGTCTCTTTCCGAGTGCCCGGTCAAAGGCTCTCCTTACAGTGAAGGACCCTCCTTTTAAGGATTTGCTTGACCGATCAAAGTCAAGCCCTTCAGTAGTAAGTATTATATGACAGATCGGGTTAAATGTCAACTGCTTTTTTCTTACAGTTTCAACGCCTCAACAATGATTTCCCCAATTCCCTCAGTTGTCCCATGATCTGAAATACTTTGAATCTTCATCAAAGCATCCCTCAATGCTTTGACTTTAATATCCTTATCATCGCCTCTTTTTATTGCCTTATCCAGCTTCTCCGTCTGATCTTTATAATACGAATAGATGTCAAATACGCTGGCAATCCTCTCGTCCAATAACAAAATATCCTGTTTGGGCAGTTTCGCAATCATAGATTTCAGTCTCGCCTTGCTGACCGTTCTGAGATTTGCAAGATCAACATATCCTTCGAGATTCACAGATCCATTGGGGCCGTGCTGAGTAGTGATCGGGACAAGCAAAGGATTAACAACGCTACGATTACCGGCATGAGTTATAGGCGCAACAATCGCAGTTCGCAGTTTTACTGTCCCTGCATTATTCTGTATAACAACACACGGATGAGTGCCACGTATCTCCGAACCAAGGTTATAGCCAAACTCACACCAATATACTTCACCACGACGCACAGAACATAACGGTTGTCCTTGCAGTTTCTTAGCTTTAATTGAAAGCTTCTTGTTCAGCCAGTCTAATTCAGCTTGTGTCTCTTTGAGATCAAGAATACTCGGCATTACTCTAAACCTCCACTCTTTTGTATATATGGAAAGTTGGACATTCGTAACTGCTCCGGGAAACCGGGGCGGGTTTTTATTGTCTAAGATACCATGCCGGCCTACCTGACGTGCTTCGGCTGCCCTTCTCCGCAAAGCCGATATTGTAGCCCTTGTTTTTCAGATCTTCGGCAATGCTCTCCGAGAAGAAATAGAGCCCACCGCCCTTGTGCGTCATGTCTATGTACTCGGCTCCCTCGTCCATCAGATGCTTGACAATGGCGTCATGCACCAGCTTATCACTTCTGGCAATCATCTTCTGTGCCTCTTTCTGTTTGATAGCAAATAACACTCCAGGCTGATTTATTTATATTATATCATCAGGTAATTTAATGAACTGTACTGTCATGTATAGTGTTTCGTGTATCAGTTCATAGTAGTAATTAACAGTTCTACCATTAGCAGCCATGTATTTTTTTCCTTCTGTGCCATCATCATATAGAGCTGTAATATTGTCTGCGTATAAGTTAATCATAGAATCCATGATATCTTGGGCGTATTGCAACGATCTATGCTTATCGCTCTCAGATATGTAGGTCTTATTATACAGTTGCCCCTCTATTACAGCCGCAACAGCTATTTGTTTTAGCATAGCACTTTGATTATTATATTCCATGCGGACAGAAATCTTACACAGATTATGATTAGACATATCTGAGATAATTCGCACATTATCTGCTTCTGTAATCAAGTATTTATCCGCTACCTCCTTTATTTCGGATGAATAATGCCAACCAGCTTCTGGAAAACCCGTTGAAAGAAAAGTGCACATGCCTGATAGAGAATAACGGAAATCTGATACATCAACGATGATATCCGATTCGGAACTCTCTGCCAAGCAAAAGGTTGAAATCAAAACTGATACAAGGAAAACTATGGCTAATAATCTCTTCATAGCATATTTCATCCTTTCCTATGCTCCATTAACCATTTCAGCCGGGTCGTCTTTTTTATATTTGCCTGATCGAACGAGATCATCTGCGTAATCAATCAGTTTTTCTTGACCTTCAACGTTTAGTTGACGAATGAGTGAAAGTATATTGCGTTCATTCTTCGGCGGTACAATGGTTTCCCTCTCTCCTATTTCATCCTGATAGAGATAATTCGCATCGCATTGAAGAATATCGAATATCTTATACATAATACTCGCTTTGGGAGAATTTGCATCTGTTTCGTAATTACCAATAGCGCCTTTGGAAACACCGAGGCGAGTAGCCAGTTCGATCTGAGTTATCCCTAACTCTTCCCGGCGCTCTTTAATTCTCGATCCTATGCTCAAAATCCACACCTCCATGCTCATCATTCTCCGCCCAAGCCGGGACGTATAAGCTCAGCAGCATCAGAAGTGCCGAAATCAGACCCAAACAACGCCTCATACTAATCCCTCCTGATATCTTATTGATATTATAAACCTTTTCAGACATGACTGTCAATGAAATCAGCCCTTAATGATCTTTGAGGGCTTTTGGTATAGTTCTTACAAAGCTTTAGGGCACTTCGTTACACGAAGTGCCCTAATTCTTCCTGGTACACCATCAGGGGCTCGAACCCTGGACACCCTGATTAAGAGTCAGGTGCTCTACCAACTGAGCTAATGGTGCATATGGAGCGGTAGACGAGACTCGGACTCGCGACCTCCACCTTGGCAAGGTGGCGCTCTACCAACTGAGCTACTACCGCATGCTAAACGGTGAGTGGAGCGGGTGATGGGAATCGAACCCACGTAGCCAGCTTGGAAGGCTGGAACTCTACCATTGAGTTACACCCGCACGCTTCAATGGAAAGGCTGGAGCGGTAGACGAGACTCGGACTCGCGACCTCCACCTTGGCAAGGTGGCGCTCTACCAACTGAGCTACTACCGCATACCGATCAGGTGCGGGCGAAGGGACTTGAACCCATACGCCGTGTGGCACCAGAACCTAAATCTGGCGCGTCTGCCAATTCCGCCACGCCCGCAAGTCGGGGATGAACGCGCTGCCCGGATGACCGGGAAAGCAGCCGCGACAGCCAACGGATGATATTATAGCGTCTGTGACATGATTTGTCAAGACCCCATTTTCATTAATTTCTGGTATGTTTCCTCGATCAGGGGGATGCTCTCGTCAATGAAGGCGTTGACATAGGCCTCGTCGATGAATTGAACCGGGGCGTGGCGGAGACATTCGCCCCGGTAGGCCTCCACCAGGTCCTTGCGCCACTGGTTGAACATATAGCCCTCCAGCATCGGATGGTCCTGCGGGGTTTTCGCATTTTCCAGAAGGGTAAGGATTTGCCGCAGGCGTGGGCGCGTGTCGTACAGCATAAAGTCCGTGACGAAGGTATCGTTGTAGTAGATGTCCGTATTCAGAAGGCCGTCCGGGCGCAGTATCCCCGGCAGCTTCTCCTTGTAGCGGGGCACCCACTGGCCGTCCGTGAGCACGTGCACGCCATACCCGATGTCAAAGGGTTCGGCATGATCCCGCCAATAGCGGATCACGTCGTCCGGATGGGGCGAAACCCAGTTGTTCAGGTGAACCTCGTTTTTATGGGATTTGTCGCTGCCGTCGCGTATGTGGATGGCGTCCGGTGAAATGGCCCCGTAATAGAATTCAGGGCTTTTCGCGTATTCGGGATGTTCGCGGGCCCAGAGGTCCGCAACCGCCAGGTGCACCATCGTCAATGCCATGTTCCTCTCCCCTTCCGCTGCCGATGGTTCTATTTTATCAATACCGGCGGATTTTGTCAAATCGTCGTATCTTCTCCGCTTTATAAGACTTGACTCTTAATATGCCAATCGCTATAATAGCATTGACAACAGAAAAAGCCTTATCCAGAGTGGCGGAGGGACAGGCCCGATGATGCCCGGCAACCGGCAGGCGGCAGCGCGTGCGAGGTGCCAATTCCTGCGGCTGGTCATACAGCCGAAAGATGAGGCGAGATTGAACCCCTTCAACTCGCCGACAGGGCGGGTTTTTTGTTGATCTTTCCATGCAAAAGGAGAATGAGACATGAGGCATTTCTTCACTTCTGAATCGGTCACCGAGGGACATCCCGACAAGGTATGCGACCAGATCTCCGACGCCGTACTGGACGCCATACTGGCCCAGGACCCGGACGCCCACGTGGCCTGCGAATGCGCCGCCACTACGGGCATGGTCCTGGTGATGGGCGAGATCAGCACCACGGCCTATGTGCCCATCGACCAGATCGCCCGGGACAAGATCGTGGAAATCGGCTATGACCGGGCCAAGTACGGCTTTGACGGCCGTTCCTGCGCGGTGCTGGTCAGCGTGGACGAGCAGTCCCCCGACATCGCCCAGGGCGTGGTGCGTGAGAACGCCGACCAGGGCGCCGGCGACCAGGGCATGATGTTCGGCTACGCCTGTGACGAGACCGGGGAATACATGCCCCTGGCCATCTCCCTGGCCCACAAGCTGACCCGGCGACTTGCCGAACTGCGCAAGAACGGCACGCTGACCTACCTCCGCCCCGACGGCAAGGCCCAGGTGACCGTCGAATACGACGACGACAGGGCCCTGCGCGTGGATGCCGTGGTGATTTCCACCCAGCACGCGCCCGACGTCTTACAGGAACAGATTCGCCAGGACATGATCGAAAAGGTGATCAAGCCCGTGGTGCCCGCCGGTCTCATCGACGGGGACACCAAATACTTCATCAATCCCACCGGCCGCTTCGTCATCGGCGGGCCCCAGGGCGATTCCGGCCTGACGGGCCGCAAGATCATCGTGGACACCTACGGCGGCTACGCCCATCACGGCGGCGGCGCGTTCTCCGGCAAGGACCCCAGCAAGGTGGACCGCAGCGCCGCTTATGCCATGCGCCACGTCGCCAAGAACCTGGTCGCCGCCGGCCTGGCCCGCAGGTGCGAGGTGGGCGTGGCCTACGCCATCGGCGTGGCAAAGCCCGTTTCTGTGTTCGTGGACAGCTACGGCACCGGCGCGACGAGCGACGACAGGCTCGCACAGATCGTCGAGAAGGAATTCGACCTGCGCCCCGCGTCCATCATCCGCGATTTGGATTTGAAGCGGCCCATCTACGCACAGACGGCCAGCTACGGCCACTTTGGCCGGGACGACCTGGACCTGCCCTGGGAGAAGCTGGACAAGGTAGAGGCGCTGAGGAAGTACGTCAAGTAACAGAATAATCAATCGCCGCCCCTGGAATAACCCGTTATTCCGGGGGGCGGCGATTTTTTTGTCCAAAGCGGCCTCCGCGCCTGACCTGGTCTTTGACCCCACACTCGCCTGCTGGCTGGTTCGCTCCTAAGGACTCTGCCTCCCCACTACTGCAGCTCTCGGTTTTGTACCGGCAGGACTTACTTCTAAGCCGCACCGTGCTCACCGGGATTTTCCCGGCTTACGTGGATCGCTTCGCCTGCGACTGGCATCGACTTTCAACCACAGACACGCGGAAGCCGAGTTCATTATATCGGCTTTGGCGACCTGCGTCAAGCCTGGATTTCATTAAGGTCGTAGGGGGTATTCTGGTAGACGAAGTAATTGAGCCAGTTGGAATACAGCAGATTGGCGTGGGCGCGCCAGCTCATCCTCGGCGGCTGGGTATCGTCGTCGCCTGGATAGTAATTCTTCGGAACCTCGATGGGCAGGCCGGCGTTCTTGTCCCGCAGGTACTCCTTTTCCAGCGTGTCGGCATCGTACTCGGAGTGGCCCGTGATGAAGACCTGGCGGCCCTGGTCGGTGGCCATGGCGTAGATGCCCGCCTCCTCGGAGGAGGCCAGGATCTTCAGCGCGCCCACGGCCTCCACGTCCCTGCGCAGGATCGTGGTATGGCGGGAATGGGGCACCATGAACACGTCGTCAAAGCCCCTGAAGAGTATGCTGCTCTTGCGCTCCACGCGATGGGGAAACACGCCGAACAGCTTCTTTTCCAGCGGCAGCTTGGGGATGCCGTAGTGGTAGTACAGCCCCGCCTGGGCGCCCCAGCAGATGTGGAAGGTGCTGTGGACGTGGCTCTTGCTCCATGCCATGATCTGGCACAGCTCATCCCAGTAATCCACCTGCTCAAAGGCCAGGTGTTCCACAGGCGCGCCGGTGATCACCATGCCGTCGTACTTGTTGTCCCGCACCTGGTCAAAGGTCTTGTAAAAGGCCAGCATGTGGTTCTGGGACACGTTTTTGGATTCATGGGACTTGACCTGCAGCAGCTCCAGCTCCACCTGGAGGGGCGTGTTGCCCAGCACGCGGGCCAGTTGCGTCTCGGTGGCCACCTTCGTGGGCATCAGGTTCAGCAGCAAGATGTGCAGCGGACGGATGTCCTGGCTGATGGCCCTGGACTCGGTGATGACAAATATGTTTTCGCCCTCCAGCACGCTGGTGGCGGGCAGGCTGTTAGGAATCTTGATGGGCACGGGTGCCACCTCCTGTCGCTTGTGAAAGCCACACTTTCAAAGTATCATTTTACGCCATATGCCGCAAATGTCAAACGCTTCACGATGATTTAACCGCCGATCAGCCGCTGGCACGCCCGCGCCAGCTCGTCCAGCGTGCCGCAGGGCACCATGCTGCAGTGCTGGCGCAGCCGGGTGACGCCCTTCAGGTATGGCCACTTGGCTTCCGGGATGGGGTTCATCCAGATCACGCTCCCCGCGGCCTTGGCCGCGCGCATCAGGCTGGACTCCGCCCGCTCCAGGCTCACCGACTTGGCGTCGCTGAGCACCAGCAGCACGGTGTTCGGCGTCAGCACCGGCGGGGCCGTCGCCAACACCGCGTCCAGGGCCCGGCCTACGTTGGTACCCCTGCCCCACACCCCCGAGGTGCGCACATAGCTGTTGAACAGGTCCATGTTCTGCAGTGCGAAGGGGTTGACCCGCTGGACCTGCTCCGAAAACAGGAATATTTCGGAGTGATCGGAGATTTCGGACAGCGATTTGATGAAGCGTATCGCGAATTCGGAAAACTGGAGCATCGAGCCGGACACGTCAAACAGCATGACGATGCGCTTCTTTCGACTGTGGTGGGGCCTGTAGCGCAGCCTGCACAGCGCCCCGCCGGTGGAGAGGCCGGCGCGGATCGTGCGCCGGAAGTCCAGCGCCTGAGAACGCCCGGCCTGTTTGCGCCTGGCGACGATCTCACCGTTGATGCGGCGGGTGACCTGGTCGATCAGCTGGTGGGCCTTAGGAATATCCGATTCCCTGAAGCCCGAAATGTCCCGGAACATCAGGTCAGCGTCGCTGTCCGCCTGCATGGCGCCCTCGGCGGCGTCCTCCAGCAGCATCTGCTGCTCCATCAGGCTCTTCATGAACACGGAGCGTATGAAGCCCTCGTAGAGCTTCGGCGCGTGCTTCATCTTCTCTGAAAACCTGTCCACCACGTCCTTCAGGTGATCCCGCTCGCTCTGGGGCATGCGGGCGTAGACGTCCCTCAGGTCCTGACGCAGGTCGATGGGCCTTCCCTGCACGCTGAGGCGCTCCTCGAGCTCCCGCTGCCGGGCCTCATATTCCTGCTGGGCCTGGGCCATGGCCGCCTGGTTCGCCTGGAATGCCTCGGCGGAGACGAAGTACAGGTCAAAGCAGCGGTCAAACACCTGCTGCTCCCGCTTCGATCCCGTGAGCATCGCCTTCAGCGCCGCCCGGACAGCGTCGCGATCTTCAAAACCGACCAGAGCCAAAGCCTTCAGCGCGTCCTCGGTTTCGTGGATGCCCACGGCGAGCCCCTGCGCACGCAGGAAATGGGCGAAGCCCGACACCTTTCCGACCGGTGTCGGTTTAAGATGGACATGTGGTTGATCACCGTGGCAGTGATGATGGCAATGGCCGCCGCAGCCGCATTCCATACCATAGTCTGTTTCCGAACATTCACAGCCCTCGCCGCAATCACACGGCGTCTGGTTATACAAGGCTTCTGATGAACTCGTCATCGGCAAGCATCTCCCGGATGTCGTCGTTGTTCTTCAGGGCAAAGCCTATGGTCTGTTCGCAGCTCTCATCGTCCAGCTCGTCCACGCCAAGGGCCATCAGCGCGCTGGCCCAGTCCAGCGATTCGGCCACCGAGGGCTTTTTGGTCACCTTTTCGCTCTGCCTGAGAAAGGCCACCGCCCGGGCCACCTGGGCCGCGAGGGTCTCGCCCAGGCCGGGCAGCTTCGAGGTCAGTATGGCGATTTCCTTCTCAATGCCCGGATATTCCAGATAGAGGTAGGCGCAGCGCCTGCGCAGCGCTTCCGACAGCGGTCGGGTATGGTTGCTGGTCAGCACGATGAAGGGCATGCTCCGGGCATGCACGGTGCCGTATTCCGGAATGGTGACCTGCATCTCGCTGAGCAGCTCCAGCAGGAAGGCCTCGAACTCGGCGTCCGCCTTGTCGATCTCGTCGATCAGCAGCACCACCGGATCCTGACTGCGTATGGATTTGAGCAGAGGGCGCTCCAGCAGGTAATCCTCGCTGAACAGGTCCTTCATGGACTGGCGCTGACCGTCCTGGCCGCCCATCTGTATGGCCAACAGCTGCTTCTGGTAGTTCCATTCGTACAGGGCCTTGGATTCGTCCAGGCCCTCGTAGCATTGCAGGCGCACCAGTTCCCGCCCAAATGCCCTGGAAGCGGCCTTGGCCACCTCCGTCTTGCCGACGCCCGCCGCGCCTTCGATCAGCAACGGCCGGTTCAGCCTGGCCGCGACGTACAGCGTGGTCACCAGGGCGTCGTCGGCAATATAGCTTTCATCGTTGAGCTTTTCCTTCAGTTGTTTCAGCGCTTCGCGCACATTGGCACAACCCTTCTGTCTGATATTGCATCGTTGATCGCGTTTGCTATTATATCAAAAAAACTGGGAAGTGCGCAACCGAATTCACCAAAGTATAAAGAACAGGGCATTTTCGCCATTCAGCGAGAATGCCCTGTTCTTTATACTTATTTTTTTTTACTTTTCCACCACGCTCAGCAGCTCCATCGGGCAGGCCTTGGCACAAATGCCGCAGGCGATGCACTTGGTGGCCACGTCGCCCATCGTCATCACCTGCATGGGACACGCCTTGACGCACTCGCCGCAACCTACGCACAGCTTCTTGTTGATCATGTAGACGCCGGTCTTGGGATTCTGGCTGATCGCGCCATGGGTGCAGGTGCGCATGCACTTGCCGCACTGTATGCAGGTCTTGACCTTTGCCTCGCCCTTGTTGTCCACGATCTGGATGCAGCTCTTGGCCGGATCAAACACCTTGTAAAAGGCCTCGGAGCAGGCCCGTACGCAGCTCAGGCACGCCATGCACCTGATATCTTTATTGGCAACCAGTTTCTTCATTTGTTTATCCCTCCATACTCATGTATGCGTCATATTATAAACCATAAATGGCAGTTATGTAAATATAACAAATATTAGTGCTATATAACCCCGACAGATTTCGGCATTAACTGCCCTGTAATGTATATTTCATTTCCGTATCATAAAAATTAAATCAAAGATTCGCTGCAAATATGCCTCCGGGGGGGATATTTTCGTTGACTTTGTAACGCCAATTTGATAAAATGATACCAACCATGGTATGGTATGCAAAGCTGTTGATTGCAGTCTGGCCTGAAAGGTTTGTATCCTCAATATAGCGATTGTCGATGCGAACATCTCGATGGCCGCCGGGACCGTAGTCGATCCCATCGGCACGGCCTTGCACCGCACCTGTTATGCTACAACTACAATGTTTGGGAGGAAATCACATTGAGCGAGATCACCAACACCTTCATCACTCTCGAAGAGATGGAAGCTGCGACCAATCGCCTGCTCGAAACCGCGGCGGCGGTAGGCGCCGACACCTGGCAGCAGCGCGTCAAGAACCAGACCCCGCACTGTAAGTTCGGCGAAGAGGGCATCTGCTGTCGCATCTGCACCATGGGCCCCTGCCGCATCACCCCCAAGGCTCCCCGCGGCATCTGCGGCTGCGACCGCGACGGCATCGTCGGTCGCAACTACCTGCGCTTTACCGCCGGCGGCGCCGCGACCCACTCCGACCACGGCCGCAACATCGCCCATGTGCTGTACCTGTCCAAGGACGGCGGCGATTACCAGGTCAAGGACCCCGAGAAGCTGATCCGCATCGCCAAGGAATGGGACATCGAGACCGAGGGGCGCGACATCTACGACCTGGCCCATGAGGTCGCCGAGACCGGCCTGATGGAGTACGGCAAGCCCTTCGGCATCCAGCGCTTCCTGAAGCGCGCCCCCGAGGTGCGCCAAAAGGTCTGGCACGACGCCGGCATCGAGCCCCGCGCCATCGACCGCGAGGTTTCCCAGTCCATGCACATGACCCATATGGGCTGCTCCTCCCTGCCCGAGGCCCTGGTCCGCCAGTCCCTGCGTGCCGGCATGTCCGACGGCTGGGGCGGCTCCATGATGGGCACCGAGTTCTCCGACGTGCTGTTCGGCACCCCCAAGCCCGTGGACACCAACGCCAACCTGGGCGTCATGGAAGAGGACATGGTCAACATCATCGTCCACGGCCACGATCCGTCGCTGTCTGAGATGATCGTGTTCTACGCCCAGGATCCCGAGATGGTGGCCCTGGCCAAGGAAATGGGCGCGAAGGGCATCAACGTGGCCGGCGTCTGCTGCACCGCCAACGAGGTCGCCATGCGCCACGGCATCCCCATGGCCGGCAACTTCCTGCAGCAGGAGAACGTGGTGCTGACCGGCGCCTGCGAAGCCATCGTCGTGGACGTGCAGTGCATCTTCCCCGCCCTCGGCCCCCTGTCCAAGTGCTTCCACACCAAGTTCGTGACCACCTCCCCCATCGCCCAGATGCCCGATTCCGACTACATCGAGTTCAATGAGGCGACTGCCGGTGAGAACGCGAAGAAGATCGTGGAGATGGCCGTGCGCAACTTCAAGAACCGCAAGCCCGAGCTGGTTCACATTCCCCAGCTGAAGACCAACGCCACCGTCGGCTACTCCGTCGAGGCCATCAAGAAGTGCCTGGACGGCGTCACCAACAGCCACGTGGACGAGGTCAACACCATGATCCCTCTGATCCAGTGCGTTAAGTCCGGCGTGCTGCGCGGCGCCGTGGCCCTGGTCGGCTGCAACAACCCCCGCGTACGCCACGACTACGCCCACATCGAGCTGATGAAGAAGATGATCGCCAACGACATCATCGTCATCGTGTCCGGCTGCTCCGCCCAGGCTGCCGCCAAGGCCGGCCTGCTGAGCAAGGAGGCCAAGAACCTGTGCGGCGAGGGCCTCAAGCGCGTCTGCGAGCTGGTGGACATCCCGCCGATTCTGCACATGGGCTCCTGCGTGGACATCTCCCGCATGATGATCCTGGCCGCCGACATCGCCAAGGACTGGGGTATCGACATCTGCGACGTGCCCGTCGTGGGCTGCGCGCCTGAGTACATGTCCGAGAAGGCCGTGTCCATCGGCAACTACGTCGTGGCCACCGGCATCGACACCTTCCTGGGCGTCAACCCCTACACCAAGGGCGGCCCCGCCATCGAGGGCCTGCTGCAGGGCAGCATCAAGGATTGGGTCGGCGCGAACTTCACCGTCGAGCTGGACATCGAAAAGATGGGCGACGACATGATCGAGCGCATCGAAGAAAAGCGCGTCGCGCTGGGCATTTAAGTATGAATTTGGAATTGGGAACGGGGAATTGGGAATGATTTGAGCCTTTCCCCCTTCCCTATGACATCGAAAGGATTCAGTATACTATGAAGGTTGCAATCACCGGAAAGGGCGGCGTCGGAAAGACCACCCTGTCCTCCATACTGGCAAGGCTTTACGCCGACGAGGGCCGCACGGTCCTGGCCGCGGACGTCGACCCGGACGCGAACCTGGGCCTGGCGCTGGGCTTTACCGAGGAGGAGGTCAATTCCATCACCCCCATCTCCAAGATGCGCAAGCTGGTTGAGGAGCGCACCGGCGCGAACAGCCTGAACAAGTTCTTCAAGCTGAATCCCCAGGTCAGCGACATCCCCGACACCTATGCCCGCGAGATCAATGGCGTCAAGCTGCTGGTGATGGGCACGGTGGAAACCGGCGGCTCCGGCTGCGTATGTCCCGAGCACGTGATGCTCAAGGCCATACTCTCCAGCCTGATCTTCCGCAAGGACGACGTGGTCATCATGGACATGGAGGCCGGCCTGGAGCACCTGGGCCGCGGCACCGCCAGCATGATGGACCAATTCATCGTCGTGATCGAGCCCGGCGCCCGCAGCATACAGACCTACGCCAAGGTCAAGCAGCTGGCCGCCGACCTGGGCATCACCCGGGTGCGCGTGGTGGCCAACAAGGTGCGAAATGCGGACGACGAGGCCTTCCTGAAGGCCCGCATCCCCGAGGACGCCCTGCTGGGCTTCATCCACTACGACGCGGACGTGATCGACGCCGACCGGCGCGGCATGTCGCCCTACGATACAAGCGCACGCACCGTCGATGAGATTCGTGCCATCAAGGCGCGCATCGACAGCGAGAAGGAAGCCTGATTCGCTGCCGTGCGCATTTCTCCATGACGGCACAAATCACAGAATCAATCATGAAAGGAATGTAGAGATAGATGGGACTGTTTCAAACCGTATTCCGTGGCTCCGATGAAATGTACTTCAAGGCGGAGGAAGAGCTGAACAAGGTCATCGCCGAGCTGGGCGAGGACGCCCCCATGACGATGCCCGACACCGCCTATTTCCTGGCCTGCATCTACGCCTACCTGGGCCAGAAGGTCACCACCCTGGGCGAGCTGAAGACCGCGCTGGCCTCCATCCGCGCGATGATGACCCGGGACAACCGCACCAAGAGCATCTTCGATTCCGGCGTGGCCACCGCCATGGCGGCCGAGGTAATCGAGGCGACCAAGTACGCCCGCACCCCCACCCCCTATGAGGGCACCCAGTACCACGGCCACTTCTCCGACGCCGAGGTGCGCGAGCTGGGCGTTCCGCTGGTCACCCGCGACATCCCCGGCTTCGTGGTCATGATCGGTCCCGCCCCTTCCGTCGAGGAAGCGGTGGACATGGTCAAGGGCTACCAGAGCCGCGGCATCTTCGTGTTCATGATCGGCGGCATCATCGATCAGGTGCACAGCGCCGGCGTGAACACCGGCTTCGGCGTCCGCTGCGTGCCCGTCGGCCCCGACATCTGGTCCGTCGGCCACGTCATCAGCCTGGTTACCCGCGCCACCATGATCTTCGGCGCCACCGAGCCCGGCGACGCCCAGGCGTTCCACGACTACACCATGGCCCGCATCTTTGCTTTCGTCAACGCCTACGCGCCCGTGGACGACATCGTCGTGGCCTGCGGCGCCGGCGCCATCAAGATGGGCTTCCCGGTCATCACCAACGACGACCACGATCCCACCTGGCCCGTGCCGAAGAGCCTGATCGTCTACAAGGACACCAAGGACTGGATCGAGACCTCCCTGGAGGCCCGCGACATCAAGATCAAGATCACCAACATCGACATCCCCGTGGCCTTCTCCTCCGCCTACGAGGGCGAGATCATCCGCAAGAAGGACATGCGCATCGAGATGGACGGCTCCCGCGTGGACTGCGTCGAGCTGGTGCAGACCAAGGAGCCCCACGAGATCGAGGACCATCGCATCACCCTGGAAGGCCCCGACTTCGACCAGTTTGAGGTCGGTGAGAAGATCCCGATCGCCTACATCGTGGACGTCTGCGGCAAGAGCATGCAGACCGACTTCGAGGGCGTGTTCGAGCGCAAGTTCCACAGCTTCCTGAACTGCATCGAGGGCGTCATGCACACCGGCCAGCGCGACATGATCCGCATCCGCGTGTCCAACGCCTCCTTCGACGCCGGCTTCCGCGCCCGCCACATCGGCGAGGTGCTGTACGCCAAGATCAAGAGCGAGTACGACACCGTCGTGGACAAGTGCCAGGTGCGCATCTACACCGATCCCGAGAAGGTCAAGGAGCTGCGCGCCGAGGCCAACCACACCTTCGACCAGCGCGACGAGCGCCTGAAGACCATGACCGACGAGAGCGTGGATGTGTTCTACACCTGCATCCTGTGCCAGGCCTTCTCCCCCTCTCACGTCTGCATCGTCACCCCCGAGCGCCTGGGCCTGTGCGGCGCCGTGTCTTGGCTGGATGCCAAGGCCACCAATGAGCTGGACCCCAACGGCCCCTGCCAGATCGTGCCCAAGAGCCGCATGATCGACGAGCGCACCGGCCGCTATGAGGACGTCAACGAGGCCGTCAACAAGTACAGCCACGGCGCGCTGGAGCAGGTCACCCTGTACTCCATCATGGAAGACCCGATGACCTCCTGCGGCTGCTTCGAGTGCATCTGCGGCATCGAGCCCCTGTCCAACGGCGTGGTCATCGTCAACCGCGAGCACGTGGGCATGACCCCCATGGGCATGAGCTTCAGCGAGCTGGCCTCCATGACCGGCGGCGGCGTGCAGACCCCGGGCTTCATGGGCCACGGCAAGCACTTCATCGCCTCCAAGAAGTTCATCAAGGCCGAGGGCGGCCTGGCCCGCATCGTCTGGCTGCCGAAAGCCCTGAAAGAGCAGATCGCCGAGCGCCTGGACGAGTCCGCCAAGGAGCTCTACGGCATCGACAACTTCTCCAGCATGATCGCTGACGAGACCGTCTGCACCGAGGACCCCGAGGAGCTGCTCAACTACCTGACCGAGGTGGGCCATCCCGTGCTGGGCATGGAGCCTCTGATGTAGTCGGCAAGGCCGACAGCTATTTGCTGCCGCGCATATGCATCCCACCCGTTCCGACAAATTTGGGACGGGTGGGTGTTTCGTTTCTTTTACTTTCATCATTTTACAGGGGGGATTTGATCTTATGCATAAGTCATCGTCTGCGAAGCAGACTGAGGGGCACCCTCTGCGCTGTAACCGCGCTTCGTCCGCAATCATTGACAGCAACAGCAGGTTGCTTGTGTTTCAGGTATCTCTATAGTAGAATGGCATCAGATATCATCAATACGAGGAGGTACTTGTCATGAACACACAGGAAGTGATTTACAGACTCAGAACGAACATGGGTCTTTCCCAGGACGAGCTGGCCGAGAAGGTCTTTGTCACACGGCAGGCGGTGTCCCGCTGGGAAAACGGCGACACCGTGCCCAATACGGAGACTCTGAAGCTGCTTTCCCGGCTCTTCAACGTCTCCATCAATACCCTGCTCGGCTCCCCGCAGAAGCTGATCTGCCAGTGCTGCGGCATGCCGCTGGACGACACCATCATCGGCAGGGACAGGGACGGAACGCCCAACGAGCACTACTGCCAGTGGTGCTATGCCGACGGCACCTACACCTACAGCGACATGGACGACTTGATCGACGTCTGTGTGAGAAACATGGTCAGTGAGGGCTTCACCGAAGAACAGGCGCGCGCCCATCTGAAGCAGACGCTGCCCACGCTGGATTACTGGAAGCGTTACGAAGAGCTGAGCGATGGCGGCCAGTTTGAGGCCTTCAAGCAACAGCTGATTGAAGAGATCAACGCGCTTCACATCGAAGGCCTGCCCAGGGTCGATAAGCTGAACGCCCTGGTCGGCAGCTTTGTCAATCTGGAATACCCCCTTCCCAGCGGTATGAAGGCAAAATTCCTGAACGACCAGACGACCTATCTGGGCAATCAGCTGGAATCCGAATTTGGCGGCGAACGGTGCTTCGGCGTGCTGGCCTGCATGGATTTCATACTGATCTGCACCTACGAGAAGGACGGCGTCAATCCGGAGCTGGTGATGTACAAAAAGAGATGACCCACCCTTGAGCGAATAGTTTTCAGATGGGGATGGTTGAGATGTCAAGGCAAAACATCTATGATAACGACCTGTTTTTTGACCGCTTCCGAAGCAGCAGGAACAGCGAAGTCAATTTCAACGATTGCATAGAAACGCCAATACTGTTTTCGATGCTCCCGGACCTCCATGGAAAAACGATTCTCGACATCGGCTGCGGTATGGGACAGCATGCAAAGCAGTATTCAGACATGGGCGCAAAAGCCATTTTGGCCATCGACATCTCCGAAAAGATGCTCACTTATGCCAGAGAATACAACAGCGCTGATCATATCGTCTATCAGCGCATGGCCATGGAGGATATCAGGGCTATCGGACAACAGTTCGATTTGGTGACGAGCTCCCTTGCATTTGATTACATAGAGGATTTCGGCGGTTTGATGTCGAGTATATACCTGCTTATGGCGGACGACGCGAAGCTGGTTTTCAGCATGTCCCATCCCATGGTGACGGCTTGGGATGGCTCCTGTGACCGCTATACCCGCACAGAATCCGGGGAACGCCTGCATGCCAATGTCGTCAATTACTGTGTGGAAGGGCGAAGAGTGGTTCATTGGGTCGTCGACGGATATGAGTGTTACCACAGAACGCTGGCAACGCTCATCAACGATATGATCAAGGCTGGGTTCAACATCGAGGAATGCCAGGAATCCCACATCTCGGATGATATGAGGAAGCAATATCCCGACCTGTTCGGCGGCACGATTCACCGCCCGGAATTCATCTTCTTCAGGTGTGGGAAGCGCTGATATGCGGCAGTAATCAGAGACAATCCGTTTGATCGAGGTGTTATAATGGACAAGAAAGCCCTGCGCCGGGAGATCGGCGCGAAGAAGCGCGCGCTGAGCGCGGCGGAGATCGAATCGAGAAGCGCAATTTTGGCGGAAAAGCTGTTCTCAACCGCCCAATACCGCGATTGCAAATCCCTCTACGCCTACCTCTCCTTCAACCAGGAGGTGCGCACGAACCCCATCATCCAGCGGGCATGGGCCGACGGGAAGCGGGTGGCGGTGCCGAAGGTCGTCGGGAATGAGATGGTGTTCATCTGGATCGACAGCTTTGAGGGCCTGGCTCCCCAGGGCGCATTCCACATCATGGAGCCCATTGAAGACGGTCCCGTCGCCGGCGACGAAACCGCACTGATCCTGATGCCCGGGCTGGCCTTCGACCCCCAGGGCCACCGGGTGGGCTACGGCGGCGGCTACTATGACCGCTACCTCGCCGCCCAACCCCACCACCCCACCGTGGCGCTGTGTTACGACTTCCAGCTGTACGACCACTTGGACGTGGACGATTACGACGTGCCGGTGGATTTCATCATCACAGACAAAGAAAAATGAGGCAACCGAAGTTGCCCCATTTTTCTTTGTCTGTGCTAAGCCTGCCCTCTTCTCTGCTGCTTGCGCTTGAAGTAGTGCTCCAGTATCGGCACATACAGGAAGCACACGATGCCCGCGGTGAAGCCGCCGTTGTACAGGTTAAAGCCGCCATGAATGGCGGGAACGCTGGTGACCAGGCAGTAGTGCAGTATGCCAGCGACAATGCCGGCGATGATGCCATATTCGCCACTGATTGGCGCGAGGCCGCTGGCAAAGCACAGGCCCACGACGATCGCCTGTGCGTTGACGGCGAAGGCCGTGATGCCCGCCTTGTTCAGCAGACCCATGATCACATAGCCGATCATGATCGGGAATACGTTCAGCGGCGTCGCGCCGTTGCAGCAGCAGCACAGCATACAGAACACAGCGCCCATCGTGGCGCCGGTGAAGGTCGCGCCGATCAGGTTGTAGTACAGCATGATGAACAAGCCGTAGACGCCGATGTTCATCACACAGGAGCCGCCGCTGTACTTCGCGGTGAAGTCGGACTTGTAGCCCGAATCCACGATCAGCTTCGTGTAATCCCCCAGCCCGCCGTTCAGGACCAGGCCGAATATGACGCACAGCCCGAACAGCGCGCAGCAGAAGACGTTCACGTACATCCGGTTCCCCTCGCCCAGCGTTGCCGTGATGGCGGGCGCTTCGACGCCGGGAATCTTGTAGAGCACCGCGAAGATCAGGAAGCACAGGAAGCCCGCGGCGGGTCCAGCGTTGTACAGGTCATAGCCCTTGTGGAAGCCCGGGGAATGGGCACACAGCGCGGGCATGGTGCAGCCCACCACCACGCCGATCATCAGCGCCAGCACGACGCCCAGCAGCGTCAGGTGGGGCTCCTCCCCCATCACCGGGTAGTAGAACAGCACCTGGGTGATGATGGGTGCGACCGCCGTGGCAAACATGAAGAAGTTCAAGAACTTGCCAAGGGGCTGGCGCTTGATCAGCGCGTAGACCACCACGCCCAGCATCAGCGGGATGATGTTCAGTATACTCATGCCGTAGGAGCAGAAGCCCAGCGTCAGGAAGAACGCGAGCACCGTGCCACCGTTGACCTTCGCCTCGGGCAGGAACATCAGCGCGCAACAAACCGCGCCCACCAGAAAGTAGTTCAGCATCGAGCCCGATATGCTGCCGATCTCCGGTTTGAAGTAGTCCTTGGTCAGCTGTGCCGGCATCAGGCAGATGCGGCGCAAGCCGGGCAGCATTTCCTTTACATCCGGCGCGAAGAAGGCCCCGATCAGGAAGGCCAGCGTAAACGCGCACATCACTGCCCGAAGCAGCTTGCCGTTGTCGATGACGCGCCTCGTCTTGGTGCTCATATGTACTCCCCCTCATGATTATAACATCCGCCCGTCAACGCTCTTGATGGGCGGATGTTCATTATTGTTGGTTTACTTCGCCGCCTGGCGCTCCGCGGCCTCGACCACATGGCCGATCAGCACGCTGGTGGTGACGCTTCCGACGCCGCCGGGCACCGGGGTGATGGCCTCGACGATGGGCTCGACCTCCTCGAACACCGCGTCGCCGGCGATGGCGCCCTTGCCGCCCTTGCTATTGACCTTCTCGGGGTCCCAGTTGATGGACACGTCGATCACGATCTGGCCGGGCTTGACGTAATCCTTTGTCAGGCTCTTCAGCACACCGGCGCTGGACACCAGTATGTCGGCCTGGCGAGCTTCGGCGGGCACGTCCACGGTGCGAGTGTGGCACACGGTGACGGTGGCGTTCTTGCCCATCAGCATCATCGCGGCGGGCTTGCCCACCACCAGGCTTCGGCCGATGACCACGGCCTTCTTGCCCTTGCAGTCGATGCCGTAGTAGTCCAGTATCTCCATGCAGGCCTGGGGGGTGCAGGGCGGGAAGCCCAGGTCCTTGCGGCCTTCGAACACGCCTGCGTTGGACAGGTCGGTCATGCAGTCCACGTCCTTGGCCGGATCGAGAGCGTTGCAGATCTCGTCCTGGTCAGCCTTCAGGTGCTTCGGCAGGGGCCGGAACATCAGCACGCCGTGGATGGAGGGATCGGCGTTGATGGCCTTGATCTGGTCGATCAGCGCTTCCTTGGTCACGTCCTCGGGCAGCAGGAACTTCTGTACCTCCACGCCGATCAGCTCAGCGCGGGCCGTCGCGCCCTTCTCATAGGACAGGTCGGAGGGGTTTTCGCCGCAGCGGATGATGCCCAGCTTCGGCGCGATGCCCTTGGCCTTCAGCTCGGCCACCTTCGCCTGGAGCTTTGCGTTCAGCGCGGCGGTGACCTCTTTGCCCAGTAAGAGTTTAGCCATAATATGTTATCCTCCGTTTGAGGGCACAGGGAGCAGGGAACAGGAATGGCGATTCATGCTCCTGGCCCTCCCCTTTCCCGGTATTCTTAGAAGAAGTTTTTCCGCACGCCCTCGAAGATCTCGTCGGCCATGGTGCAGTACTTGTCCAGCATGCCGATGGCCTTGGCGTTCATCTGCTCGGCGACTTCGCGGTTTTTCAGGGACTTTGTGTTGATGAATACGTTCAGGGACGCGCTCTGCAACGCCGCCTTGCAGCACACCGCGCCGCAGCCAGCGTCGGAAACGGCCAGCCGGGAACCCTTCGCCGCGAACACCGCGATGGCGTCGATGGCCTCGCAGCACAGCTCCATGATCTTCATCGGCACCGCGCAGGCCACGATGGTGGCCTCCTCCAGCACCTTGTCCCGGTTCGGATCGTCCTTGGGGATGCCATAGGCCTTCGCCAGCGGCTCGAAGCCCTCCGCGTCTGCGGGCACCTGGTCCAGCAGTTCCTTCTGAAGTCCGTCGCACTTGTGCTTCAGGGCGATGATTTCGTCCTCCACGGCGGCATACTTCTTTTTGCCGACGGTCAGGGAGCCCACCATGTTACCCAGGGCCGTACCGATGGCGCCCACCAGCGCCGCCGCGCCGCCGCCGCCCGGAACCGGAGCGTTGGAGGCCAGCACCTCCACGAATTCGCGGCAGGTGTTTTGGGTGAAATCCTTTGCCATAACAGTTTACTCCTTTACTGGAAATATGGGTGACATCGCTGTCACCCATATCCCTATCGGTTTATCGATTGATTAGAACAGGCCGCTGACCTTGCCGGTCTCGGTGTCCACATCCACGCGGCGATAGGCCGGGTCGGAGGCAGTGCCGGGCATCATGGAGATGGTGCCGGCCATCGGGCAAAGGAACTTCGCTCCGCCGTACTCCAGGATGTCGCGGATGGGCAGACGCCAGCCCTTCGGCACGCCCTTCAGGGTCGGGTCGTGGGACAGGGACAGGTGGGTCTTGACCATCATGGTGCAGTAATCGGCGTACTTCGGATCGCTCTCGAAGCGCTTGGCCTTCTCGATGGCCAAGGGCGCCCAATCGACGCCGTCCGCGCCGTAGACCTCCTTGGCGATGCGCTCGACGCGCTCGCGCAGGGGCATCTCGAGGTCGTACAGGAACTTGATCTCGGGCTTCTGCTCGCAGGCCTCGACGACGACCTCAGCCAGCTCCCTGGCGCCCTCGCCGCCATAGCGCCAGTGGTTGGACTGGGCGCAGCGCACGCCGCGCTCGGCGCACAGGCGCTTGATCAGGGCGATCTCGTTGTCGGTGTCGGTGTAGAACTGGTTGATGCACACCACGGGCACGATGCCGGACTTCAGCACGGTGTTCACGTGATGGAACAGGTTCTCGCAGCCCTTCTCCACCAGCTCCAGGTTCTCCTCGGTGTACTCCACGGGCAGGGGACGGCCGGGGGAAACCTTGGGCCCGCCGCCATGCATCTTCAGGGCGCGAACGGTGGCCACGATGACAGAGACGTTCGGGGTCAGGCCGGACAGGCGGGTCTTGACGTTCCAGAACTTCTCGAAGCCGATATCGGCGGCAAAGCCGGACTCGGTGACGTGGTAGTCGAACAGCTTCAGGGCCAGGCGGTCGGCGATGACGGAGCTCTGGCCGATGGCGATGTTCGCGAAGGGGCCGGCATGGATCAGCACGGGCTGATGCTCGACGGTGTAGCACATGGTGGGATTGATGGTGTTGCGCATCCATGCGGTCATGGCGCCGGCAACCTCCAGGTCCTCACAGGTCACGGGCTCGCCGCTACGGCTGTAGGCCACGACGATCTTGCCGATGCGCTCGCGCAGGTCCTTCAGGTCCTTGGCGACGGCCAGTATGGCCATCAGCTCGGAACCGACGGCGATGCCGAACTTGCTCTCCATCAGGTAGCCGTCCTTGTTGCCGCCGACGCCGATGATGATGTTGCGCAGGCCCTGGGCGCAGAAGTCCAGCACCCAGCCCATCTCGACGCGCTTGGGGTCGATGTCCAGGCGACGGCCCATGTTGTGCTTGGCCATCTCTTCGTCGGTGTAGTTGCGCTCGTGCTGCATGCGGGCGTTCAGCGCCACCATGGCCAGGTTGTGGGCGTTCATGATGTCGTTGATGTCACCGGTCAGGCCCAGGGAGAACTCGGTCATGGGCATCAGCAGGGCGTTGCCGCCGCCGGCCGCAGTGCCCTTGACGTTCATGGTGGGGCCGCCGGAGGGCTGGCGCAGCGCGCCGCCGACGTTCTTGCCGATCTTCGCGAGGCCCTCGATCAGGCCCAGGGAGACGGTGGATTTGCCCTCGCCCAGGGGGGTGGGGGTGATGGCGGTGACCTCGATGAACTTGCCGTCGGGCTTGTCCTTCAGGCGGTTCATGATCTTGATGAAGTCAAGCTTCGGGGTCTTGCCGTAGGGAATGATCTCCTCGGGCAGCAGGCCGAGCTTCTCCCGGAAATAATCCACCGGGGGCAGCTTCTTTTCGGCATTTTCAGCGATCTGCCAGTCTTTGTAGACCGTAGGATCAAGCATGTCGGTCTTCTCGAAGATGGTGGGATCAAGCATGGTCAGTTTTCCTCCTTCAATTGAATCGCTCAAATAGTATACCACGATTATTCAAAGCAGTCAATAAATAGCAGTTTAATTATTACGGCATTCGACCGATTTTGACGGAAAGTGGACGACGATTGACAGCAAAGCAGGGATATGATACATTATTTATATCATTTGAATTGGGAGTGTTTTCAATCATGCTGAATTACAAGGGTTTAAAGGGTACCTGTGAGCGCCTGATCGTCTCCGAGGCGCAGGTCGACCGGCAGGTGGACGCTCTTCTGGAGCAGCACGCCAAAATCATCCCCGTCACAGGGCGCGCCAGCGAGCCCGGCGACGAGCTGGTGCTGGACTATGCGGGCTTCTGCGACGGCGTGCAGTTTGAGGGCGGCACCGCCCAAAACCAATCCCTGGTGCTGGGCAGCGGCGCCTTCATCCCGGGCTTCGAGGAGCAGCTCTTGGGGACCCGCCCCGGCGACGCGGTGGACGTGCATGTCACCTTCCCCACCCCTTACCATTCCGAGGAACTGGCCGGCAAGGCGGCCGTGTTCAAGTGCACCGTCAGGGAAATACGCCAGCGGGAAAAGTACGCCCCCGACGACGCCTTTGCCCGTGAGGTGGGCGGCTTTGACAGCTTCAGCGCGATGCGCGAGGCGCTCCGGCAGGGCATGCAGGCCTATGCCGACCGACAGGCCGACGCGGACCTGAAGATGCGATTGCTGGACGAGCTGGTCGACAGCTACGACGGCGACGTCGATGAAGCCCAGGTCGAGGCTGGGCTGGAAGCAGAGATGCAGTCCCTGCGCGCTCAGCTCGCCCGGCAGGGCCTGACGCTGGAGGCCTACTGCCGATTTACCGACAAAACCGAGGACCAGCTGAGGGCGGATCGCCTGCCGGACGCCAGGAAGCGGGTTATCCGTCAGCAGATCCTGCTCGATATCATCGACGCAGAGGGCATCGAGGCCGGCGAAGACGACGTGGCCGAGGAGATCCAAAGGCTTTGCCGGCAGAACAACATGACCCCTGAACAGCTTTCCGCCCGCCTGGACGAGGCCTCCCAGCGGGCCATCGTGCAGAACGTGCTGGCGGACAAGGCATTGGAGCGGCTGAAGACATACGCGGATATCGAGACCGTAGAGAAGCAACAATGATACGCTGTAAACATCGAGGCTGCGCCATTTAAGCGCAGCCTCGATGTTTATGGGCCCTTTATTCCATCGGATCCTCCCCGCCGTTTGCCGGGATGGTCTCCAGTACGAAATCCCTGAAGGCCGCCTGCTCCGGCGAAAGGTACCGCTTCTTGTGGACAAAGTACAGGTGATAAGGCATCGTTCCCTCAATCGGAAAGGAGAGGAGCTTGCCCTCGGCCACAGCCTCGCGCACGGCCACCTCTGAGATCACCGAAATGCCAACGCCAGCGGCGACCAAGCGCATGATGGTCTCGGTGTCGTCCACCCCGGCCACCACGTCCAGCTTCACATCAGGGATGTTGAGCTTCGACCAGCGCAAAAATTCCTGTTGAAGGGTCGAAGTGCTGCTTCGGGTGATCAACCGCTCCTCGCCAAACAGCGCATAGGGAAAGATCCCGCTGCCCAACTGCCTGAATCGGGGCAGATTCGGCGTAATAACCATCAGGTTGGCCATGTTGCAATGCTTCACGGCGTAATCGGAATTCATCAGCTTCATCGTGCAGAAGGCAAACTCCGCCGATTCGGATTGCAAGCGGTTCAGCATCTCGGAATGGGCGCAGGTAATGAAATTAAAGCTGACGTCTGGATAGCGCTTGTTGAACTGTATGATGCGATCCGTCAGGTAGTAGCGCACGATGTAGGGCGTGGCGATGATGTTGATGGTCCGGACATCCTGGTTGGCACGGCTGAGCGCAAATATGCTGTCGCGGTTCAGCTTCAGCATTTGCCTGGCATAGTTGTAGAAGGTCCGCCCGGCTACACTCAGTTCCATGCTGCGTGTGGTGCGGTTCAAGAGCCGCGTGCCCAGCTCTGATTCCAGGTTGCGAATGTGAACCGTCACCATCGACTGGGAAAGCTGAAGGCGCTCGGCAGCATTGGAAAAGCTGCCTTCGTCCACTGCGGCCACAAAGGATTCAAGCTGTTTAAAGTCCATTGCGCTTTTCTCCATTGTATATCAATGAATTCAATTCATTATAAATGATTCTTCATAAATTGTCAAACGAAAAGGCGACAAAACCGTCGCCTTTATTGATCACATCCGCCGCTTCAGATCGGAAATCAGTATATCCCCCACCACGGTCCGGTCCTCCGCGGAGAAGGCCTTGGGAAAATTGTCCGAAAACAGTATCTGGCTGTTGGGCGGAAATTCATCGTCTCCCTCCCAGACGATCAGGCGAACGTCGTATCCGGGCATGATCTCCAGTTGGAAGGACGCGTCCCCCTTGTCCAGCGGGATCGCGGGCAGCTGGGCCGCCGCGGCCCTGAAGGCATCCAGCCGCGTGCCGAAGGTGAAGGCCGCCCGGTTCAGGCAGCGGCCCGTGAAGGGCTTTAGGTAGACCTCCCCCCACGGCATCTCCCGGTAGGGCAAAAAGGCGCCCGTCCCCACCGACCGCCGGCCCTCGAGCAGGTATCGAATCAGCAGCATCTGCGCCGGCAGGTTGTAAAGCGCAAAGCCATCCGCCGCGGCGCTTTTGATGGAAAACTTTGGCCAGGTGATCTGGTAGTCCACGTACAGAAGGCGCATCGTGAACACCTGCGCGTCGGGATCGTATTTTACCCCGCAGCGCTCCGCCGCCTCGACGGGGTCCAGTTTTTCAAACAGGCCGGTATAGTGCTCAAAGGGCACGAGCTCTTTGTGGTTTTCAACATTTGGCATGATGCAACCCTCCCTGAAATAACGGATCGCGATCGTCACGGCCACCAGCGCTCCAGGATCTCCGGCAGCTCCGTACCGTTCGTCCAGGCGCTTTGCATGGCCGCGTAGGAATCCACGTTTCCGATGATATTGGCCTTTCGCGTGTTTCTCAGCTTTGGCAGGCCGTCGGCAGGCCCATCCGTTATGACGATGCAGTCGTTGCAATCATACAGGAAATCTCGGCTGATCCTTTGAACAGTGGCGGGTATAAAGACGAACTGCAGCTCCGGGCAATCGTTGATCGAACCGTTGCCGAGGACAGTCACGCCATCGCCAAGGCGAACGGTGCGCAATATCGGGTATCCGCTTATGACATCATAGCCGATCTCGCTGATGCCATCGCCGATGATGATGTCCGTCACCGTCTCGACCGTCATGCTCTCGCCTTCAATGAGGGCGCGCATATCCGACCCGTACAGCTTGCCCTCGCCGCCGATGTAGATCGCGCCATCCCCCAGGCGCTCGATTGACAGGTTCTCGTTTCCCCGGGAATAGGCCACATCGGCAGTCCAGCGTATGATATTCCGACCGTCAACGCACATGTACAGCAGTAAACCGAAGACCAGCGCCAGGGCGGCGAGAAACACGCGCTTTCCGCCATCGTTCATCATCAGTCGATCGTCCCCTCCTGCACCAGCAGCGATACGTCGCTGAACACGCCCGTCTGCCGCAGCTCCCGGATCAGGCCCGCGCTGTCCTTCACCTTGCGCACCTCGATGATCAGGTTCACCGCGTCGTTGTGCACGCTCTCGGTGCGCACGTTGTACCACCTGGCGTACTTCTTCACGATGTCCATCGTCTGCTTCTCGTCATAGGGATAGCTGCCGTCCAGCACCAGTATGCGGTTGCGCGCCACCCCGGGCACCTCGTCCGACAGCAGTATCGCGATGCCGAGGATCAGCGCCAGCGGCAGGGCGATGAAGTACAGCCCCGCCCCGCAGATGATGCCCGTGGCGATGGACCAGAACAGGAACACCAGGTCAAGCGGATTTTTGATGGCCGTTCTGAAGCGCACGATGGAAAGCGCGCCTACCATGCCCAGAGACACCACCACGCTGGCCTGGATCGTCAGGATCACCGACACGGTGATCACCGACAGCGCCACCAGGGACACCGCGAATTCCTTGGAAAAGAAGTACTTCCTCGATTTGAAGTAGTACACCGCGCAGATCACCAGCGCAATCGCCAGGCACACCAGCATCGCCAGCACCGCATAGCGGAACGTGATCTCCGTATTGGCGTAGGATGTAAGAAAGCCCTTCTTGAAGATGTCCTTGAAGCTCATGAATCTTTACCTCCATACGTATTGATGATATATGTCTGACGCAGGCGGAAGAATTCCCTGACCTGTTCGCAGCCTGCATAAAACAGCTTGTCCATGTCGTACTTTCCGTAAAAGCGCTGATACTTCTTTTCGATGGCAGCCGCCATATCGGATTCGTAGGCGTCTACAAAGGCGTCCGTGCGTTCAGGCGCGAAGGTCTCCTCTGCCAGCTGCACCAGCTTTTCGGTGAACCGTCTGTAAAAATCGTCGTTCTGCATCAGGCTGGCGAACAGCGCGTCCAGGTTGCAGGCGCGCCGTGCCGTATCCACCTTGGCATTCTCAACGCGCGAGGTGTGGTCCAGGTCAAACAGCATCCAGCGCCACCGTCCGTCGGAAAAGACGTCGCTCGCCTTGCGCCGGCTTCGCCAAAGGGCAATATTGTTGGTGGGCCAGTCGGTGCTGGCGATATAGACCTCGAAGGCGTAGTAGTCGATACACGATTGCAGATCGATCAGCTCACCGGCACGGGCATAGGCCTCCGGGGAACGCATATCGCTGTCCGCGATATACGCAACCATGTCCTCGTAGAGCTTCAGGTCCTCGTCTTCCCCGATCTCAATGTTTCCCACCTTGACCGATATGATATTGTCCCTTCTTACGCCATATTCCTGGTTCAGGTAATCGGCCTTAAATCGCGTGCAGAGCCAATAGACGCCCCAGTATTCCCCGTCCAGAAAGAGCACGCACGGGCAGTATTCCGGGTTGGCCACATCCGCGTCGGTGATCATCTCATGGAGCATGTAATCCCTGAGCATCAGATCGTTGGCGCCATTGTACAGGTTCAGGCGGTTCAGCCTGTATGCCTTGCCGAACAGGCCGCCTGTTTCAAAGGCTTCGCAGCCGTATTGTTTGCGGGCGTAGATGTTCAGATTCTTCGGCATCTGATAGCGGGTCGCCCTGCCCTGGATCCGAATGCCGCAGGGGCCGGAAAAGACTGCGTTGCCCCCGGCGTCAAAGCAGTGAACGACCGCTTCGCGCTCCCACTCCCTGCCCCGCTGCTTGTAATTGGCCGGCCAGGAGAATACGCCAGCCTCGCCCTCATACTGGACGACGCCGTCCTTCAGCGATTCCTTGAATCGATCACCGAGCACATAGATGCCCTTCTCGTCATCAAACAGATTCGAAGGATCCGTGACGATGGACATGACGTTCATGCCGGCATAGCCGGACCTTTCCCCATAGCCCACGAAATAGACTGCCGTGGACACCGGGCTGCAATGGCCGGAGGCGTCGACGCTCACGGCCCGCACCACGGTCGCCTTGTCCACGGGCTTTTTGGGCACCCGGTATTTCAGGTACTGCTTGACGCCGTTTTGCTCCAGCAGCGCCTTGTCGTAGAACACCGAAGTTTCGGTGATGGCGCTGTACACGTTTTCCTTGGGGCTGGCGTCCTCTATGAGGATCGGCCCGGTATAGGGCGTCGACCGGGCGTCGGGGTCGCTGCTGTCCAGCGTATAGTAGATCGGGTTCCCGTCACCTGTCAGCTCCAGCCGGAAGGCGTCGTCGTAAAAGCCGGAGGGCCGTGAGAAGGCAACCTCAGTAAGCATGCCCTGTTCATCGCCCCGGTTCAGGGCGAATGCCAGCATGCCCGCCAGGGCCGCAATGCCCAGGCAGCAGCTCGCCAAAGTCTTCCACTGAAGTCTCAACATTGGCGCCTCCCGTCCCGTATTTCTGTCATCCGATCAACCAATCACAGTCATGGCCACCAGCGCGCCAGCACGTCCGGCAGGGCGGCATCGGCGTCCATCGCCGAGCGCAGTCCCTCAAAGGAATCCACCTCGGCGATAATGCTTTCCGGCTCCACGTTTTCCAGGGGTGGCAGGTCTTCGGACCGGGCGTCGGTCACCACGCGGCACTGCTCGCACGCGTGCAGAAAGCCCGCCCCGATCTCCCTGGCTGCTGAGGGCAAATACAGCCACTTCAGGGACGCGCAATAATTCAGCGCCCCCGGCGCGACCCGGACCACGCTGCTGCCCAGCTTCAGCGTCTCCAGGGTTTTTATGTGATAAAAGGCCTTATAACCGATTTCCGCAATGCCGTCCCCCACGATGACATCCCTGACTTCAGCGGTATGGATGCCTGCCATCTTCAGCATCGCCTTCAGGTCGTTGGCATACAGCTTGCCCTCCCCGTCGATGCGGATGACGCCATCCTCCTCCAGGCTCAGCGAGAGCGCCATGTTCTTCCTGGGATATTCCCGCTCAACGGCCATCTCGCCATCGACGGACCGACTGGCAAGCAGGGCAAAAAGCAGCGCAAAGCATGCCACCAGAAGCGCGAGAAAAACCCGCTTTGCCCCGTTGCTCCTCATTCAGCCGACTGTCCCTTCCTGTAGATTTCACCCAAGCGCATTGATCTTTCCCCCAATGGCCCTGCAGCCCAGATAGAATTTCGAGAAGGTGGTCTGACGCATGTGGCCGTTGTCGATCAACTGGTAGATCACATCCGGAAGGAAGTCGTCGTACTTGACCTCCAGTACGTGATAGCCTGTGGGCAGCACCGCAATTCTGGACGTCCTGGCTTCAAAGATGTCCCGGACCCGGTAAGAAGCAGAGATATACCGGTCGAAGGTGATCCTGACGTTGCCTGCTGGATAGATGTAGGGCTTGCGAACATATTCCCCCAGCATCACCGGACGCAGTCCCGCGGTTTCCCGCTGCACGATCCACTCGTCGAGCAGCGGATGCTGCCCGAGGCAGTCCGATATGGATTCGCCCGCCAGCATCCTCATGCATGTCTCCCGGTCGATCAGGCAGTTCCGCTTTCCCGTCATGCCGTGGCTCTTGATCTTCTTTTCCAACGAGATGCGCGCATCGGACAAGTTGTAGGCGCGGATGCGGAACTTTTCCCTGGGATCCACGCCATCCTCGTTTTCAAAGAAGCGGCTTCTCTGGTAGTCGTCAAAATAGACGCTGCGTATCAGGTATTCGCCGTTCTTGTCGGCATGGGGATCGGGCTTCATCACCGCTTTGAGCTTCTGCTCGATGATCCGCAGCTCCAGGTCGCTGCAGATGTACTTGAGCTCGTGTCGGTACTTGTCCGCGGCCAGCACCGTCTTATCGCTTTTTCCTGCCGTAATTTTCAATGACATAATCATACCTCAACCGGAAAAAGTCCTTGATCTTCTCACAGGCTTCCACAAAGTCCTCTTCCGTCCTGCCATTCATGAATCGGATGTATTCGTTGCCCATAACATGGCGCATACGCCCTTCGTATTCGTCCACAAAAGCGTTTACCCGCTCTGGGTAGAAATTGTTCCTTGCAAGCTCGACCATTTTCTCTTTGAGTGCCTTCCTGAAGGTCCCGTTGTCGTAAAGGCTCGCCAGGATTGGATCCCGCTTGGTGGTGCGATTGATGAAATCGTTGTCCGCACGCGCAGTGTCCATGGACAGGTTGACGTCAAACAGCGCCCATCGCCACTTTCCGTCCGCGTCCGGTTGGTCCGAACCATTGCGAACGCGCCACAGGGAACGATTGTTACCCGGCCAGTCCGTGTTGCAGATGTACAGCTCTATCGCATAATAATCGATCCAGCTTTCCATATCGACGATCTCGCACACACGGGCATAGTTCGCCTCATCGCTCAAATCGTTGTCTGCAATCGTGTACAGCATATCCTTGTAGGCCTTGAAATCCGAATCGTCGCCAACCTCGATGTGATCGACCTTGGTCACGATCACGTCCTCGAAGCCATACTTGCCGGCGAAGTAATCCTCCTTGAACCGGGGGGTCAACCAGTAGACGCCCCAGTATTCACCGTCCAGGAAGAGCGCATAGGGCTCGTATTCCCGCGTCAGCACATCGCAATCCGCCACAAGGGTATTGACCAGCAAATCGTGAATCTTCGTCTCCACGCCCTGGCCCCCCGCGTTCAGGTTCAGGCTGTGCAGCTGCCAATCCTCGCCAAACAGGGGCAGCGCCGGTATGGATTCGCTGCCATAGCGCTTCCGTGCGTAGATATTCAGGCTCTTGGGCAGCATGTACCGGCTGGCGCCCCCCTGTATGCGTATACCGAAATCGCCGGACAGCGTCAGGTTTCGTTCGGTATCGAAAAAACAGATGTGCGCCTCCCGCTCCCATTGGCTGCCCTTGTTCTTGTAATTGCCCGCCCAGTTGCCAAAGTTTGCAATCGCCGGCGGCACGCCCGCGCCTTCCACGAGGGTATCGTCGAAGGTCTTGCCCAGGACGTAGATGCCCTTGTCGAAATCGAACAGGTTGTCGGGGTTTGTGGTGATGGCGACGATGTTCATGCCGTCATAGGCTTCCTTTTTGCCAAAGCCGACAAAGTAGATGCCATTGACGACGTCGCTGCGGTTTCCGAAAGCGTCAATACAGACGGCTCGAACGACCGAAGCCTTGTCCACGGGCTGTTTCGGCGTCGTAAAACCGTACTTGGGCTCGCGACCGGCGACTTCCAGTATGTCCGACCTTAATTCAATGCAGACATCCTCGATCATACTGTAGACATTCGGATTGCTGCTGGCATCTTCGATCAATATGGGCCCGGTGTACAGCAGGGAATGTTCGTCCGGCTCGGTGGAATCCAGCGTATAGCGAATCTCCCCCCTGTCACAGACCATCTCCAGATAAAACGAGTCGTCGTAGAAGCCGGATTCCATGGAAAGCCTCACCGGAGTAACGCCCTCGCCGTTGTCGCCTTCGCCCTGACCCGGTCCCAAAACCAACAGGGCCACAAGCAATGCCACGCCCACCAGGCATAAGGCCAAGCCTCTGCATCTATGATTCAATCCGCAGAACCTCCACTTTCAAGCGGTCATTTCCTCAGGGATCAGCGGATAACCCGGTCTTCACTGATCCTCCCGGTGCGAACAGCGCCGGTTCCAGTCGCGTGCCCTCGCCGTTGAGGTTGTATTCCATGCAAAAATAATCGCTGACCGTGTGCGCCAGTGGCGCGTCCTCATCCACGTAATGCAGAAGGCCCCCGCGGTCATAAAAGGCGATTCGTCGGGATTCCTCGACCGTTTCCGAACCGACGTTGGTGTATACCGCGATATCCCGGTTCATATCGAGGATGTACCTGTAATACCAGGAAAGTGGCACCCCGGCAGCGCGCAGCATGGCGGGCATCAGGCAGCACAGATCCATGCTCTCCGTCCGGGGAAGGACCTCGTCCTCCAGATCCAGGGGATAGTTTGCCCAGATGTAGAAGGGCGTCTGCTTGCCCTTGCGCTCGGCCAGCGCCCGGTCCTGCCATTTGCACAGGTCTTCCAGCGCGGGCAGGAAGCTGGGTGAATGATCCCCCACCATGCATACGACGACCCGCCTGCCCGTCTGTTCATACAGCTGGGTATAATACTGCTGCATGTACTCGATCATCGCGTCCGTATACGTCAGGCAGGACAGGTATTCGTTGATCTTGTCCACCAGCGACTGGTCCGCCGTGGCGGGATGGCTATGAACCAACGCCTGCTCAGGGCTGTTGACGGTCCAGTCTCCATGGTTTTGCATGGTAGCAAGGAAGGCGAAGCGCGGGCTGTCCTGCGGCATGTCATCCATGAAGCGAATCAGGTTTTTCAGTGCCGACGTGTCCGTGATCTCGTGATCCTTATTGCGATCGGCATAATACTCCAGATCCGTAAAATCCTGTATAAAGTAGCTCCGGTCGATGCCCATCTGCGACCAGCTCATGCCCCGGTGATAGTTCTGGGATTCATGGGGATGGGCGGCGACGGTGGAATAGCCGAGCTGCTTCAGGTACCGCGGCAGGGTGACCGTGTCGGCAAAGTTCAGGCGGTTGAAGGGGGCGTAGGCGTTGATCAGCGTCATGGAATTGCCCGTCAGCATCTCGTACTCCGTGCCGTTGGTGCCTCCGCCGGTGAGTGGGACCTCCGCATAGCCCTTGATCGCGTTGTCCAACGCCCGGTAGTGCTTCAGATAATCGACGTCCGCGCCGGTATCGATGTATCGGTCGAGATCGTACCAGGTCTCGTTGAGGATCATCACGATGTCCGGATAAGCATCGCTGCCCGCCGGGACAGTGTCCCTATCCTGACTGCGCGCCGCTTCGGCGAGTTCGGCAATGCGCTCATCCGAATAGCCGTCGGGCTTATACACCGAAAACTCCATATTGGCCAGCGTCGATTCCACCGTACCGGACAGGTACCCGATCTTCGCGTAAAGGCTGCCCCAGCTCCAGATGTTGTCCTGCCGTTCGATGATCGGGACCGCCGAAAAGTAGCTGAAATACAGGCTGACCACCGCCGCCAGCAGGCATGCCAGCCGATTGACCAGGCGCTGTCTGCGGGTATACAAATCGCGCAGGGGCCTTGCGCACAGCCAGGCCAGTATGCAGCAGGCCGCGGCAGCCGCCTCCAGCAGCAATATGCGCCCCGCAATGGCGTCCACAGACAGGTCGTAGCTGCTGATCACTCCCGTGACGGTGCCCACATTGTGGATGTCCTCCACCGTCAGCAGCGCCCCGTGGTACTTCATCGTGTAGTGGTTGGCGATGGCCAGCAGCGTCATCAGCACGGTCACCGTCAGTCCTGCCGGCAGCCAATGCCCGATCAAAGCGCGGAGTACCAGTATCAGGCAAAATATCGCCAGCACATTGACCATCGCCCTGATCGGCCACTGCTGTGCGGCGAGGTAGGAAAACTGGGCGTAGGCGTCCATGGACGTCTCCAGTTCCAGTCGCAACAGGAAGGGCACGGCCAGTGTGAGCAAAATCGCGGGAATGCTGCGCCAGCTGCGGCGAAGCGCCGCCTCCAGACGGCGGTAGCCCCAGTCCAGAGCGTAGAGCAGCAGGCCCGTCATCAGAAGGAAGCTCAGGTAACTCCAGAAGGCGCTGCCCGTGCCGGCGTATACCGACGCGGCCACGTGGTAATAGTACATCGCCACGTAGAACTGCGCCATCCAATAAGTCGTCCATTTGCGACCGATGAACCTGAACGGCCTGGAAAGGGTGGCAATCGTCCCGTTGTCTGGCAGGCCATCGGACAGCCGCCCGAAGCGCTGCTTCACGGCGCCCTCGCCCTGGAACAGCAAAAAACCCAGCATATAGGCCAACGGTCCCAGGACCGCGGCGATCCGGTACACCCGCGCGTTGTACATAAAGGGCAGCACCTTCAGGTACAGAAAAGCCTGAAAAGCGATTCCCCCGGCGAGCACCGACAGTGCCAACCCCGTCCCCTTCTTCCGCTTTGCGATCGGGAACAGCGCCGCGCAAAAGGCACAAATGGCGATCGATGAAATCAGCCAGGTGCCCTCGTGGATGTTGTTGGACAGGGCAAGTATCGCCCTGCTGACATTCAGGAAGCCCAGGTTCCTGAACATCGGGCAATAGATCGGAGATTCCGATATCTCGCAGAAAAACAGGCCTCCGATCAGCACCAGTGGCGCGCAGACCTTCCAATAGGATACATAGTATTCCAGCGCTCGTTTGACCGGCGAAGCCGGCGCTTTATCCCCCGTATCCGCCGCCTGCATGCCTTCAATGAAGTAAAGCAGCGTCATGCTGATCAGGAATGCCGGCGCGGAGGTCAAAAACCCCCCTGGAATTGCAGTCAGCCACTGCGTCGGCAGACGGGTGGGGTCGCCAAACATGATGAACCACAGTATCGCAAGGCAGGCAAAGCCCTGTAAGGCGTTTACAAGGTTCCTTCTCTTCGGCAAAGCGATAAACCTCCGTAGAAATAACAGTGAATCAGGCCCTATTCAGCGCCGAATGCCTCAGATGCCCTTCATCTGGCCGTGGACGTATTCGATGATTTTCAGGCGCATGTCTTCCTTGTATTCCGTATTCTGTTGTGCCGTCACTGCTTTGGACGCGGTATTGAAGCAGACGCTGTCGACGATGCAGCCCAGTTTGTTGTCATAAACCACGAAATGTACGCCCTGGCCCGGGGAATCGTAGCGTTTTCCATCGATGACGATCGAACCTGCAGACCTGGATTTGGTCTTCTTGCTGCTCAATTTGCAATTCAGCCCGTTCTCAAGGTCAACCTTGATTGAACAGGCATTTTTGCCATTGCGCTCTTCAATGATCCGGCCCTGGCTCGAAACGCTCACATAAGCCGCGTTCTTCTTTTCCCTCAGGTCGAACTTTGTTCCAGTGGTTTCCTCAAACGCCTGTTGGGCCTCGTCGCTCCAATACTTACCCAGGCCGTTTGACACGATGGTGAAGAGCACATAATCGCCCTCCCGCACGCGCTCGAGATACTTCACAAGATCGTACTCCAATTCGAGGTTCAGGTATTCCATCTCCTCGGCAAACACCTGGCTTTGATACGACCACTGCCTGTCCCACGTTTCATTGTGTTCTGAAGACAGGCCGAACTCCTCCTGGAGCCACTTCAGCACCCTGGCGGTGATCTTCTTCGTGCCGCGGTAATTGACATGCTCACCGCTGTCGCTGGAATCCCTGAACCAGTCCAGGCCGATGTCCTCGTAACACATATCGAAGAACTTCACGCCCATCTTCTCCGCCAGCGCTTCGGTCATCTCGTGCTTGTTGAAGCTCCAATAGCCCCTGTGCTCGGTCGTCGTGCAGACAGGCACCTTCATAAAGACCAGCTGTGCACCGTGTTCACGGCACAACTGCTGCATATTCAACAGGTAAGGTTCGTTGGCCGCAATGCTGTCCGTGAGCTTTTCCTTCCGGTCGTCGTCACTGGCATAGTCATCGTTCGGATCGAGCATGGCCTTGACGATTTTGTAGTTCTCCTTTTCCACGGGCACAGTGTCAAAGGTTGCCACGTATCCTTTGCGCTGGTAGAGATCCTTCAGGTACATCTCCACATTATCCCGCTGGGTCAGTCGGTAGTTTGTGTGATACCTGAGCAGGGAGATAACAGAGCTCAGGATGTATTTCCAATCGTTCTCCCTGTCCTGCAGCTTCGCGATCTCGGTCATCAGCGTCCATTTTTCCCGAATTCTGCTCCAGGGAAGGCTGTTGACCATTTCCTCGTACTTGGCGGCGCTCTGCATCTCCTTTTCGGTATAGAAGAAGCCGCTGGCATCGACCACCACCAGCTTGGGGGATTGGTCGTGCAGAATGGCACTGAGCAGGTGGTACGCCACAGGGATGCGCTGGTTGGTGCTCGCCAGGTTGTAGGCGCGAACGCCGGCGATGTCGTACATCGTCATCGGGGAAATCGAGCAAAAGGTCTGGCTCGTGCCGAAAAAGACGGCGTCAATACTGCCCTTTGGCTCGTTGAAGGCGCTTCTTATGCTCTTGAGGGAGCGCCGGTTGTGCTCCGGCCAGTCGAAATCCGGCGTGACCACCTCCTGGACCCATGCCAGTGTGGCAAACAGCAGCATAAAGAATACGATGGCGCCCGCCGCTCTCTTGATTTTTATACTCATTATTGATGAATCAACCTCCAGCAGACCGTTTAAAAATCAGAAGCCGGCATAGACAAATCCGGTCAGGTCGAGATTTATGCCGTAGACGCCGAACAACACCACAGCCACGACTGCCCCAATGACAAGGCCCCATCTGAACAGGAGGTTCTGCCTTTCGATCGTCTCGCGAATGTGTACGCCCTTTTCCTGCAATATGCTGACTGTCAGCAGTACAAGCACCGCCACAAAAAGCACAAACAGCTCCCAGGCGTCCAAGCCCAGCTTGAAGATGGTGCCATCCGTCAGAGCCCACCAGTTGTGGGTTGTAAATATGCTTCTGAAAATACGCCCCGCTTCGGACAATCCCTTTGCCTTGAATATGATGCGTCCGCCCATGATCAGCGCCAGCGTGCGAACGCGCTGCCATAGCCGCCAGCTGAAGCAGTCCGTTCGAATCCTGAATCTGTCGATGATCCACTGGAATACGGGCTCAAGCTGCATGCCCAGCACGATCAATATGCCCTGGTACATGCCAAAGACGACAAACTGTGCCCCTGCCCCGTGCCATATGCCGTTGAGCAGCCACACCAGCACCATGGCCAGATAGGTGGGAATCATCTTCCCGATGCCAGGGCCGAAGAGTTTGCGGCAGTGCTTGCTCAGCACCTGGGAGGCCCTGGATATGGACAGCGGATAGAATACATAATCCCTGAACCAGGTACCCAGAGTGATGTGCCATCTGCGCCAGTACTCCGCAATGCTCCTGGAAAAATAGGGCCGCTCAAAATTGAGAGGCATGGTTATGCCCAGGATTTCAGCGGTGCCGCTGATGATGTCCATGCCGCCGGAGAAGTCAGCATAGATCTGTATGGTATAGGCCAGCGCGCCAATGATGAAGATCACGCCCTGGTATTTCGCCGAATACCCAAAAACCTTATCGGATACGCTGACCACCCTGTCAGCGATCACGAGCTTTTTGAAGAAGCCCCAGAGCATGCGCTGCATGCCGAACTTCACCCTTCGATAGTCGAAATCATGGGGCTCATAGAGCTGGTGCGCCGTTTCCCTGTAGCGACAAATCGGCCCCTGAAGGATCTGTGGAAAAAAGCACAGCCACAGCAGCAGCTTAAAATAATTGGTTTGAACCTCGCACTTGCCCCTGGTGAGGTCGATCACATAGCTGATCGCCTGAAGGGTATAAAAGGATATACCCAAGGGCAACGCCATGTGAACAAAGCTCAGGTCAGCAGAAAAGCAACGGTTGAGCGTTTCTATAAATACGTCTGCAAACTTGAATGTGACCCAAATCGCGATATTGACCGCAGCAACCAGCGCGGCATAGCACCGCTTGTCACGCTCGTTCTTTTTTTTCAGTGCCCGTTTGCTGTTTTTATCGAGTTCACCACCGGCTTCAAGCTGCCCGAGATAACGCTTCTGGCGACGATCGATCAACAGGCCGCCGACGTATATGCTCAATGAGGTCAGAAGCAGCCAAACAATCATCCTCCTGCCGCAATACAGGTAGATGACAAGGCTGGCTCCCAGCAGTATTCCCCAGCGTATGCGGCGCGGCGCGATGAAATATACCAGCGCCACAGCGACCACAAACGCCAGGTAAAACAGAGAAACGATATTCATGGATAATGCCCTCTTGTTCCGTTACTCGTTGCGCAGCTTTTCGATCAGCTCCAGCATCGCTTCAACGGTATTGAAGTTATCCGGTTCGAGGTCGTCCACATCGATTTCGATATCGTAATGCTCATTCAGCTCATTGACGATGGAAATGATATCAAAAGAATCCAGTATGCCATCGTCGATCAGCTTCTTTTCATTGACAAAATCCACCTTGGGGCAGATACCCTTAAGAATGCTCAACAGCTCGTCCATGTTCTCTCCTCCCATCCTGTTGGGGTTTGGCCTTGGCTCCACCGGTCATGGTGTGCGCCGGCCCGTCATAAGATGAAGACAATATCCACAAATATCTTTTGTTCAAGCGTCGCCTGCGTCTTCTATTCCGTCGCAAGCAGCGCGTCAACAGCTTCTTCGGTCAGGTCAGATGAGAGCAGCGGCCAGTATTCAAGGATCTTCTCCCGCTCCCAGTCCCACCACTTCAGGCGCAGCAGCTTCTCGATGACCGACGCTTCAAAGCGGTAGCGCATGACCCTGGCCGGCACGCCCGCGACGATGGCATAGGGTGGAACGCTTTTTGTCACCACAGCGCCGCTGCCGATGACAGCGCCGTCGCCGATCACCAGACCGCTCTTGCGGGGAATCAGCGCGCCGACGCCGATCCAGACGTCGTTACCGACGCGGACGATTTCCTCGTCCTGGTGCATGGAGAGCTTGCCCCCCAGCTTATTGAGCAAGCGATAGGAAGGCATCATCGACGCCGCGCGATAGTTGTGTTCGTTGCCGCCGATTTCCACCTTCCGGGCAATGCAGCAGTATTTTCCGATCTCAGCCCACATGATGCCCACGTCCGCGCCAGTATAGGTCATGTCCCCGATGACGGCACTTCGGATCAGGTTGCGCTTCTCAATGTCCACATAGCTGCCGATGGTGGAATTCAAAACAACGCAGTCGTGGTCGATGGTGGAGCGCTTGCCCAGGGTCGTATTTTTGACGACGGCGTCATCGGCAACGGATTTGATCAATGCCATATCTGTACCCTTGTTCTTTCCGATTACAGTGGCGGAAGCTGACTGTAAAGCACCTTCTGGGAAGTATTCCTCGGTATGGCGGGAATGGTCCCCGCCTTCTGCAGCTTGCGATTGATGTCCATCTCATTGAACACATATTCCACCGCTTCCTCTTCGATCGCCGGATCCGTCACGTAGATCCACAGCTCGTCATCCTTGCCGCCGCAGGCGATATCGCCGGTGTCAAAGTGCTGCTTCAGCAGGCGTTCCACGTCGTCCAGGTTGATGCGCTTGCCCAGTATCTTCAAAAAGCGTTTTTTCCTGCCAACGATGTAATAGAAGCCGTCCGCATCCCGCCTGGCCATGTCGCCCGTCACCAGGCGGCCCTTGTTTTCATCCGGTTTGCTCAGGTCAGCGCCCGTCAACGCATAGCCCAGGGTGACATTGGGGCCATAGTACACCATCTCGCCCACCTGGTCCGGCCCGTCGATGACCTCGCCGTCCGCGCCGATCAGCTCGAACCTTCCGCCCGGTATCGGAATGCCCATGCTTCCCTGCTTCTCAAGGGAGCGCTCAGGCGGCAGATAGCCCATGCGGGCGGTCGCTTCAGAGGCGCCGTACATGATCACAAACCGCTTGCCGCATTCCATGGCCCAGGTGGCCAGCTTTTTGTGCAGCTCCGGTGACAGCTTGCCGCCGGCCTGGGTCATCGTCTTCAGCGACGGCATATCCCGCTTGAGTATGCGCAGCTTGTCAATGGCCTCATAGGTGAAGGGCACACCCGCAAAGGAGGTGACGCCCTCGCTGTTCACCAGGTCCCAAAACTTCTTTGCGTAAGGATTGAGGTTCGTCAGCACCAGCGTCGCACCGGCATAGATGTGGGTATTGAGGACGGACAGGCCGTAGACGTAATTCATCGGCAGGGACGTAATTGCCCGTTCTGCCGGCGTAATGCCCAGGTACTCTATGATGGCTTCGGTATTCGAACGCAGGTTTTCATAGCTCTGGCGCACCAGCTTGGGACTGCCCGTGGAACCCGAGGTTGAAATCAGCAGGCAAAGCGCGTCGTTCATGGCATAAGGCGCGTCCACCGCCATGGACGAAAGCGTATAACCCTCCAGCTCAAGGGCGTTACTACAATCGGGCAGCTTCTCTCCCGCGTCCGAAGGCGCCCAGATCCACGCAGGGCGGTAGGCCTCGATCAGCTGGCCGAGCAAATCACGGCTGATCCTGGCATCCAGCAGCAACGGAACATGGCCGTATTCAGTAAGCGCGAGGTAGCCCGCGACAGATGCCACAGTGTTGGTGCAAAGGCAGAATACCAGCGACCTGCCGACCAGCGGCGCGACGATCCTGCGACACAGAGCCTCCAGCTCTGCGTATGTGACCTTGCGATCCCCTTCTATGAGCGCAACGTTCTGTTCCTTGTTGCCCAGATTCCACACAACCAAATCCTCCCCTTGTTTTGCATGCAGGCCAACCATGCACCGGCGCTCACCTGAGCTTCATAAGTACAAAATTATTCAATGTTATTTTATCATATACAGTCTTTTTCGGTAGCGGCAAACCCGTTGCAACATTGATATATTTAAGTTAATTAGCGAAAAATCAGCGGCCACTCCGCTTTTTCGGAACGGCCGCTGATCAGACTTGCCTCGTCAGATCTCCAGGTAGGAGTCGGCGTACAGGTTGTTGTTCTTGATGATGTCGCAGGTCTTGACGGTCTCCATCAGGCGCTGGTCGTTGGGATTCACGAT
>CACWZI010000040.1 GCA_902765305.1 uncultured Eubacteriales bacterium
CAGCGTGGACACCTCTTCCGACCCGCCGCAAGCGGCGGCCCACCTTCCCCTCAAGGGGAAGGCTTTTGGAGACCGCACCGCTTAAGTTGATGACATTGCCCTCAAGGGGAAGGCTTTTGGGTACCGCTCCGCTAAATTGATGACATTGTCCTTCAGGGGAAGGTGGCCCGCGTAGCGGGTCGGATGAGGTCGATCCCCCCGCGGTAACGATGGCTTGCGCACTTCCTTCCAGGATAACGGCCTCATCCGCCTTGCCGCTTAGCGGCAATCCACCTTCCGCCCAAGGGCATGCCTGCGCACACCATGAACCGGCAGCTTCGCTGCCTGGGGAAGGCTCTGAGCTGGCGCATCTCCCAACAAAATCAGTATTTCCCCGCTTCGACAGGCCCTGCCAAACCCCAAAAGTACCGTTCTGAAAGAAAGGTAAAAGCCATGAAGCGCTATTTCAAAATTCTGTTGTTCATACTGCTTGCGTCGCTGCTGGCGCTGCCGGCGGCCGCGGGGGCTGAAGCCGCGTCCGGCTCCGGGACGACCGGGACCCTGGGGGCTACGCAGACCGTCAACTACATCGATGCCGACGGCAAGACGTACACGCATGATAATTGCATTGCGCTCGAGCCCGATAAGACGGAATGGAAGGACGGCCAGTGGCTCGTGGCGAACAAGAAGACCAAAATGGAAGGGCGCGTCACGGTCAAGGGCCATGTGAACCTGATCCTGGTGGACGGAGTGGAACTGTTCGTCGAGAAGGGCATTACGGTGAACCAGGGCACCGAGCTGACCATCTGGGGCCAGTCGTCCTCCTATAACGCAGGCGAGCTCTACAGCGGTAGGAACAAAGGCGACGAATTCACATGCGAAAGCGATTGCGCGGGTATCGGCGGCGACAGTGAGAATGCACCCGGAACGATCGTAATCAACAGCGGCATCGTCTACGCCAGAGGCTATATGGGTGATTCCATTGGTTTTAACGGTGGCGCAGGCATCGGCAGCGGCAATGATTACCTCGGCAATGGCGGCATCGTCATCATCAACGGCGGTCGGATCGATGCCACGGGTGGCAAATATTCCGCGGGCATCGGCGGCGGCAGCGGCGGCAAAGGCGGCAACATCACCATCAACGGTGGCAGAGTGAAGTCCACGGGCGGCGATCACGGGGCAGGCATCGGCGGCGGCAGTGAGGGCAATGGCGGCAACATCACCATCAACGGCGGCACAGTGGAGTGCACGGGCGGCGTTCGCGGGGCAGGCATCGGCGGCGGCGATAGGACTGGTGGCGGAACGATTACCATCAGCGGCGGCACGGTGACGGCCACGGGCGGTCAGAGCGCGGCAGGCATCGGCGGCGGTTATAGGGGTGAAGGCGGAACGATCACCATCAGCGGCGGCAGTGTGGAGGCTACGGGCACCGTATCCGGGGCAGGCATCGGTGGTGGTTATTGGGGCAAGGGCGGCACGATAACCATCGAAGGCGGCAGAGTCAAGGCGACGAAGGGCCCGGAGGCCGTCGGCATCGGGCCGGGACGTGATGGCCTCGTCGCATCTGTCAAGCTGACCTATGCAAACGGCGATACCGACATGCGCGTCGCGTCCGACAGCTATGGCGGCGAAGTGACGCTGGAAAAGGGCTTCGCCAGCGATGGTACCCAGACGGGATACTTCGTGGCCGGTAAATATACCGAATCCGCTGCCGACAGGCAAATCAGCTGGCTTTCCGGCGCGACCCTAACCCCTGAGCCTAACGTCAATCAGGTTAAGGTGGGCGATGTGGAGAACGCCGATATTACCATTGAAAATCCCCGCGGCATGGTCAAGACCGGCAATCAGGTGGTGCTGAGGGTGGTTCCCCGCAAGGACGACGACTACATCTACCAAAAGTACAGCCTTGTGGTCGAGTATAATGACAAAGAGGGCTACCAGAGGACCGTTGATCCTGTCCAGGATGCGCAAGACGAATACAGATATACCTTTACCATGCCCGAAGCCCTTGCGGAGGTGAGCATCAGGGCCTGTTACGTCTCGGAATGGGGCAAACTGTACCATCTGATCAAAGACGGTGAACTGGATGAGATCACCCTCGATACCGACGTGCTCTGGCGGGGTCCCAGCGCGGACGGAAAGTATCCGGGCGACCCCTCGCCGCTGCGGGTGGATGGATTCGCGATTCCAAGCCTCAGCCTTGACCTGAACGGCCATACCATCGACCGCAGGGCAGGCAGTACCGCCGTTGAAGGCGCCAAGGTGTTTGCGCTGGTGAATGGCACTTCATTTGTCCTGAAGGACAGCAGCGCGGAACAGACCGGCAAGATCACCGGCGGCAACCCGCTCAACGGCGAGGGCGGCGGCGTGACCGTGAACGATGGCTGCGAATTCACGATGGAGGGCGGCAGTATTACCCGCAACACCGCTCCGATGGGCGGCGGCGTGTACGTCCAGGCAGAAGGCACATTTATTATGAAGGGTGGACGCATTGATCACAATATCGCCTGTGAGGTGGACGGCGGGAAGGGTGACGGCGGCGGCGTGTTCAACGACGGCGATTTCGAACTGAAGGGTGGCACGATCAGTTACAACTTCGCCGATGCGCGCGGCGGTGGTGTGAAAAACGGCGGCGGCCTGTACGATAGCACGTTTATCATGTCGGGCGGCTTCGTTGAGATTAACACGGCCGAAACAGACGGTGGCGGTATTTACAACTACACCGATACGACCTTTACGCTCTCAGGCGGCACCATCCGCTCGAACAAATGCTACCAGGGCCATGGCAGCCAGGTGTACAACTCCGGGCTGGACGACATCACCAATGAAGCGGGGAATGTGCCCGATAACGCGCAGGCGAATCGTAAGCACGCGCTACCGAAATTCAAGCTCTCCGGCGCCCCTGCCATTTTTGGCGAGGTGTACCTGTGCGATGGAAATGTCATCACCGTCTCGGGCGAGATGAAGCACGAGCATCCCATAGCCGTCAACCTTGAAAGCATGGGCGTGTTCACCAAGAATTACACCGAGCATCACAAGGACGTGCCCCCGTACACATTTTTTACGACCGAAAGGGGCGACGGGTATGCCGTCAGCTGGAGCGAGGACGGAAAAGAGGCCATGGAGGCTACCGAGTGGAAGGCGCTGCAAGGCGCCCTCGATTGGACGCCGACGGACCTGACCATTCAGGCCAGCTATTACGCAGGGGAAGACAAGCATATAACAGCCAAGCGAAGCACGCCTTCTTCCAGTCCGTTTGACGATGGTTCGCTGACGGTCAAAAGCGATCGCACGGTGACACTCGACCTGGAGGGCTGCACGATCAACATGGGCTTTCGCAAGGTCTCCTATTCTGTGGAGAATTGCAGCATTTTCAGGGTTGAGGGTAAACTGACCTTAAAAGACAGCACAAATACCGGCAAGATCATGGGCGGCAGAACCAACGAGGGCGGCGCCATATATGTAGCCCACGGGGGCAATTTCAACCTGGAAAGCGGAACGATCGAAAGCAATGAAGCCACGATGGGTGGCGGCGTATATGTGGCGGGTTATGGTACCTTCGAGATGAACGGAGGCAGTATCTACGAAAATGATGGCCAGACCGGCGGCGGTGTCTACGTTGCCAGAAGCGGATTTTTCAACCTTTATGGTGGCAACGTGACGTTAAATAATGCTACCAACGGCGCCGGCGTGCATGTACAAGGTGAGCCCAAATGGGGAGCCCGCTTTATGATGGATGGGGGTACCATCGAGAATAACAAGGCAAGCAAGGGCGGCGGTGGCGTCAGTGTGTGGCAGGCATCCACATTCAGGATGTACGGCGGCGAGATCATCAACAATACCGCCAGTCAGGGCGGCGGCGTTAATATCGTAAGCTCCGACTTTGTACTGGTTGACGGAAAAATCAACGGCAATGCGGCTAAATGTGATGATGCACTTTACAAGTATGGCGGCGGCGTATTTATCGATGATGGAACGTTCGATATGTCGGGTGGAGAGATTACCGCCAACTGGTCGAAGGAGGGGGGCGGCGGCCTATATGCCAATAGCCTGAAGGGCGAGTATCCAATCGGCATTCGCAACGATTCAGTGATTACCGGAAATCAGCGGGGAGGTTACCACTATTCCGACGGCAATGTTACCGGGGGCGAGAAGAGCAACCTGTACCTGAGGGACGGCATGACCGTCAACCTCACGGGCAGGCTTGATGCCAAGGCGAGGATCGGCGTGCGCATGGAAGCTCCCGGTACATTTACCACGCGTTATAACACATGGAACGCCGGCACCCCGCCCTACAGATTCTTCGAGAGTGATGATGCAGGCTATTACGTCGGCTATTCCGAGGACACCATGTACAATGCGTGCCTGTTGAGCGGCGGCCTGTGGCAGGCCCTTCAATACGCCATCGACAATGAGCCGGGCAGCAAGCCCGTTGTAAATGTCAGGGATATTGCCGGCGCCGGCGGAACCGTCACGGCGCTGGACAGCGATACGGCCCTCGAGGTGAGATCCGGGCGCACGGTGACCCTTGACCTGAACGGCTGCACCGTCGACAGGGGTCTGGCCGGGAAGGGCAAGCGTGATGCCGGCGAAGTCATCCATGTCAACGGCGGCAGCCTGACCGTCACGGACAGCAGCAGCGCCGGGAACGGCCAAATCACCGGCGGCAACAACAGCGGGCATGGCGGCGGCGTGCTCGTGGAACAAGGCGGTTCATTTACCCTGAAGGGAGGGCGCATTACCCTTAATAGAGCATACGATCAAATGTACGGCGGCGGCGGCGTGTGCGTCAACTCGAGCGGCCACTTTGTCCTTGAGAATGGCAGCATAACAGAAAACTGGTCTTCCTCGGGTAAGGGCACCGGCGTCTATCTCCGTGGTAACAACGCTTCTTTTCAGATGCTCGGCGGCAGTATCGAAAAGAACCACTCGGGGCAGGGCGGCGATAAGTATGGCGGCGGCGTCTGCCTTGAACTAAGCGCCCAGTTTACCATGGAGGATGGAAAAATCAGCGAAAACGACAGCGGCGGGGTATACCTTGATTATTCCGGCGGCTCGTTTACCCTGAACGGCGGCACGATCAGCAGGAATACATCGCTGCACAGCGGCGGGGTTTACGTCAAGACGGGCAGTCGCTTTACCATGAACGGCGGTACGATCACTGAAAACTCTGTGGTGCGGAAGGGCGGCGCTGTGTATGCCGAGGGTGGCACGCTGAACATTTCTGGCGGCGAAATCAGCAAGAATGTGGCCAATCAGGGCGGCGGCGTGGCTGTCGAGGGCGCATTGACATTGACTGGCGGCACGATTTGTGAAAACTGGGCGAAGGAGCAGGGCGGCGGCCTCTACCTGGCTTATGGGTATAGCCCGATCAGTATCTCCGGCAAGCCGGTGATTACCGATAATTATTCGGGCGGTACCCGCGCGGAGGACGGCTCCGTTGCCGGAGGCGAAAAGGACGATCTGTATATTGCGCAAAACATGAACCTTTCCGTCACTGGCGCGCTTGACGACGAGGCGAAGATCGGCGTGCGCATGGAAATCCCCGGCAAGTTTACCACCGGCTACAAGACCCACAGCGCCGGCAGGCTTCCCCGCACGTTCTTTGAGAGCGAACAAGCGGACTACAGCGTCGGCTATGCCGAGGACGGCAGCGGTGAGGCGAGCCTGGTGAGGGGCGCCACCCCGTGGCAGGCCCTGCAAAACGCCATCAGCTATGCGCCCGGAACCGTAAAGGTCGGCGACTATGCCGACGCCGAGGGGCACGTCACGGCTCAGAAGAACGAAAATGCGCTTGAGGTGCAGAGCGGGCGCACGGTGACCGTTGACCTGGATGGCTGCACCGTCGACAGGGGGCTGGCCAGCGCTGCCGAGAATGGCGAGGTCATCCTTGTGCGGGGCCACCTGACCGTTGAAGACAGCGCTGAGCCGCCCGTCGGAAAGATCACGGGCGGCAAGAACAGCGAAGCGGGCAGCGGCGTGATCGTGCATGGCCAATTTGACTTGAAGGGCGGAAGCATAACCGGGAATGGCAGCGGTGCCAATGGCAGCTACGGCGGCGGCGTATGCGTCTCGGGCGAAGGCGCCGTATTCGGGATGTCCGGCGGCAGTATAGATGACAATACCGGCTCTTTGGGAAGCGGCGTATACGTTTCACAGTCCGGCAGTTTTGGCATGACCGGCGGCGAGATCCGGGGAAACAAGGCCGGGCGAGGCGGCGTCTATCTGGATGACGGCACCCTCAGCATCTCCGTCAAGCCGGTGATCACCGGCAACACAGAGGCTGCGACGGGCCGGGCGAGCAACGTCTGCCTGGCCCCGGACAAGGCCGTCACGGTAACGGGGGCGCTGGATGAGGGCGCGCAGGTCGGCGTGACGATGGAGAAGCCGGGCGTGTTCACCGCGGGCTATGCCCAGAACAACCCCAATACCGCGCCGGACAAATTCTTTGTCAGTGATATCGGGGATTATTCCGTGGTCTACGACCCAAGCGGTAAAGAGGCCGCGCTGAAGAGCGAGTGGCAGTTCCTGCAGGAAGCCATCGACGCGGCGGATGGGGAACCCGTCGACGTCAGCCTCTATGCCGGAGCGGATAGAAAGGTCGTCGCCCAGAAAAAGCAGCTCGGATCTGATGAAACCCAAGACGCGCTGCAGGTTGAGAAACAAGTGACCCTCGACCTGAATGGCTGCACCATCGACAGGAACCTGAGAGGGACAAGTGGGTACGATTGGGGAGAAGTCATCCATGTTGATGGCGGCGATCTGACCGTCATGGACAGCGGCACGGGCGGCAAAGTCACCGGCGGGAATACCCTCCTGAGCGGCGGTGGCGTGCTTGTGGTTTCGGGAAGCCATCTCGAGCTGAAGGGCGGCAGCGTCACAGACAATAAGAGCATGGCTTCCGGCGGCGGCGTGTGTGTCAGTGACTCTACCTTTGTGATGTCAGGCGGTACCATCGAGAACAATGCCTCTGTCAATGGAGAGACAGGCGAAGCCTGTGGCGGCGGCGTCAGCGTCGAGTCAGATTCGGATTTCATCATGACCGACGGTACCATCACGGGGAATACATCCGTTCGCGGCGGCGGTGTGTGCGTCACAGACTCCGGCAAGGCCGACATGAGCGGCGGCCTGATCACCGGGAATACCGCGAGCCGGGGCGGCGGCGTGGATATCCATAATTCCAGGTTTGCCCTATCCGGCGGGTTTATCAGCGAAAACAGCGCCGATTGCAACAGCGCCAACTACAAATACGGCGGCGGCGTCTATGTGGACGGCACCTTCGACATGTCGGGCGGCGAGATTTCCGGCAACTGGTCCCGGGAGAGGGGCGGCGGCGTTTACCTGAACGAGAAAGGCGGCGCTGGCGCGATCAGCCTCTCCGGCAGGCCTGTGATCACCGAAAACCAGATGGGCGGCGCCCGCGCGTCCAACGGCACTGTCGCCGGAGGCGCGGACAGCGACCTGTACCTGCCGGACGGCAAGACCTTTACCGTCGCCGGCACGCTGGAGGACGGCACGTTTGGGGACGGCACGAAGGTCGGCGTGTGGATGGAGAACCCCGGCAAGTTTACTGATAAATACGTTGATGACCACAAAGGCGTGTCGCCCCTTGCGTTCTTCGCGAGCAATCACGTGGGCTATTACGTCGGCTATGCCGAGGATGGGAGCGGCGAGGCGAGCCTGATCGCGGGTACCACCCCATGGCAGGCCCTGCAAAACGCCATCAGCTACACCCCCGGAGACACCGTAAAGGTCAGCGACTTTGCCGACGCCTACGACTGCGTCACGGCCCAGCAGGGTGAAAAAGCCCTTGTGGTGAAGACCGGGCGCACGTTGACCCTCGACCTGGACGGCTGCACCGTCGACAGGGGGCTGTCTGAGGCTGTCGAAGATGGCGAAGTCATCCTTGTGTTGGGCGACCTGACCATCGTGGACAGCAGCGCAGGGAGCGGTAAAATCACCGGCGGCAATAGCCTTTCAAACGGCGGCGGCGTATTGGTCAGCACTGGCACATTCACCCTGACCGGCGGTGAAGTCACCGGGAACAAGACGCGGCAGCAGGGCGGCGGCGTGTACATTGAGAATAAAGGCACCCTCGCATTGACCGGCGGCAAAATCACCGGGAATACCGCGCAGCTGGGCGGCGGTGTGTATGATGACCGTGGGACATTCAACCTCAGCGGGTTGGTGAACGTCACCGGAAACCTCACGCATGTCGGCCAGAAAGACGATGATGTCTTCCTGAACAGGGCGGTCATTACGCTTACCGATACGCTCAATGCCGATGCGCGGCTCGGCATACGCACAAAGGTTGAGCCTACCCACGACAGCCCCGTCTATATCGTCGTTTACCTGAATGATGACGCAACCAAATATGCCGCGACGGAAAACTTTGCCAGCAATGACGACCGCTTTGGCACGGGTACGAAGTATGCCAAGGGCATCCAGTTTGTCCTGAGTACGCCCTACACGGTCGAATACGATGCCAACGGGGGCTTCTTTGATGACGGCGCTTCGAAGCGGCAGCAGACCGTGTACTGTGGCGCGAAGGTGACCCCGCCGATACCCACCCGGGATGGACATGGCCTGAAGGGCTGGGAGAAGGATGGAAAGGCATTTGACCCGGAGCAGGAGATCATCGAGGACGATACACACCTCCTCGCCAGCTGGCTCAAGACCCTGACCATCACCGCACTGAACGCAAGGAAGGTGTACGACGGCGAGGCGCTGACGAGCGAGGGCTATACCTATTCGGCGCTGGAGGCGGGCGACAGCATTGAATCCGTGACCGTCACAGGCAGCCAGACGACAGTCGGCAAGAGCAATAACGTTCCCAGCGCGGCGAAGGTTGTCAACGGGGATAAGGACGTCACCGCCAACTATGACGTCATCTATGTCAACGGTACACTGGAGGTGACGCCAAGGTCAGTGACCGTCAAGGCCGACGACCGGACGAAGGTCTACGACAACGACCCGACCACCGACCCGGATCTCACCGCTACGGTGACCGGCGCGGTGAAGGGGGAAACGCTCGACTACACGCTGGCGCGCGAAGCGGGCCAGGATGTGGGGGACTACGCCATCACAGTGACGGCGGGAACGAATCCGAACTACACGGTGAGCGTTGAGGAGGGTACATTCTCGATCACAGCGAGGCCGGTGACCGTCAAGGCCGACGACCAGACGAAGGTCTACGACAACGACTCGACCACCGACCCGGATCTCACCGCTACGGTGACCGGCGCGGTGAAGGGCGAAACGATCGACTACACGCTGGCGCGCGAAGTGGGCCAGGGTGTGGGCGACTATACCATCACGGTGACGGCGGGAACGAATCCGAACTACGCGGTGAGCGTGGAGAATGGTAAATTATCAATCACGGCGAAGCCCATGACCATCACCGCTGCAAGTCAGGAATGGCCCTATGACGGAAACGATCACAGCGACAGTACGGTGAACGTGACAGAGGGCACACTGGGCGCCGGTGATGCGCTCGTCGCCAACGCCACGGGTCGCGTAAAGGACGTGGCCGATACCCGGGAGGGAAACAATCCGGTGGCGGCAGGCTACAGGGTCATGCGCGGCGATGAAGACGTGACGCGGAATTACGCGATCAAGCCTGTGGCGGGAACGCTGAAGATCACCAAAGCTGTTCCGAAGGTGACCGAGCCTCAGTCAATGACGGATCTGGTTTACAATGGCTCGAAGCAGGCGCTGCTTAAGGCGGGCGAGGCCGACGGCGGAACGTTGCAGTATGCCCTTGGCGCGGACGACAAGACCGCCCCCGATGATTCCGGATGGAGCGAATCCATTCCCTTGGGGACTGAAGCGAAGACCTACTACGCATGGTACAGGACCGTGGGCGACGCCAATCATACGGGTATCGACCCGGCGTGCCTGGCCGTGACCATACTGAAGACGGAGGTCAAGCCAGAACCTCCGGCGCATGGGTCCCTGGTCTACAGCGGCCAGCCCCAGAAATTGCTCCAGGCGGGCACCGTTGAAGGCGGCACGCTCTACTATGCCGCCACGACCACCCATGATGCGCCCGATGACGGCGCGTATAAGACCGACCTTCCCACCGGCACGGCAGCCGGAACCTATTACGCATGGTACAAGGTGGTGCCCGATCCCAACCACAAACCCGCCGGTCCGTTCAGCATCGAGGTGAATATCGCCAGGAAGCCGCTGACCGTGACCGCTGACGCTAAGCGCAAGACCTACGGCGAAGCCGATCCCAAACTGACCTACAGCCAGGACGGGCTGGTGGACGGCGACGAGCTGACCGGCAGCCTGGCGCGGAACGCGGGCGAAACCGTCGGCAACTACGCCATAACCCAGGGCACGCTCGCGGCCACGGAGAACTACGATCTGGCCTTTAACCAGGCACTGCTGGTCATCGAGCCCCGAACCGTTACCGTCCGGGCAAAGGACCAGACCGTGCAGGCGGGCGATCCGATCAAAACCGATGTCGCTCAGGCGGCGCTGAGCGGCCAGGTAAAGGGGCACGGGCTCAGCGCTGTGACGATCACCGCGGACGACTATGACGGCAATACAGCTGCAACCGCCGCCATCACCGCCAGCGACGCGAAGATCGTCGATGCCGAGGGCAACGATGTGACGGGCAACTATGCCATTAACTACAAAGCGGGCCGGTTGACGATCGTGCCGAAGCCGACGGTGAAGCCCACGGCGACGCCGGCTCCGACGGATACGCCGAAGCCGACAGTGAAGCCGACGAAAACGCCGAGCCCGACGACAACGCCACAGCCCACGGCAACGCCGGCACCGACAAAGACACCGAAGCCGACAGTGAAGCCAACAGCGACGCCGAAGCCGACAACAACGCCGAAGCCGACAGCTGAGCCAACAGCGACGCCGAGTCCGACGGCAACGCCGAAGCCGACAGTTGAGCCAACAACGACGCCGAAGCCGACGACAACGCCGAAGCCGACAGTGAAGCCGACGAAGACGCCAAGTCCGACGGCACCGCCAAAGCCCACGGTGACGCCAGCGCCGACGAAGACGCCGAAGCCGACAGTGAAGCCGACGAAGACGCCAAACCCGACAGCAATCCCGAAGCCAACGGTAACCCCGAAGCCGACAAAGACGCCGAAGCCGACGCCGAAGCCCACGGCAGCGCCGAAGCCCACGGCAACCCCGAAGCCGACAAGGACGCCGAAGCCCACGGCAGCGCCGAAGCCCACGGCAACCCCGAAGCCGACGAGGACGCCGAAGCCCACGGCAGCGCCGAAGCCCACGGCGACCCCGAAGCCGACGCCGAAGCCCACGGTAGCGCCGAAGCCCACGGCGACCCCGAAGCCGACGACCACGCCGAAGCCCACTGTAAAGCCGGCACCGACGACCGGACCGGTGAAGCCGGATAATGCGCTGATGGCGAAATTGACGCCCTCAGGCAGCAGCGGCACCGCGCTGACGCTCACATGGACGAAGGTCGACGGCGCGAACGGATACGATATTTTCTACGCGAAGTGTGGCAGCACGCCCCGGTACAGGACGGCGGTCCGCGGTGGGGACATCGGGCGCTTAGAAGGACGAACTGCATTTAGCTACCGCATAAACCACCTGGATAGGGGCGTGGCTTACAAGGCCTATGTCCGGGCGTGGAAGCGAGTCGCTGGTGTTAAGTCCTATATCGGAAAGGCCAGCCCCATGCTCCACGCCATCACCGGCGGCTACAACAGCAGGTACTGCAACGCCAAATCCGTAAAGGTCGACAAGTCCAGCGTGAAGATGAAGGTCGGCGCGACGAAGAAGATCAAGGCCAGCGTGAAGGGCGTGAAGTCCGGAAGGGAGGTGCTGGCCCACGAAAAGCAGCTGCGCTACTACAGCAGCGACCGCAACGTGGCCACGGTCAACGCTGCGGGCAAGATCAGGGCCAGGGGCGTTGGCAGCTGCACGATCTACGTGATGGCCAACAACGGCGTCTGCGCCAGCGTGAAGGTCAAAGTGATTGGCGAGCCGACAAAGGTCAGCTTTAAAAAGTCCGCCTACAGCGTGAAGAAGGGCAAAAAGCTGAAGCTGGCCGGCGCGATCAAGCTGGAGCCCTCCGGGGCATCGACGACCCTCACCTGGAAAAGCTCCGACCCGGCCATCGCCACGGTCAGCGCCAAGGGCGTGGTCAACGGCCGGAAGAAGGGCACGGTGACGATTACCGTCACGACCGCCAACGGCAAGACCGCCAGGGCAAAGGTCAAGGTGAAATAGACGGAACAGAACAGTTATAAATAGAGATAAAGTCCTTCGCTCCGCCCGGGATGGCAGCGACACGTAGTTAGCCCTTTAGGGTGAAATGACGGCGTGCCATCCTGGGTGAAGCGAAGGACCTTCTGTAATAAAAAGCAATCGCCTGTATTCGTTTAGCTATCCTGAGCCTGACGCATGATCCCCAGATTTTTCTTCGCGTACAGGGCAAAGGATATCCCCATTGCAACGGTGGTCACGGCGATCAGCGCGTCGGACAATGACCCGGGCATATTGTAAAACAGCAGATGGGAAAGCGCCATGCCGTACAGCAATACCGTTGCCACCTTCCCGTGCATCTCCGCGCCTTCCACATGCCCCGACTTCTTTATAGCCAGCAGGCTGGTGATGCCCACGAACGCCTCCCGCACGATCATGAGTCCAAAGGGAATCCAGAAATGGGGGAACCGCGTGAGCAGACAGCCCAGCATGGCCCCTTGCGTCAGCTTATCCGCGATCGGATCCAGCAATTTACCCAGATCACTGACCTGGTTAAACCGGCGGGCGATCTTTCCGTCCAGAAGATCCGTGAGGGCGGAAATTGCGAGGATGAGGACTGGAAGGCCGCCGGGCCTGCGCAAATAAGCCCAGATAAATGCAGGGACGAGCAGTATCCTCAGCGTGGTCAGCATATTGGGTATTGTAAAGACCCTTCGCGTTTCTCTTGCTGTCATCCAATCCTCCTCCACATCAACGGTTCAGCGTTTTACTTTGGGGGATACCTTCAACGCTTCCACTCATAGTTATACCATAAATTGAGCCTATAATCCAGTGGAAAATCGGGAATGACCGTGGAAAGTGACGCTTCATAAAAGGCGCTCAGGTACCCGGCCTGTTAACTTTTTTGTCACGCGGCAAAACACTTGACATCTCCGATGCTTCATGCTATAATTTCGCCAATTTAATACAGTAAACCGTTGAAGCGGAGATAACGGCGGCGATGCCTTTATCGCAGTCGCGCCTGTGCGCCAGGCGCAAGCGCGACCAGTCCGGGCGAATCCTTCGGATTCCAGCCTGGCGCTGCCGGTCACGGCCAAGGCCGGGACCGTTGCGCAACAGAGAGCCCGCGATGCTGAGAATCGGGTAGGAAACAAACCGTCAAATGGACCGCTGAGGGCGCAGGGAAATGCCGGGGAGGCAGAGTATCATGCGACGTGGGGCATACGTCAGTTGCCGGGGATATGCCGGTATCCCGCAAAGCGCACGGGGCGATCCCGTGAATTCAAGGTGGCACCGCGGATAATGGATTTATTCGTCCTTGACAGGAAACTGTCAGGGGCGTTTTTTTGTTGAAGCGTACAGAATTGAAGTGTGTTTCATTTATGGAGATCCCACTGCATGGGGTATCCATTCAGCAACAGGCCATTGAATAAGGAGGCAGCACTATGATCAAGGAAGCCATTGTGAAGATCGTCAACAAGGAAGATTTGACCTACGACGAGGCCTATGCCGTGATGAACGAGATCATGTCCGGCGAGACGTCCCCCACCCAGAACGCAGCGTTCCTGGCGGCGCTGTCCACCAAGAGCGCCCGGGCCGAGACCACCGATGAGATCGCCGGCTGCGCCGCCGCCATGCGGGACCACGCCACGCGGGTGGACCCCGGCATGGCGGTATTCGAGATCGTGGGCACCGGCGGCGACAACGCCCACAGCTTCAACATCTCCACCTCGGCCGCGCTGGTGTGCGCCGCGGGCGGCGTGAAGGTGGCCAAGCACGGCAACCGGGCGGCCTCGTCACTGTGCGGCACGGCGGACTGCCAGGAGGCGCTGGGCATCAACATTCAGCAGAGCCCGAAGCGCTGCGTTGAGATGCTCAACGAGGCGGGCATGTGCTTCTTCTTCGCCCAGAAATATCATACCTCGATGAAGTACGTCGGCGCGATTCGCAGGGAGCTGGGCTTCCGAACGGTGTTCAACATCCTCGGGCCGCTGACCAATCCCGCCTCGCCCACGACCATGCTGCTGGGCGTGTATGACGACTATCTGGTCCAGCCGCTTTCCCAGGTGCTCATCAACCTGGGCGTGCAGCGGGGCATGGTGGTGTACGGCACGGACAAGCTGGACGAGATCAGCCTCTCCGCGCCGACGCTCATCTGCGAGTTCAAGGACGGCTGGTTCAAGACGTATACCGTCGCCCCCGAGGATTTCGGCATGGCGCGTTGTGAAAAATCCGACCTGCTGGGCGGCACACCGGCGGAAAACGCCGCGATCACCCGGGCCATCCTCTCTGGGGAGAAGGGCCACAGGCGCAACGCGGTGCTGCTGAACGCCGGGGCGGGGCTTTACCTGAACGGCAGGGCGGACAGCCTTGCCGGGGGCGTGAAGCTGGCCGCCGAGCTGATCGACAGCGGCAGGGCCATGGCGACCCTCGAAAAGGTCATCGAGGTCAGCAACCGACCGGAGGACTGAGGCATGAATATACTGGATCAACTGGCGGATCACGCCCGCCAGCGGGTGGCGGTGGCGAAGGCCCTGAAGCCGCTTGCGGAAATCGAGCGGCAGGCGCTGGCGCTGCCGAAGGGGGCTTTCCCGTTTGAGAAGGCGTTGTCGGGACCGGAGCTGGCCTTCATCTGCGAATGCAAGCGGGCGTCGCCGTCCAAGGGCCTGATCGCGCCGGATTTCCCATACCTCGATATCGCGCGGGACTACGAAGCCGCCGGAGCCGAGGCCATCTCCGTGCTGACGGAGCCGAAGTGGTTCCAGGGCAGCGACGATTATCTGCGGGAAATCGCCGGGCAGGTTTCCGTTCCCTGCCTCAGGAAGGATTTCACCGTGGACGAATACATGCTCTTCGAGGCGAAGCTGCTGGGCGCGTCGGCGGCGCTGCTGATCTGCGCCATATTGGATGCGGCGCAGCTGAAGGATTATATCCAAGTCTGCGACGCCATGGGCCTGTCCGCGCTGGTGGAGGCCCACGACGCGTCGGAGGTGGCGGCGGCACTGAAGGCCGGGGCGCGGATCGTGGGCGTCAACAACCGCAATTTGAAGGATTTCACTGTGGACACCGGCAACAGCCACCGCCTGCGGGCGCTGATCCCCCGTGATGTGCTGTTCGTGTCCGAGAGCGGCGTCAGGGACGCAGGCGACGCGCGGGCCGCCCGGGACATGGGCGCGGACGCGGTGCTGGTGGGTGAGGCGCTGATGCGCGCCGAAGACAGGCGGGCGAGGCTGGCGGAACTGCGGGGTGGGCTATGACAAGGATCAAGCTGTGCGGGCTGACGCGGCCCTGCGATATCGAATGGGTCAACACCCTGTTGCCGGATTACATCGGCTTTGTGTTCGCCCGGAAGAGCAGGCGATACATCGCGCCGCTGAACGCCAAAGCGCTTCGCGAAAAGCTCGACCCGCAGATTTGTACCGTGGGGGTATTCGTGAACGAAGCCCCGGAGGACGTAGCGGCGCTGATGAACGGGGGAATCATCGACATGGCCCAGCTCCACGGCGGCGAGGATGAGGCATATATCAAGACCCTGCGGAAGCTGACGGACAGGCCGCTGATTAAGGCGTTCCGCGTGGACGGACCCGCCGACCTGGACCGGGCCTGTCAGAGCAGCGCCGACCATATCCTGCTGGACAACGGCCCGGGCGGTACCGGCGCGGCCTTCGATTGGTCGGTGCTGAACGGCTTTGACCGGCCCTGTTTCCTGGCCGGGGGCCTGAACCCGGAAAACGTGGGGAAGGCCGTCGAAGCCCTGCGTCCCTTCGCCGTGGACGTGTCCAGCGGCATCGAGACGGACGGGGTGAAGGACTTTGTAAAGATGACCGCGTTTGTGAACGCGGTGCGAAATACAGATCAGGAGGGATAGACCATGACCAATCCCAACGGGCGCTTCGGCATCCACGGCGGGCAGTACATCCCGGAGACGCTGATGAACGCCGTGATCGAGCTGGAGGCCGCCTACAACGAAGCCAAGGCCGACCCGTCCTTTCAGGCGGAGCTGACGGGGCTGTTCAACGAATACGCGGGGCGTCCCAGCCGGTTGTACCTCGCCAAACGCATGACCGCCGATCTGGGCGGCGCGAGGATCTATTTAAAGCGTGAGGACCTGAACCATACCGGCGCCCACAAGATCAACAACGTGCTGGGGCAGGCGCTGCTGGCGAAGCGCATGGGCAAGACCCGGCTGATCGCCGAGACCGGCGCGGGCCAGCACGGCGTGGCCACCGCCACCGCCGCGGCGCTGCTGGGCATGGAATGCGTGGTCTACATGGGCGTGGAGGACACGGTAAGGCAGGCGCTGAACGTGTACCGCATGCGGCTGCTGGGGGCCGAGGTCATCCCGGTGGAAACCGGCACCGGCACGCTGAAGGACGCCGTGTCCGCCGCCATGCGGGAGTGGACCAACCGCATCTCCGATACCCACTACTGCTTGGGCAGCGTCATGGGGCCGCACCCGTTTCCCACCATCGTGCGGGACTTCCAGGCGGTCATCTCCCGGGAGATCAAACAGCAGCTGATGGAGAGGGAGGGTCGGCTGCCCGACGCGGTGCTGGCCTGCGTGGGCGGCGGCAGCAACGCTATCGGCGCGTTCTACCACTTTATTGAAGACAAGTCCGTGCGCCTCATCGGCTGCGAGGCGGCGGGGCGGGGCGTGGGCACCTTCGAGACCGCCGCCACCATCGCCACCGGCAGGCTGGGCATCTTCCACGGCATGAAATCCTACTTCTGCCAGGACGCCTACGGCCAGATCGCCCCGGTGTATTCGATCTCGGCGGGGCTGGACTACCCCGGCATCGGTCCGGAGCACGCCTGGCTGCACGACACAGGGCGGGCGGAATACGTGCCCGTCACCGACGACGAGGCCGTGAACGCCTTCGAGTACCTGTCCCGCATGGAGGGCATCATCCCCGCCATCGAGTCGGCCCACGCCGTGGCCCACGCCATGAAGCTGGCCCCGTCGATGGGGAAGGATCAGATCATGGTCATCAATATATCGGGCCGGGGCGACAAGGACTGCGCCGCCATCGCCCGCTACAGGGGGGAGAACATCAGTGAGTAGAATTGCAAGCGCTTTTGATAACGGCAAGGCGTTCATCGCCTTCATCACCTGCGGCGATCCCGATCCCGAAACCACCGCGGCCTGCGTGCGGGCAGCGGTAAGGGGCGGCGCGGACCTGATCGAGCTGGGCATTCCCTTTTCAGACCCCACCGCCGAGGGCCCGGTGATCCAGGCCGCCAACGAACGGGCACTGAAGGGCGGCGTGACCACGGACAAAATCTTTGAATTGGCGCGGGAATTGCGAAAAGACGCGACGGTTCCGATGGTGTTCATGACCTATGCAAACGTCGTCTACTCCTATGGCATCGAACGATTCTGTGACAAATGCGCGGAGGCGGGCGTCGACGGCATGATCCTGCCCGACGTGCCCTTCGAGGAAAAGGAGGAGTTCGCCCCGGCCTGCCGGGCGCGGGGGCTGGATTTCATCAGCCTCATCGCCCCCACGAGTGAAAACCGCGTCGCCATGATCGCCAAAGAGGCCGAGGGTTTCCTGTACATCGTATCGTCGATGGGCGTCACCGGCGTGCGCAACGAGATCACCACCGACATCGGCGCGATGGTAAGGCTGGTTCGTGAAAACACTTCTATCCCCTGCGCGGTGGGCTTCGGCATCTCGACCCCCGCCCAGGCGAAGCGAATGGCCGACCTGTCCGACGGGGCCATCGTCGGCAGCGCCATCGTCCGGCTGATCGCCGAACACGGAAAAGACGCCCCGGAGCATGTCTATGAATACGTGAAGTCTATGAAGGAGGGCATGGGCGCCTTGGGTATGTGACTAAGGATGTGAGAATAGATCAATAAAATGCAAGAAAAGCTCATTGAATTGTCGGGGATATCGGTATATTGTACATGAGATTGGGTCATTTTCTTACATTGGAGGAAACAAGCGTGGCGCGTACCAGGACCATGAACATGAGCCAGGGCAGGCCGATGAAGCTGCTGGCGCTGTTTGCCATTCCGCTGCTCATCGGCAACCTGTTCCAGCAGGCGTACAACCTGGCGGATTCCATCATCGTGGGGCAATTCATCGGCGCGGGGGCGCTGGCTGCCGTGGGGGCCACGGGCTCCATATCCTTCCTGTTCTTCTCTGTGTGCAACGGCATCAGCAGCGGCGGCGGCATCGTCACGGCGCAATACTTCGGCGCGGGGGACGACGACAGGGTGCGCCGGGCCATCGTGAATTCAGCCTACATCATGTTCGCCACGTCCATCGCCATGGGCGGCATCGCTTTCGCCTTGACGCCCACCGCCCTGCGCCTGCTGGGCACCCCCGGGGACATATTGCCGGACGCCATCACCTATATGCGCGTGATGTGCGTCAGCGTGCCGCTGATCGCGGTGTACAACTACGCCGCTTCGATGCTGCGCGCGCTGGGGGATTCCCGGACGCCGCTGTATTTCCTGGTGGTGGCCTGCCTGCTGAACGTGGCGCTGGACCTGTTGTTTGTGCGCGGCCTGGGCATGGGCGTGTTCGGCGCGGCGGTGGCCACCATGCTGGGCCAGCTGCTGGCGGGCGTGGGCTGCCTGGTGTTCGCGCTGCGCACCAATCCCTATTTCAGGCTCGATCGCAGTCGGCTGGGTGTGGATTGGGCCATCATCCGACACGCGGTTCGGCTGGGCCTGCCCCTGGCGCTGCAGTGGTCGATGATCGCCATATCCACCACGGCGCTTCAGACGGTGGTCAACCGCTTCGGCACGGCAGCGGTGGCGGCCTTCACGACGACGAACCGCATCGACCAGCTGACCCAGCAGCCCTTCGGCTCGCTGGGCATGGCCCTGTCCACCTATGCGGGGCAGAATTACGGTGCGAAGCGGCTGGATCGGGTGCGGGAGGGCTTCCGGGACGCCATGCTGGCGATGGCCGTGTTTTCCGGTGCGATGCTGGTCGTGATCCAGCTGCTGGGCCCCAACATCGTCAGGGCGTTCGTCGACGACGCGGAAGTGGTGGCGCTGGGCGGAAGGGCGCTGCGCCTGACCAGCTGCTTCTATGTGTTCCTGGGCACGATCTACATGACCCGCGGCACCCTCAACGGGGTGGGGGATACCCTGTTTTCCTTCATCAACGGCATCATCGAGATGCTGTGCCGGATCTTCCTGCCCATGGGGCTGCTGTTGATCCCCTCGGTGGGGGTATGGGCCATCTGGTGGACGGCAGGGCTGACCTGGGCCATCAGCGCCCTGGCCTGCCTTCTGCGCTATCTCTCCTGGAGCAGAAAGGCGAAGGCAGCGACTTAGTCCTTCAGGGCGACGTGAAGCGGCGGTTTACGGCCCGGACGACGATGCCGCCCTGCGGTACTGCCCCGGGCTCATGCCGCACTGCCTGCGAAACTGGCGGCTGAAGTGCTCGGCACTGTTGTAGCCGCACAGCGCCGCGATCTCCTGGATGCGCAGCTGGGTATGGGACAGGTAATCCTTGGCCTGCCGGACGCGGCTTTCGATGACGTCGTCGATGCAGGATACGCCGAACTGCCGCTTGTACAGCAGGTGCAGGTAGCCGACGCTGATGTGCAGCTGCGCGGCCATTTCAGAGACGCTCCAGTTCCTTCCCGGATGGCTCATGATCTGTCGCCGCAGGGCGGTCAGCTCCAGTCGGTAATCCGCGTCGCTGGGCAGGTCGAGCCCGGCGCCCAGCTTCTGAAACAGCAGCGCAAACAGCTGGGCGGAGACGGTTTCGTGGCTGCTTTGCATGTGCTCCCAGGTGAGCAGCTGGAACAGGTTGTGACAGTAATCCGCGTCCGGGACGGGAAACGGGCGGTTCTGCAGCGGGAATTGGGCGACATAGGGCTCGTCGGAGTCGAAGATCATCCAATCGTTGCTGTAGGTGGCTTCGCACGCGCCGTAATGGATGGGGGAATCGGGGGAGAACAGCGCCGCGTGGTGGGCGAGATAGATGCGTTCCTCATAGCCGTCGTAAAAACGCAGCGGCGTATGGGTGAGGATAAGCAGGTAATGGCCGTGCGCCGCAGGCATGTCGTAGACAAAATCGGAGGGGTGTACGGCGTCATAGCCGATCATGTGAATGCATTCCATGGGCACACCGCCTTTGAGAAGATCGTTCGGTAATCACGCTGCGATTATATCAAAACGGCGGGAAATATGCAATCAAAAAGGCGGAGGGCGCCCTCGCGCAGTCGGAGGCGTTCAGCCGGCATTTCACCAATCTATATATATAGCGTAAACATACGAGAGGATAACGGTATGAAAGAGCATATGGCCCATTGTGGCCCGGAATGTCAGACCTGCGGGGCGCGCCCTGCAAAGGCAGGTAATGAAGACAAAGCGGACGCCGCGTGGAACCGGAGCGGGCTTGTCCTCGCGTCCCTGCGGGACAGGCCGGAGCTGCTGGAACGGGCGGCGGCATGGTTTCACGCGAAGTGGGGCGTGCCAGAGCCCGCCTATCAGGCGTGCATGGCGGAATACGTAAGCGGCGCGACGGAATACGGCTGGTACCTGTGTCTGGACGGTGGGCGAATCGTCGGCGGGCTGGGCGTCATCGAAAACGACTTTCACGATCGGCCCGACCTCGCGCCGAACGTCTGCGCCGTCTATACGGAGGAAGCCTTTCGGGGACGGGGCATCGCGGGGCGCCTATTGAAGGCGGCGGTGGAGGATATGCGGGCAAAGGGCATAACGCCGCTGTACCTCGTCAGCGACCACGTCGGCTTCTATGAGCGCTATGGCTGGGAATTCCTGTGCATGGTTCATGAGGACGGCACGCAGAAGCAGACGCGCATGTATGTACACCGTTGATCGGAATACCGAATTACCCGTACATTAGCAATGCCACCTTGAATGAACGCGTCGTAGGGGCGCTCTCCTGCCTCTGTGCCTGCGCCTCACCCGCGGGCGCTCGGAGAGCGCCCCTGCGAAGTATGTTCATGGTAATACAAGATTGTAAAAATACCCCTTGACTCTCACACTGTGGCAGGCATTACAATACGTCTGAGCTCAACAGGAATCCGATACAGGAGGTACCCCCATGCTGAAGATCGGAGAATTTTCAAAGCTGTCCAGGGTCAGCGTCAGGATGCTGCGCCACTACGATGAGATTGGACTATTGAAGCCCGCCGAGATCGATCGCTTAACGGATTACCGGTATTACAGGGAGGATCAGCTGCCGACAGCGGGCCGCATCGCCGCGCTGAAGGACATGGGCTTCTCCCTTGCCGATATCGTCAGGATGCTCGAGGCCTATGACGACCGTGAGCGGCTTGAATCGTTCTTTTCCGACCGTCGGGCGGAACTGGAAGCCCAGGCTCAGGACACGGCGCGCAAGCTGACGCTTCTGGACGCAGCCCTCAGAAGGCTGAGAAAGGAAGAAGACATGCGCTATGACGTAATCATCAGAACCATTCCCGAGCGCTACGCCGCCACCGTTCAGATGACCATTCCCCGCTACGAGGACGAGGGCATGGTGTGGGGTACGCTCATGGAGGAGACCTGCCGGATGAACCTCGTGGAAGCGGACCCCTGCCTCTGCGCGGTGACCTTCCTGGACAGGGAGTACAAGGAGGAGGACGTGGAGGTGATGGCCTGGAAGACCGTGAAGGGCAGCTATCCCGACACGGCGCACGTGAAGTTCCGCACCCTGCCGGAGGTGACCGTCGCCAGCTGCACCTATAAGGGCAGCTATACCCTGATCACGGAGGTCTATGCCGCGGTGGTCGCGTGGATCGAGGCCAACGGCTATGAACCCTCGGGGGCCATGTTCAACATCTACCACGTCAGCCCCCACGAGACGCAGAACCCGGACGAGTTTGTGACGGAGATCTGCTATCCCGTAAAGCGCCGCGGTTAAGCAATCATACCGCCCCGGCCCGTTGCGGGCCGGGGCAGTATGGATATGGGGGGGAGCATCGAGATTCCGGAAGCGAGTGCTGTATCGGGAAATGAACCCGGACGAATGCGGGCGTTGAGTTCGCAAAATACTGATTTGTCGCGCTGCGACAAATCAGTAGTTAGGTTTTAGGTTATAGGTTTTAGGTGTTAGGGAAGGTAGAAATCCTGACGGATTTCTTTTAT
>CACWZI010000041.1 GCA_902765305.1 uncultured Eubacteriales bacterium
GGTCGCCGTCCACCAGGCCCTCCTGGGTCCAGCTCAGCTCGGGGTCGGCCTCGCCGTAGGTCTTGGCCTTGCCCGCAGCGGTCACCACCAGCGACTTCCGGGCGATCTTCGCCTCCAGGGCCACCGGGTCGGTGCTGTTGTGGTTCCTGTCGCCCTCCACCTTGTACCATACATAGTAGGTTCCGGCGTCCTTTTGGGTGGGTATGTCCGCCTTGAAATCGGCCTTTGCAGGCGCGGTCTTGCCGTCCTTGCCGACGGCATAGACCAGCATGCCGCCCTCGACGCTGCCCGCCTTCACCAGCGACTGCTGCTTGCCGTTGTAGACCAGCGACTCGCCGGTGGGAGCCTTCGGCGCCACCTTCGCGTTCAGTATGGTCACAGCCACGGTATAGGGACCGTAATCGTTGTGGTTCTCGTCGCCCTTCACCTTGTACCACACATAGTAGGTGCCGGCGTCGGTGGCGGCGGGGACGGATGTGGCATAAAGCTTTTCATTCGTCGGGGCCTTGTTCTCGGTGGTCACGGCATAATACAGTGTGCCGTCCTTGGTGGAACCGGCATTAACCAACTCTTGCGCGGAGCCGGTGTAAATCAGTCCAGTTTTCGCCGTAGGCGCGGTAATTCCCGGTGTTGCCTTTGCGATGGTCACCTCCACGCTCTGCGCATTGGTGCTGTTGTGGTTCTCGTCGCCGACGACCCTGTACCACACATAGTAGGTTCCCGCGTTGGTGGCTGTAGGGATGGATGTGGTATATTGTTCAGTGGCTTCGGTTGCGGTACCGAGAGCGTACTGCATCTCGCCGCCGGTCGGTGTGCCGGTAACAGTCACAAGCGGTTTCTCCGTGCCGTCGTAGGTGCGGTTGTTGGCTGTCACAGTGGCCGGTACAGCGTACACCTCCGTCCATTTTGCCCAGAATTCCTTGCTGCCGACCTCCGTCGTGCCGATCTGCGTCACCGCGGTCCCCGTAAGCCCGGAATTGTCAAACCATCCGCCAAAGTCGTATTTCGCCCTTGTCACATCGGCGGGAAGGGTTGCGCCTGTCCCGTAGATGTAGGAAACGACGTTGCCGGCATTGATGGTTCCGCCATTGACATTCAGCGTCACCGGGAAGGAGAACTGCGCGGTATAGGTCACATCGCCGCTAACGTCCGTTTCGGTCTTCCAGCCCTCAAATGTCGCGCCGTCAGGTTTGAGCGTTTCCGCGGCCAAATTCACCGTAGTGTTTGAATCAGCCGCAGGCGCATTGCCCGTGAACACATCTTGAATTGAGAATCTACCGACCGTCCACGTCACCCTGTGCTCGCCCCATTTGGCATACACAGTCGTGTTCTCCGTGACCTCGTCGAAAACATAGCTCTCTGCAAAGCCAGCATCCGCAAACCATCCGCCAAAGATATTTCCTTCCTTGGTCGGATCAGTGGGCCTTGTTGCGCTCTCGCCTGCCTCCACCAGCTGCTGAGGAACTTCGCTTCCGCCATTGGTATTGAAGGTGACCGCATACTTGATGCTGTACACCACATGAGCGGTGGCGGAGCTGCTGTTATCCGCATTGGTCAGCGTGATCTCCGCCCAGTATTTTCCTGCGTCGGTGGGAGCGCTGCCCAGCTCTTGGCCGTCCTTAGCGGTTCCGTCTGCGTTGGCTTTGTAGTATCTGACTGTAGCGCCACCCTGAATGTTGTTCAGGTCCGTTAGTGTCGCAACGGCGCTGATGCCGTCGCCCGTCTGACCGACATAGGTCAGCGTAGGCGCACCGATGGTCAGGGTTGCGACGTGGTCACTGCCGCCTTCCGTGCTTGGTGGCAGCGGGCAGTCTGTTGCTGTTGCTGTGCACGTCGCCGTAATGGTCGCGCCGCTGGCGTCATACGTGAAACTGTGGGTGTGGTTCGATATTATCTTCGCCTGCGGACCTTCCGCTTTCATGTACTGGTAGCGTGTGCTAAAGGGGCTTTCCATGGTGTTCCATGTACTGTTATCGCTGCTGCCTTTAATGGTCACACCGGTTCCGGCTGTCAGTGTACCGTGGTTCGCAGTAGATGCGTCATCGCTATAAACGGAATTGATACCGATTCCATCGCTCGGAAGATAATTACCTGATCCAGCTCCTCCGATAGCCGTAAGAGTACCACCGTAAATAGATGCAGCTACCCCATTTCCCTCATCACCGCTTATGGCACCTGAATACACGTCGCCGGCAACAGCCGTTACCGTTCCTCCGTACATAGTAAAGGTACCGCCATTTTTACCGCCTGAAGAAATTCCGATCCCTGAGCCATTACTTCCATAGGCATTGACTGTGCCATAATAAACCGTAATAATGCCTCCATTATCATACCTTCCCGCTCCGCCAATTCCTGCAGCATAGCAACCGTAACTGCTGTATTTGTTTGCGTTGATTGTTCCGCCGTGGATATTGATTGTTCCGCAAGACTTGGTATTGCTGATATCAAAAGAATACTGGCTGCCAAAGCCTCCGATAGCTGCACCATGAGACGCTTCCGGGCCATCCACTTTCATAACCGCGGTAGCCGATAATGTACCTGTCCCTTCCTTCTGCCCGTATATGTTTAGCGTATTCCCACGTGATACAGTGATGCCGCTGCTTGCTGTCAACGTGGCGCCATCACAAAGAATCAAATTGACTGTTCCGTTTACGGTAATGCGGTCAGCGATTGTCACGGCGCCTTTTACCACATAGGTTGTTCCGTCTTCCCATGCCGTACTGCTGCTCGTCAACTCAGTATAGGTGCTGGTACTCTGCTCGGTGAGCAAGCATTTTCCTGCTGTATTGTCCCAGGCACCTATATAATATTTTACCTCTTCTGAGGCATACGCCGTCAGACTCATCCCCGTCATCAGTCCCAGCACCATCACAAGGCTGAGCAGGATGCCTAATAATCGTTTCATCTTTCTTTTCATAAGCTGTAATCTCCTTTGTCTTTTATTCACGGCTGTTATGGCCGCCGCATCACCAAATCAAACACAAAAAACCGCCGAACCTGACAGGGTATACTTACCCCGTCAGAATCCGACGGTTATCCATCACGAATGTTGTATTCAGTTTCAAGCGCCCCGCAGGACGCAAAAAGGGCGCAGTTAGCCCATGCTCTGCTCTGCTCTGCTCTGCTCTGCTCTGCTCTGCTCTGCTCTGCTCTGCTCTGCTCTGTTTTTTTCTATGAACCGCTGCTGTTAAATCGTCATAACGCAGGGCTCGTTGTAGCCTGCGATCAGGCTGTCATGGGTCACAAGTTTAAAGCCTTCCGTTTTCGCCTGTGTCAACAGCAGCCTGTCGAATGGGTCATTGTGGCGGGGAGCGGCTTCCTGCCTTGTCAATCCCTTCAACGCGAAAATATGGGGCAGCCTTATATCAAGCCGTTCAAACCCGGTTTCCTCGCACAGGGAAACAAATACCTCTTCGTCCATTGGCATCTGTTCCGGATGTATTTTTCTTTTGATTGCTACCTCCCACACAGAAGCCATGCTGTAATACACCTCGTTATCTTCGTTTTCAAGAAGCGCCCGCACATCTTCGCTCAATCGCTTCGAATCAGAAATGGCCCATAACGCAATATGCGTATCCAATAAAAGCTTCATTCAGACACCCCAAACATACTCGCTATTTCATCATTACAGGCATCTATACTGTCCGGTATCCTGTACATTCCATCCGCTATTCCCAGCTTCCTCCCGGGACGCTGAATTTGCATTTTCCCCTCAACCCGGTCATCATCAAAGCGACTGTCATTTGCCATCGTTCGCTTCAGGAATTCCACAAGAATGCCGACAGTATCATCCGGCATACTGTTAATCATGCGTATCGCTTCCTGTCGAACCGTCATGGTTATCCTCCTTTTCCATACGGGTTTTCTCATTATCCCGCCGAACCTGACAGGGTATAGTAACCCCGTCAAATCCGACGGTTATCCATCACGAATATTGTATTCCGTTTCATGCGCCCCGCAGGACGCAAAAAGGGCGCAGTTAGCCCATGCTCTGCTCTGCTCTGCTCTGCTCTGCTCTGCTCTGCTCTGCTCTGCTCTGCTCTGCTCTGGCTCTGCTCTGCTCTGCTCTGCTCTGCTCTGCTCTGCTCTGCTCTGCTCTGCTCTGCTCTGCTCTGAACAGCGTATTTCTATCCCGCATGGCTGTCAAGCCCTTTCTGGTGTTTTTCTAAAGGCTTTTTGAATGCTCCTGTCGCTCAGCCTTCTCTTTGAATTGGAACCTGTGGCTTCTGCGGTATGAACGGATGGGTACGGGAATAATTCGCCGCTTCTTCATTGATCTCAGCTACAGTTTTATCACCGAAGAATTGCCTTCTCCATCTTGTATAATCAAACTTTTCCCGAATAATCAGAGATATAAACAGCTCCGTTCCCACATCTCCGAATTTCTGCCGCAACCAGTCAACGCCGTCATTAAGAAGCTCGGCCTGATTCATGCTCGTGGTATAAGCGCCAGTCTCAGTCATCGTTTTCACCCCCGATGCGTTTTATGAACTCAATCGGATCTATTATTTCAATTCGCTCTGATTTGTATTTCAGCAGACGGTCATCCGTTGTTAGTAGAAAGTCACAGTTTGCGAATATGGCACAGGCTGTATGAATCGCATCTGCTGATTTTACGCCAGTCGCCGTAATCTCCTTTGCCAGTTCGTCCACTTGCTCTTTGTAATCGGCTTCATCAAGATATACCACGGTGTTTTTGTCCAGAAAGCTGCGAATTGTCGTTCTTCTCATCTCATGAGGATTCCTTGAACACTCATAGTCAAGCATATAAGAAGAGGCCAGTTCAAAACAATCGGATAAGATCAAGCCTTGAATATGCAATTTTGCCTGTGTCTCCAGCGATATCCTCAACTGGGACTGGTCATCATAGGGCCTGTTAAAGCAACAATTATCAAGGTAAATTCGCAGTTTTGGATGCATATTCCTGTTCTTCTCAATGCTTTTTTTATCAGACAATGCAAATTTCCTCCATCCTGCGCTCCGATTCTAAATCACCGTTACAGGCATCGCTCTGCTCTGCTCTGCTCTGCTCTGCTCTGCTCTGCTCTGCTCTGCTCTGCTCTGCTCTGCTCTGCTCTGCTCTGCTCTGCTCTGCTCTGCTCTGAGGAGCGTAGGTCTATTCCGCATGGCTGTCAAGCCCTCCTGTGGTAATATTTCTGATGATTTTTTGACTCCTCATCACAGTGCTGCTCTACAGCAGTCTTAAAAGCTGAATCAATTCATGCGGCTCCTTGTCCTTCCTCTCGGCGTTTCTCCTGTCAAAAGGCTGAAACCTGTTATTCCCGTAGAACGAGAGTAGTTTATCTTCGTTGTTTGTTTCAAGGAAGATTACCATACCGCCAGCCTGATATTGTAGCAACTCTATCTGGTTCACAGCCAAGGCAAGCAATTCTGCCCCTGTGATCCTCTCGTTCGCGCCATCCGCATAGTTCTTGCCAAGCTGAGCGATCAGATAGGCTGCAAGACTGTACGTGTGTTCCTCTTCATTCAGTGTACTGACTCTCGACAGCTTCCTGCGAACCGTATTGCTGAGCGGCTCTCCGCTCACAGTAAATTTGTCATCTTGCTTCATTCGCTTTCTTTCTCTTCAGCATGAACTTTGCTATATCCTTCGAGTCGGTCAGAACCCTTGCGCTGACCTTGTGCACAGGAGTCTTGTCATTGGCTGCGGCTTCAATAGCATCAGCAAATGCTTCAACCTGTTCCTTACCTGATATAACAAAGTTCTTCGTGATACTCGACGTAGCCATTCTGCTCGCCTCCCATTTCCCAGAGTTTACGCTCCTCATTCTTGTATCGGCACAATTCCGGAAAACTTAATATCCGAAAAGGTACAATGTTATAAATAAAGTATAGCAAAAATCCGGCTCGAAAGCAATGGGAATCTCGTGAACTTTTCAGGGACAAGAAACAAGCGAGAACCATCGCCTCGCCTGATAGTAGTTTAGCCCAGGTGTGGATCGGGGTGCAAGTGCGGATTTGCCCATGGGACAAGGGGACGGTTCTTCCGTCCCACTCTACCCACGATCAACCCAGGTTTTCGGGCGATAATTTCGGTCGGAAAGTGGAACAAGAGAACCGTCCGCATCTGTCGTTCTGTGTATAATAGTCATTACGATTTATCGCTATTTAGGGTTGCATTCTCTTGCGATTCGGGGTATAATAGCAGCATGAAAACGCAAGGGGGGATTCTCATGGCGCATGCAGCCAATGTCCTGAACAGCCTCGTACCCATCACGCAGTTCAACCGCGGCCAGGCGGCGCGCATCTTTGACCGGCTCCACAGCGAAAGCCAGCTCGTGGTGCTGAAGAACAACCAGCCCGCCGCCATCATACTCTCCCCATCGGAATACCAGCGCCTCAGTGAAATTGAGGAGGATTACCTGCTGCTCCGCGAGGCCATGGAACGACTGTCCACGAACACCGCGCCTGCCACGACGATGGACGATGTGATGCGGGAGCTCGGCATCACCGAGGAGGCGCTTCGGTTATAATACTGTCAGAGCGTACCGAGGGGGAATTGCCCGTGCAATTTGAGTGGGACGCGGACAAGGCCGCGCTGAACCTGAAAAAGCATGGCGTTGATTTTCGTGACGCCGTTCGGGTTTTCTACGATGTCAACCGCATCGAATGGTATGATTCCGCGCATAGCGACGAGGAAGACCGCTTAATACCATTGGCATGGTTCGAGAAGTCCTCTTCGTCGTGTACACAGAGCGCCGTGAAAGAACCCGCATTATTTCCGCCAGAAAGGCCACGCCCAGAGAAAGGAGAATCTACGATGATCGTCACCTATAATCTGGAACCCAATACGCCTCTGACGCCTGAACAGATCAAGCGGCTCGACGCCCTGAAGGATCGTCCCATCGTTTTCGACGAGGATTGCCCCGAAATGACCGACGAGCAGCTTCGCCAGTTCAAGCGGGTACACCCCCACAGGGAGGACACCGCCCCCGACCGAAAGCTCGGTTAACCCTTCCAAAGCGCCCTTCGCCGGGCGCTTTTTCGCCAAAGCACAACAAAAAGCCGCCAAACCTGTCAAGGTATACTTACCCCGACAGAAACAGGCGGTTATCCATCGCGAATAGTGTATTCAGTTCCAAGCGTCCCGCAGCCGCAAGACGCAAAAAGGGCGCAGTTATCTTCTGCTCTGCTCTGGGACAAGGGGACGGTTCTTCCGTCCCACTCTACCCACGATCAACCCAGGATTTCGGGCGATAATTCCGGTCGGAAAGTGGGACAAGAGAACCGTCCCCGTGTCCCATTACTTCAGCAGCAGCCTGTGCAGTATTGCTCCCTGGTGGGCGCGGTCGATATCCAGCACCGCGTCATAGCAGCGGGCGGCCCGCGCGGCATCCCCCAGGCCGTAGCTGCCCAGGGCGATCAGGTATTCGCAGTGGGCGCGGTTGCGCACGGTCAGGTCCCCGTCGAACAGCTGCAGGTCCGGCAGCGACACGGCAAAGTAATCGATCTTCACTTGGTCGTAGTAGTGCTTTTCGCCGTAGCTGATCAGCTTGTAGAAGCGGGAGGTGGCCCGGGCTTCGCGGCCCAGGGCGCGGTTGGCCAGGCCCTGGTAGAGGATCAGGTCGGCGGGCTGGTCGTTGTAGTACATCATGCCCGCGGGTTCCTCGTCGCCGGCGGCGGCCAGCTCCAGGTGGCGCACGGCCTCGGCCTCATTGCCCAGGGCGCGCTCGGCCAGGCCCAGGTAGTAGTGGATGTTGTTGTCCTTCGCGCCTTCCAGCTTGCCCTCGCCCAGGTTGTGGGGGAACACCAGCGCGCGCTCCAGCAGCGCCTTCGCGCCTGCGGCGTCGCCGCCCTCCAGGGCGATGCGGCCCAGCTGGGTCAGTGCCACGGCGTACTGGGTGGTCACCTTGCCTTCGCCGCCCTCCCAGGGGTGGAACCTGTGGGCCATGATCAAATCCAGCGCCTCCTGATAGCGCCCCTGCAGGTTCAGCAGCGTGCAGTATTCCACATACAGGTCGTCGCGGGTGAAGGCCACGTCCCGGTGGGCGTCCAGGAAGGTAAAGCGCTCGGCGATGCCCCGGCCCAGCTTGCGGTAGAGCTGATCCAGCTCCAGCAGGACGCGGGCGTCGCTGCGGTCCAGGTCGTAGGCCCGCTCCATGCACACGAGGGCGGATTCCCGGTCGCCCCGCTTGTTGAAATAGGCCAGGGACAGGTTGCGCCAGACCGTGGGGAACTGGTCGTCCAGCGCCGCGGAGCGCTCCCAGCAGGCGATGGCCCTGTCGTACTGGCGCTTGTCGTACCACAGGCAGCCCAGGTAATAGGGCGCCTTGCTGTCGTCCTCCAGGGCGGCCTCCAGCGCGGCGATGTCCTCCAGCCGGTTGGGGAAGCAGCAGTAGCTGTCCGCCGCCGCCGCCTGCTTCAGGGCCTTCCTCTGAAGCTTCTCGTCGCCGTTCAGCGCGGCGCAGCGGGCCAGGTGGTAAAACACCATCGGCGATTCCACCGGGCAGCGCTCCAGCACGGCCACGGCGTCGGCGTAATAGCCCGCCTCGGCGTAGTCGATGGCGCACTCGATGTAGCTGCTGACACGGCTGCCCATCATGGCCAGCGCCCCGTCGATATCGCCGCTCTCGATGCGGGAGACGTAATCGAAGGCGTCCAGCTTCAGGTTTTCGGCATACCAGGCCTCCGCCTCGGCATCCCGGCCCAGGCTGTCCAAAATCATGCCCTTCAGCGCCCGCGCCTTCAGGTTGTGCCAGTTCTTCACCAGGCTGCGCTCGATGTGCGTCAGCGCGGCGGCATAATCGCCGCGCCTGCAGTCGATGCAGGCCAGGTAGTAGAAGCCGGTCTCCTGCTGGGCGGCGGTCCAGGTGGCCTTGTAGAAGGCGTCGTAGGCCTCGTCGCAGCGTCCCTGGTACAGAAGGCACAGGCCCAGGTTCAGATAGGCCTCGCTGTCATAGGGGTTGGGGTTGCGCTCGGTCATGCGGGCGATGGCCGCGCGGAAATACGGCTCGCTCTCCTCGAACAGGCCGCGGCGCAGCAGCAGCGTGCCGTAGGCGTTGTTCGCCCGGATGTCGCCGGGATCCCGCTTCAGGGCCTCCAGATAGTAAGGGTCGGGCAGGTAGGTCGCGTGGCGGTACTGCTCGATGTGCAGGCCGGTCAGGTATAGCTCCTCGTTGGTCAGGATCTCCTCCGGCAGCTTCGCGGGGGCGGCAGGGTCCGGTATGCGCTCGATCTTCTGGGGCTGGGGCCGATAGTCGATCAGCTTGCGGCCACGGGCGTCGTAAACCGCCAGGCAAAGGGCCGTGGGATCGGCGTCGGTGGCCACGCTGCCGGTGAACACGTCCACCGGGCTGACGGTGGCGGTCCGGTCGAATATGACCTTGCCGTCTTCGGTCAGCACCACGCGGGCGTTTTCATAGACGGCGGTAGCGTAGACGGTGATGTCCGCCTTGCCCGCCCCCGTCTCCAGGTTGATCACCGCCTCGGTGCTGGCGTTCTTCACGTAGCCCGCCGCCTTGTAGGGCATGAACACCTGGGTAAAGGTCTTTTCCTCGAAGGGCTTGAGCCAGGTGAAGTCCGGCTGGTTGTCGCAGAACATGCCGGTCATCAGCTCGATATAGGGCCCGTTGGCGTCGGTCAGGTTGCGGTCCCAGGCCTGGCCGAAGTCGCCGCAGCCCCAGGTCCACTGCTTCTTGCCCGGCGAGACATGATGGTCGGCGATGTGCAGTATGCCCGCGCCCACGCCGTAGTCGTAGCCGCCCACGAAGTTGTAGTCCGAATGGGCGCACATGTAGCTGGTGGGCACCGGTATGTTCCTGTAGCGGGAGATGTCCACGCCAGCGCCGTAGTCGTGCTTGTAGTAGACCCCGGTGGCGATGGGGAACTTGCTGACGTCCCGCTTGCCGTGGTCGAACACCGCGCACACATCCGGCGGGAACACCGACTGGGTGTTGTCGTTCACCGCCACGGCGGGGTTCGCCCACCACAGGAAGGTCTGGGGCAGGTTGGTGCGGTTGTACAGCTGGCCCCTGATCTCGATATAGGCGCGGTCCGGATAGACGGTAAAGGTCATCTTGCCCTTGGTGCCGTACATCTGGTCCACCTCGGAAAGCTCCACCGCCACGCTGCCGTCGGCGTTCTCCACCATGCGCCAGTCGGTGGGGCCGAAGGTGGTGGGCCGGTGGTGCTGGGGCCAGTTGAACTCGATGCCGCCGGAGATCCAGGGCCCGGTCAGGCCCACCAGCGCGGGCTTGATGACCTCGTTGTAATAGACGAAATCATAGCCGTTGGTCTTGTCGTAGGCCCGCTGTATGCGCCCGCCCAGCTCGGGCAGCACCATCACCCGGATGTAGTCGTTCTCCAGAAACACGGCCGTGTAGGCCTGATCCTTCTTCTCATCCAAAATCTTGTCCACCACCGGCAGCGGATAAACCTTGCCCGAAGAGCCCTGGTAGACCCGCTTTTCCAGGAACATGGGGTTCCTGTCCGCCTTGCCGATGCCGTAGGTCGGAATGACGACCTGCTCCTGCCAGATTTCCGCCTGATGCAGCCTGTGTTCCATTGAATTGCCCTCCATGCCGGGCTGAGGTTGACAGCCCTTGTCGAATCCTTTTCAATAGGTTGGTGAGGTTTTTATATCATATTTCCTTCCTGTTTTCAAGACATTGTTCCAAACTGTCCCATCTTATTTCTCATGTTGACTCAGCTTTTTACCGTTCGGTCACGGCGCATGCGCCCGCTCCGAAAGCAATCCCCCAACCGGCGAGCCGGTTGGGGGATTGCGCCTGCGCAGCGCACATCACTTCTTGGCGATGTACTTGCGAATGTCCAGGGACACGGCCAGCACGATGACCAGGCCCTGCACGACGTAGTTGTAGTAGGGGTTGACGCCCAGGAACTGCAGTATGATCTTCAGCAGCTCGAACACCAGCACGCCGATCAGTATGCCCGGCACGGTGCCGATGCCGCCGGTGGTGGATACGCCGCCGATGGTGCAGCCCGCGATGGCTTCAAGCTCGTAGCCCTGGCCCATGGAGGCCGACGCGCCGCCGGACTTCGCCGCCAGCAGGTAGCCCGCGATGGCGTACATCACGCCGGCGGTGGCATAGATGCGGATCAGGGTGAAGGTGGTGTTGACGCCGGAGACCTCCGCAGCCACTTCGTTGCCGCCGATGGCGTACATGTACTTGCCGTGGCGGGTCTTGTTGTAGATGAACCAGAACAGCACGCCGAAGATCGCCGCTACAAACAGCAGATAGGGCAGGTGGAAGCTGCGGGTATCGCCGATGCGGCCGTTGATCAGCGTGGTGTAAATCTTCTGGAAGCCGCCGATGGGCTGGGCGTCGGAGATCACCAGCGAGATGCCGTAGATGATCGTCTGGGTGCCCAGGGTGGCGATGAAGGGCGGCACGTGCAGCTTGGTGACGATCAGGCCGTTGATCAGGCCCCAGACCAGGCCAACCACCAGCACGATCAGGAACACAATGCCAATGTTCATCTCAGGCATGAACTTCCACAGGCGGCCGGAGTAGTCGCCCTTCTGGCACAGTATGCCCGCGACCACCGCCGCGAAGCCCACCTGGCGGCCGGCGGACAGGTCGGTGCCCTTGGTGATCAGGCAGCCGGACACGCCCAGAGCGATCAGGAAGCGTATGGCGGTGTTGCTCATCAGGTTGGAAAAGTTTGCCCAGGAGAAGAAGTTGTCCTTCAGGCAGCCGACCACGATGGCGGCGATGACCAGCAGCAGCACGATGGGGTTGCCCTTGATCAGCCCGATTATCTTTGCGCCGGTGCTTTGTTTATTCTTATTCATTTCACTGTTCCCCCTCGTTTACTCAAACTGCGTGGCCAGGGCCATGATGTTCTCCTGGGTCGCCTCGTTGCCGTCGATAAAGCCGGTGACGCGGCCGTCGCACATGACCATGATCCGATCGGACATGCCGATCAACTCGCTCATCTCGGAGCTGATCATGATGATGCTCTTGCCCTCCTTCGCCAGGTCCGCGATGATGCAGTAGATCTCGTACTTCGCGCCGACGTCGATGCCGCGGGTGGGCTCGTCCAGGATCAGCACGTCCGGGTCGTTAGCCAGCCAGCGCCCCACCAGCACCTTTTGCTGGTTGCCGCCGGAGAGGGACTTGATCTGTGTCTTGGAGGAAGGCGTCTTGATGTTCATCTTCTGAACGTTGTCCTGCACAAGCTGCTCCACCTTTTTGCCGTTGATGGCAAAGCCGTGGTCCAGGTATTTGTTCAGCGAGGAGATGGAGATGTTGTCCGCCACGCTCAAAACGCCCATGATACCGCTGCCGCGGCGGTCCTCAGTCAGCATGGCAATGCCGTGGTCGATGGCGTCCTTGGGCCGGGTAATGGGCAACGGCTTGCCCTGATAAAGTATCTCGCCGGTGGTGTGGCTGCGGATGCCGAACAGGCCCTCCATCAGCTCGGTGCGCTGGGCGCCCACCAGGCCGCCCACGCCCAGGATCTCGCCCTTGCGAAGCTGAAAGTTCACATGGCGGAAGGAGCGAGGATTGATCGAAGTGAAGTCCTTGACTTCGAATACCACCTCGCCCGGCACGTTGGTACGGAGCGGGTACAGGTTGGTCAGCTCACGGCCCACCATCTGGGTGATGATCTTGTCGGTGGTCAGTTCGCTGGCCAGCCAGGTACCGATGTACTTGCCGTCGCGCATGATGGTCACGTCGTCGGCGATGCGCAGGATCTCGTCCATCTTGTGGGAGATGTAGACCACAGCCACGTTTTCGGCCTTCAGGTCGTCGATGATCCGAAACAGCGCCTCGACCTCGTTGCTGGTCAGCGACGAGGTGGGCTCATCCAGGATCAGCACCCGGCAGTTGGCCGACACGGCCTTGGCGATCTCCACGGACTGCATCTGGCTGACGCTCAGCTCGCCGACCTTCTGCCTGGGGTCGAAGGTCATGCGCACCTTTCTCAGCAGCTCCGCGGTGTCGTCGTACATCTTTTTGTGGTCGACGATGGGGATGAAGCCCAGGGCCTTCTTCATGGGATAGCGGCCCAGGAAGATGTTTTCGCCCACGGTTCGGGCGGGGATGGGCTGCAGCTCCTGGTGCACCATAGCGATGCCCTTGTTCAGGGCGTCCATCGGGTCAGTGATGGTCACGGGCTTGCCGTCCATGCGGATCTCGCCCTCATCCATCTTGAAAATGCCGAACATGCATTTCATCAGAGTGGACTTGCCCGCGCCGTTTTCGCCCATCAGGGCATGCACCTTGCCCGGCCGCAGCTTCAGCTGGGCGTGGTCCAGGGCTTTGACACCGGGGAAGGACTTGCAGACGCCGCCCATCTCCAATACGTATTCCGACATACAGACATACCCCCCTTTCGTTCTTTCATTGTCATGCTGTAGCGCACTTCGCATCGCATCCGCGCGCGGCGGGGGTGCAATGCGAAATGCGCTTGGGGTTCAAACAGTGGGTGAGCCAGAGCTGGCTCACCCACCCTTCCATGCGCTATGCCGATGGAATCCGCTTCAGCGCGAATTACTGGGCGTCGACATAGGCCTTGTTGACCTTCACGTAGTCGATGATGTAGTAGTTCTCGACCTCTTCGCCGTTGAGCAGCTTCACAGCCGCGTCAACCGCCGCGTGGGACTGGCCGATGTGGTCGTTCAGCACGGTGCCGGTCATCTCGCCGTCCTTGACCAGCTGCACGGCCTCTTCCAGAGCGTCGACACCCAGCAGGTAGATGTCCTCGCCCACCTTGCGGCCGGCGGTGGTGATGGCGGTAGCGGCGCCCAGCGCCATGGCGTCGTTGTTGCAGAACACGACCTCGACCTTGTCGCCGTAGCTGGTCAGCGCGTTGGCGCACAGCTCCTGGCCCTTGGTCTGATCCCAGTTGCCCACCTGGTCGTCCAGGCACTCAACCTCGATGCCCGCGTCGGTCAGGGCCTTCACGGAGAACTCGGTGCGATACTGAGCGTCGATGTTCTCGGGGTCGCCCTCGATCATGATGTAGGAAACCTTGCCGTCGCCGTTGATGTCGCCGTGGTTCTCCAGCTCAGCGACCATCTCGCCCTGGAAGGTGCCGGACTGACGGGCGTCAGCGCCGACGTAGCAGACCTGGGGATTGTCCAGGATGCCGGCATAGCTGTAATCGCCGTTGTCGCCCATGGGCTCGCGGTTGATCAGCACCAGCGGGATGCCAGCAGCCACGATCTCGTCGATCACGGCGTCCGCGGAGGAGGTCTGCACCAGGTTCAGGATGATGACGTCCATACCCTGGGTGATGAAGTTGCGGACCTGGTTGGTCTGCTCGGCCATGTCGTTCTTGCCGTCGGCCATGGTGATCTCATACTTCACATCGTCGGTCTCGAGGGACTTGAAGTAGTTCTCGATCTCGTTGCGATACAGGGTCATGAAGTTGTCGGTGAACTGGTAGATGGACACGCCCACCTTGTAGGTCTTGGCCTCGGCGGAAGCGAAGCTGAACATGCCGATCAGCATCAGGGTGGCCAACAGGATAGCCAGGGTCTTCTTCATGTGAAATCGTCTCCTTGTCTGTTATTCTTCAAGCGGCTTACCCGCATTGAATTCACATCACGTCAATAATATTATAACATTATCGCCCGTCATTGTCCAGTGTAAATTGAACAAAAACAGTTCGAAAATATTTGACGTTTGTAGACTATTTTACATAATAGAAGTCGTCGCCCGGCAGCGCGCCGCCCACGGCGGCGGGGTCCTGTTCCATCAGCGCGGCCAGGTAGCCGCCCAGCTTCGCCTTCATGGCTTCGCCGTCGATGAACACGATATTGCAGAAGGGCAGGGCCTTCTGGGCGGGGCCGGCCTCGAAGATGTCGAACTGGCCGATCAGCTTGGCCGCGCCCTCCACTTCGTCCTGGGCGAACTTCACGCTCTCGGCGTAGTCGGCCATGAACTGCGCCACGGCCTCGGGGTTTTCCTCGACGAAGGCCGCCCGGGCCACGGCGATGCCGGTGACCATCGCGGAGGGGGCCTCGGCGTTCGCCTGCAGGGCGTCCCATTCCTTGGTCAGGTCCAGCGCGATGCGCATGTCCTGGGCCTTGGCCTGGGCTACGGTGGCGAAGGGCTGGGGCAGCATGGCCACGATGCCCTCGTCCTGGAGCATGGCCGCCAGGCACTCGGCGTGCTCGCTCTTGAACTCGACAGTCAGGTCGGCCTCGGGGTCAAGCCCGTTGCCCCTGAGGATGTAGTTCAGCGCATACTCCGGCGTGGAGCCCTTGCCGGCGGTGACCAGAGTGCGGCCCTTCAGGTCGGCCACGGAATGCACGGTGTCGCCCCGCTCCACGATGTACAGCACGCCCAGCGTGTTGATGGCCAGCGCCTTCACCGCGCCCTGGGTGTTGTTGTACAGCACGCTGCCCAGGTTGGCGGGCACCGCGGCGATGTCCAGCTCGCCCTTCACCAGCAGCGGCACGATCTCGTCCGGGGCGGCGGCCAGGGTGAAGTCGTAGGCGTCGGCCTTGTTTTCCATCATCTGCACCATGCCCATGGCGGTGGGCCCCTTCAGCGCGCCCACGCGCACGGGGGTCGATTCGGCAAGGGCGACGGGCAGAACCAGCAGGGCGAGGACAACGAACAGGGAAATCATCTTGCGAAGCATGAGAATACCTTCTTTCATATTGTTGTTTATACTTTCAGGGAAATTCTGATTTATCGGGGAGAGGGGGAGCCCTATCCCCCGCTTCGCGGGTACTTCCCCACTGCGGTGGGGAAGCTTAGAATGCTCGCGAAAGCCGGTTTTTAGCTTCCCCACCGCAGTGGCATCGAGCGCCCGGAAAACAGTCCAGTGGACTGTTTTCAGTGGTTCGAGCGCCCGGAAAACTCTCCAGTGGAGAGTTTTCAGCGAGAACGGGTCGGCAGACCCCCGTCGATGGGGCCGGTAGGCCCGTGGAGAAGTGGCCCGAAGGGCCGATAGGGCTCCCCTTTCGTCGCCCCGCGACAAATCAGAAGTTGCCCACGCTCGGAAACAGATTCGCGTCGGTGTGGGGCAGGAAGCAGGCGGCCACGAAGGAATCCATGTAGCCGGGCTCCGTGGACAGCTCCAGGTAGGTCATGGTCCGGGCCAGCTCGTCCACCTTCTGGCGGCTCTGGGTGCTGGTGAGCATGGCGTAGGCCCCGGACAGGGACGAGTTGCCGATGTAGGAGAAGCGGTCCAGGTCGATGTCCGGCAGCATGCCGATGGTCACGGCGTTCTTCATGTTGATGCCGCTGCCGATGCCGCCGGCCACGTACACGTGCTCCAGCACGCTGGGGTCCATGCCCATGCTGGTGAGCATGGTCATCGTGGCCGAGAAGATGGCGCCCTTGGCCCGGATGAAGTTGTCGATGTCCACCTCGTTGATGGACACGTCCCGTATGCCGCCGGTCTCCTCATGGAAGGCGATGACGTACTCGCCCATGCCGTTCTCGTCGAAGCGCACCCGCCTGTGGGGCCTGTTGAACTTGCCCTTGCCGTTGATGATGCCGCACTTGAACATCTCGGCGATGATATCGATGATGCCGCTGCCGCAGATGCCCACGGGCTTGTCGGCGTCGCCGATCAGCGTGTACTTGGGCTCCCAGGTCTCGGGGTCGATGGTCATGCTGTCGATGGCCCCGTCGGTGGCCCGCATGCCGCAGCTGATGTCGCCGCCCTCGAAGGCCGGGCCGGCGGAGCAGGCACAGCTCATCAAGAACTCGTTGTTGCCGAACACCAGCTCGCCGTTGGTGCCCAGGTCGATGAACAGGGCCATCTCCTCCTTGTTCCACAGCATCGACGCGAACGCGCCGGCGGTGATGTCGCCGCCCACGTAGCTACCGATGTTCGGCGCCAGGATCAGCTTCGCCTCGGGGTGCAGGTAGATGCGCAGCGAGGCGGTGCGAATGTCGTCGCAGTGGAAGAAGGTGGGGATGTAGGGCTCCATGCGCACCGGCTCCGCGTAAACGCCCAGCAGCAGGTGGTTCATGGTGGTGTTGCCCGCAAGGGACATGCGGTAGATCTGGTTGGGGTTGATGTCGATGGACTTGCACATCTGAAGCACCACGGGGCGTATCGATTCCATTACCGCCGCGTGCTGCAGGCGCTCGCTGCCGCCCTCCCGGCCCGATTCGATGATGCGGTTGATCACGTCCGCGCCGTAGCGGATCTGGCCGTTGCCGGTGGAGCCCTTGGCCAGCACCGCGCCGTTTTCCATGTCCACCAGCAGCGCGGCCACCGACGTGGTGCCCAGGTCCACCACCAGGCCGATGATGGGCGTGGCGTCGCCGGCAGGCAGCACGTCCAGTACGTTCACGGTGTCGCCGACGGTCTCGATCACGCAGCGCACGTTGAAGTCGTTCTCCCTCAGCGTCCGGGCCAGCTTCTTCAGCGCGAAGAAGCACAGCGTCACCCGCTCGGCCCCGGTGGCCGCCTGGATCGCCCAGGTCAGGCGCTCGTTGTCGGGCATGGTGTCGTCCACGGTGGGCGCTTCCATGGATACGGTGACGGAGGAGAGGTTGTTGCCGAAGGCGATGCCCGCCGCCTCGATCTGGGCCTTGGTGCGGTTGAAGATCTCCAGCTCCTCAGGCGAGGAGATGTCCGCCACCTTCATGCGGCTGCGGTAGGCGCTGGCGATGTCCGGCACCTCGATCACCACGTCGCCGAGCACCTTGCTCAGGCAGCTCAGCCGCCAGCCACTGGCGTATTCCTCATCGGTGATGTGGCGCGTCTTCGGGGAATCCAGTCTGCCCGAGATCAGCTTCACCCGGCATTTGCCGCAGGCGCCGTTGCCCGAGCAGGGCGCGTCGATGACCACGTTGGCCCTCTGGGCCACCTGGAGCAGGTTGTCGCCCTCGTGGGCGCTGATCTTCACCTCTGAACCGTTGACCCGGAAAGTGATCGTTACCATTGCATTACCTCCCGATAAGCGCCCGGACGGTCCTGGCCATCGACCGCCGCAGCGCAGTGTTATACCAACATAACCTTTGCCTATTCATTATAGCATCCTCCGGCGAATAATTCAATCCTATAAAGCGTCTCCCGGCTGGCGATTGCACCTATCCATCAAACGCTTTAGAATTGTAATAATATTTCAACAAATGATTGTATTTGTGGACACCCGAACCCAAGCTATGCTATATTATAAGGGATTACGTATCTCTGTTACAAACCCAGGGCGATTGCCCGGCACCACCACTGGAATGGGAGGAACCTATGAACCGCAAAAGATTTCTGGCTTTGCTGTGCATGCTGTCTTTGTTTTGCATGAATACCGTCACGGTCGCGCCGTCGCTGGCCGATGCCCTGGCGAACGCCTCCGCCTCCGCACAGGACGTGCTGGTATCCAACAAAAAGAAGGCCAAGGCTACCAAGAAGCCCAAGGCCACAAAGACGCCCAAGCCCACAAAGACGCCCAAGCCCACAAAGAAACCCAAGGCTACAAAGACGCCCAAGCCCACAAAGAAACCCAAAGCCACAAAGACGCCCAAGCCCACGAAAAAGCCCAAGGCCACAGAGGCGCCCGAGGCCACCGAAGCGGCCGAAGCGACAAAGACGCCCAAGCCCACAAAGAAACCCAAGGCCACAAAGACGCCCAAACCCACAAAGACGCCCAAACCCACAAAGGCGCTTGAGGCTACGGAGGCGCCCGAGGCCACAGAGGCGACAGAGGCCCCCAAGCCCACAAAGACGCCCAAACCCACAAAGGCACCCGAGGCGACAGAAGCGCCCAAGCCCACAGAAGCGCCCGAGGCGACAGAGGCGCCCGGCGGTACCCAGGCACCTGAAACCGTCGAAACACCCAAACCCACCGAAGCGCCGGATGAGCCCGAGGTAAGCGAAGCGCCCAAAGAAACCATCATTCCGGAAGCCACCAGGACGCCCAAGCCCACAAAGGCGCCTGACGAACCCGAGGCCACCAAGGCGCCCAAGCTGAAGCTGAAGAACCTCCAGGCCAGCGTGGCCGAAGCCATTCCCGGCACGGTCATAAAGTTCGCGCTCACCGTGGAAAACGCCGACAAGGTGGTATGGATCGCCCAGCGCAGCGATGGCCTGAAGGGCGGCTCCGGCAAGGTCAGGGGCGGTTCATTCAAATGGAAGCCCAAGCGCAGCGGCGTATATACGGTGACCGTCAACGCCACCGCCGGCGACAAAACCGCTTCGAACAGCTGCACCGTGATCGTTCGCGAAGCCCCGTTGAGCGTCGAGGTAAAGCCCGCGAGCTATGCCCAGCAGGGCGGCAAGAAGCTGAAATACACCATCAAGATCCTGGGCGGCTGCGAGCCCTATACCATGAACACCGTCATCAAGCACAAGGGCAAGAAGATCTTCACCTCTGAGGAAGTGCTTAATAAGGTGACCTGCGACGCCGTCGGCTACGGCAACAACAAGCTGACCGTCACCGTGACCGACGCCACCGGCGAAACCGTGAAGGCCAAGGCCAACATCGTCTCGGCCAGCAACGAACCGAACGAGGCCCCTGCCCTGCCCCTGCTGAAGGACGACATGACCTTCGCCGACAAGCTGCTGGCTGTGGCAAATTCCCAGCTGGGCTACCGGGAAAGCACCGAAAACTTCATCCTCCGGGATGGCGACGCCGTTCAGGGCTGGAGCTACTACGGCGGCTGGTACGGCGCGCCCTATGACGAATGGTGCGCGATGTTCGTCAGCTACTGCCTGGTCAAGGCCGGCATCGATCAGGAAATGATGCCCCATCACGGCAACTGCAACCACTGGAAGAGCGACCTCGGGGATCGCTACATAGACGACGAGGACAGCTATATCCCCGAGCCGGGCGACATCATCTTCTACCATCACAACCGCGTATCCAAAGACCCGAACTATCCCAATCACATCGGCATCGTCACCAAATACGACGCCGACACCGACACCGTATACACCGTGGAGGGCAACTCCGGCAAGTCCGTGCGCGCCCGCCAGTACGCGCGCACCAACAGCGTGATCGTCGGTTATGCCAGCCTGCGCGACTGCATGGTGCAGTACGACACCGTGTACCGGGAGCAGCTGGGCGACCAACTGGCCGCCAACCTGGAGAGCTTCCGCGCCGAGTACGCCGACAGGGACTGAAGGCGCGCCGAACGACAATTCAAAGGGCAGCCCCAAGGGCACAGGCCCACAAATTGGCTGGACTGTAGGGGCGGCGTTGCGTCGCCCCTACAGCCTTATTAGATCTTTAGCTACAGGAGAGTATTTCACATGTCTGACAATCAGGACAGGACCGGTTCGGCGAAGAAGCGCCGCCTGGGGATCCACGAAACCACTCTGGAAAACGACATTCGCTACCTGGGGCCCCTCAACGCCCAGCACTTCAAGCTGCTGGGCTGGCTGTGCATCGTGATCTCCCAGGTCGCGGTGATCGTCAAAATGGGCGGGCGGCTGGATCCCGGCTACGCCGCGGACAGCGCCTCCCTGCTCAACGCGCTGGGATACGTCGTCGACCTCGCGCTGCCGTTCCTGCTGATCGCCGGCTTCGCCCAGATCCTCGATACCGACAGGGGCTACGGCAGGCAGCTGCTCGTCAACGGCGCGGCGGCGGCGGGCATTTGCGCGCTGACCTACCTGGTGTTCTACCGCTACGTCGTGGGCGACCTCGCGGCGGTCCTCGAGGACCCATCCGAAGCCCTTCCCGCCGTCAAGTCCGCTCTGAGCTACGTCACGCCCTACGGCTTCCTGGACTTCAACATATTTATTGACCTGTTCCTCTGCACGCTGACGATGGTGTTCCTGAATTACAAGCCCCGCCGCGTGTTCACCGGAAAGGCCCGCATCGTCTTCCGGCTGCTGGCGCTTTTGCCCATCGGCTACGAGGTGGGCTGCATGCTGCTCAAGCTGCGCGCCGCCAGGGGCCTGGTTCAGGTTCCCGTGTGGGCCTATCCCCTGCTGACCACCAAGCCGCCCATGACCTTCGTGCTGTTCGTGGCGCTGGCGCTGTTTGTGAAGACGCGGGAGCTTCGCTTCCGCCGCCACGGCAAGACCCACGAGGAATACCAGGCCTTCCTGAAGACCCGGCGCAATTCCCTGAACTTCTCCGTGTTCCTTGCCATCATGCTGGTGATTGTCAGCGTTCTCGACTTTGTGGTCGTTTTAGGCTTCTCCGTGAATGAGGTGGTGCTGACCGTGCGGCCGGACATCGAGGCTTCCGCGTCGCCGACGCCGTCGGAAGACGGGCTGGCCGCGCAGCCGACCCGCGCGGCCGCGCAGCCTCTGCCCGCCGCCCAGAGAAGGGCGTTTGCCACCGCGCAACCGGCGCCCGCCGCAGATGCGGACGCCGCGACCGAGGCCGTGGAACCCGCGGCGACGGACGGCGCGCTTGAATCCGCCGAACACGAAGCGCTGATCAACCGCTCCATCTCTGCGGGCATCGGCATTGCCGGGGCCGTCGGCTTCGGCGGCTCCATCGGACTGATCTTCCTGGCGCCGCTGGTGCTGCTGTTCTCCTACACCCGCAAGCCGAAGTATCCCATGCTGGACCTGGCCATCCCGGTGGCGGGCATCGTCGCGATCGTGCTTGTGTACCTGGAGGCCACCCACCAGCTGCTGTCAATGCTTCCCTTCAAAAAGCTGAACCTGAAGGAACTGAACGAGCAGACGGCCCTCTACCTCAGCCTGATGAAGTAGCTGGCATATCAAAAAACAAGGAGTATCGTCACATGTTCGGTTATCTGCGAAAGAATCGAAGCATATTCCCCTTCATCTGCGAGATGCTGCTCTCCGTAGCCGTTTTTCCATGCACCTTCCACTATATGAAAACATGGTACGCGGACCCTGACAACCCCGAAGCGTCAGCATGGCTCTGCGCGATGATCGTCTTGTTGGGCCTCGTCCGCATATTTCGCGGCTTCCGCATGCGCAGTCAATCCCGTTCGGCCTTCATCGCCAATCTGGTCTACGGCGCCGTCTTCATGGCCTGCGGCGCACTGGCGGCGTTCAGGGGCTACGACGCCACGACCCAGGTCGTGATCGTATTGGCTTACCTGGGCTGCCTTCTGGCGGACCGCGTGCTCGCCATCGTGCGCAAGCGCACGCCGTGGCACATCTTTCTCAACGCGGTTTCCATATTGATCATCGTCAGCCTTGTGCCTATCGTAAAGGAGTCCTTCATGATGCTCATCCTGGGGGTCATTGTGACGATCTCCACGCTCCTGTCCATCATGGTCGCCCTGTTTTCCCGGATACGGCTCGATTTATTGAAGGAGATCATACAAAAGACCTACGCCGTGGAGATCATCGCCGGCCTGGGGCTGATGATGGTCGCCTTCTCCTATGTGCTGACGTTCACCGACGAGGCGTTCAAAACCTTCTGGGACGCCCTGTGGTATTGCTTCGCCATCGTGACGACGATCGGCTTCGGCGACCTGGCGGCCACCAGCGCCCTCGGACGGCTGCTGAGCGTCATACTCGGCATCTACGGCATCATCGTGGTCGCCCTGATCACCTCCATCATCGTCAACTTCTACGGCGAGCTCAAGAAGGAGAACCATCCCGAAAGCCGCACCGAATAGATTCAATACGTTGTAAAAGTTTGCCGCCACCCATCCGGCGGTCAAAACGGATAAGGTTTTACAAAAGGAGTGGATGAAATGCCTGTTGTACGCATCCTGATGACCCTGTTTACCGGTACGAGCGATATCGTGCCTGCCATCTTCGTCGTGCTTTACATGGCGGGGCTGTTCATGATGTTCCCGAAGTCCGGCGTCAAGAACTGGCACGCGCTGATTCCCGGCCTGCGGGAATACCAGCTGGCCCGCTGCGCCGGCTGTGAATCGGACGCCCCGAAGCTCGCCTTCATCAGCCTGGCCATGATCGCGTTGAGCATCGGCTACAGGATCTTTAGGGGGCCCGACATCAGCGCGGAGCAGCTCAGCACATCGGACATCGTGATGACGATCGTCATAATCAGCCTGACCCTGACGTCCTTCTTGTTGTACATCCGCGTCTACAACGGCCTCATAGAGGTCTACGGCGTGCGAAAGGCCTGGCTGTGGCTGTGGATCCCGCCCTATCTGGAGTGCATCCCCGCGCTGATCTGGGGCTTCAGCAGCAAGTACCAGCCCGGCTGGAAGGTGGACGACATCAAGGCGGAGCTGGCGAAGCTGGTGCACCAGGGCAGCGCCACCGTCATGGACGAGGGCCTGACGGTGAACCTGAAGGAGCGCACCGTCACCGAGAACTTCCAGAAGAAGGTGCTTCTGCGGGACATCCACATGGCCATCCCCCAGGGCCATCTGGTGCTGCTGCTGGGCGGCTCCGGCGCGGGCAAGACCACCTTCGTGAACGCCGTCAACGGCTATGAGAAGGCCGATGCCGAGGTCATGCTGAACGGGCAGAACGTCTACACCCAGTACGATCAGATGATCCATGAAATGGGCTTTGTCCCCCAGTCCGAGATGATGCGGGGCAAGAACACTGTGCTGAACACGCTGATGGATTCGGCCAAGCTGCGCCTTCCCATCGACGTGCCTGCCGAAGACCTCAAAAGCCGGGTGGACGAGGTCATGGAGATCTTCGGCCTGACGCCCGTGCAAAACCACCTCGTCGAAAAGCTGTCCGGCGGCCAGAAAAAGCGCCTGTCCATCGGCATGGAGATGATCTCCAACCCCGCGCTGTTCATCCTCGACGAGCCGGATTCCGGCCTGGACGGCGTCATGGCCCGCGCGCTGTTCGAGCAGCTGCGCAAGATCGCCGACACCGGAAGGATCGTCATCGTCATCACCCACACGCCCGACCGCGTGGTGGACCTGTTCGACGATGTGATCGTGCTGGCCAAGGACAGCGCCCGCACCGGACGGCTGGCCTTCTACGGCAGCATCGAAGAGGCCCGCCGGTTCTTCGGACGGGAGAAGATGGAGGATATCGTGAAGGCCGTCAACCGCAAGGAAGAGGGCGGCGACGGCCTGGCGGACGAATTCGTTATGAAATATGCGGAGGTGCAGCATGGCTGAAATGAAAGTCGACAGGGATTCCCGGCGCTTGTTCAAGGCCCGCTATCGCGGCCGCTTCGCGCAAATTTGGATTTATCTGGCCCGTCAGCTGGCCATGTTCATGTACCAGAGCGACTGGAAGGTGCTGCCCATGTCGGCGGTGATCGCCGGCCTGGTGGGCATGGTCATCCGTAACCGCCTGTTTATCAACATGGAGGGCACGCTGCTGGGCGGCTTCGCCATGGTCATGGTGTGCATCTGGAACGGCTGCTTCAATTCGATACAGGTCGTCTGCCGCGAGCGGGACGTGATCAAGCGCGAGCACCGCTCCGGCATGCACATCTCCTCCTATGTCATCTCCCACATGCTGTACCAGCTGCTGATCTGCCTGCTGCAGACCATCGTGACGCTGTATGTGACCAAGGCCGTCGGCGTCAAGTACCCGGAGGAGGGGCTGTTTACCCGCTGGATGCTGCTGGACTTCGGCATCTCGATTTTCCTGATCACCTACGCCTCCGACATGATGTCGCTGTGGATCTCCGCGCTGTGCCGCAACACCACCACGGCCATGACGATCATGCCCTTCGTGCTGATCTTCCAGCTGGTGTTCTCCGGCGGCCTGATGACGCTGCCGGGCTGGACCCGCCACCTCACCCCCCTCACCATCTCCAACCCCGCGCTGAAGGTCGTCGCGGCCCAGGGCGATTACAACAACCGTCCGATGATGGTGATCTGGAACCAGCTGGACAGGCTGCGGGACAGGGAGCTCAGCGCCACCATCCACTACGGCGATGTGATCGACGCGGTGATGGACACGAGCGTTCCCGCCATCAAGCAGCTGCATGAGACCCCGCTGACCCGGGTGTTCACCCTGGGCGAGGTCAAGGACCTGTTGCAGAGCAAGGAGTTCCAGGGCTTCAAGCAGGAGCAGATACTGGAGGAAATGTCCATCGCCGACATCCTGCGGTTCATCTGCGAATCGGACGCCCTCTCAAATGCGCTGGACTACACCATCGACCTGAAGCTCATAAAGCTGAACCTGAGGACGATCGTCGACAAGCTGATGGCGGACGAAAAAATCATGGCGTTCCTCGAAACCAAGCAGGTCATCCCCACCACCACCGTGGGCGACGTGCTGAACATGATCAACGCGGAGGGATTGCTGGAGAAGTACCGCGACGTGAAGGTGGGCAAGGACATCTTCGTGGGCGACGTGCTCAAACTGATCGTCAACAGCGAGACGGTGCAGTCCCTCCATGGCCAGAGCTACACATACACCACCACCGTGGGCGGCATCGTGGACATGATCGGCGAGGACCGGATCAAGGACATCCTGCAAAAGCGGATCGCCGAGGCCAGCTACAATCCCGACTACGAATGCACCCAAGAGAACGTCATGCGCTACTGGCTCAGGCTGGCCCTGTTCGTGCTGGCCTTCGCGGCGCTTTCGACGATCACGCTCGAATTCATCGATAAGGACAAGCGCTGAGCATCGGCAAATGAAATACCGCACATTGACAACTGCGCGCCGGTCATGCGCAGTTTGTACAGGGTATTGGAAAACCGGTATAGCCGCGCCATATCGCATTTTCGGATCTCGCCGGGATACAGGTTCGCGTCCGCCCCCGGCAGCGCTGTAGCGGAAACCACCGTGTCGGCGTAATGCGATTGCACGGCGTTGATCAGATCGACCAGCGCTGTATCCTGGACCATCGCCGCGTAGATTTTTTCGTTCCCGGTTTCAGGCGCCAGCGCTCCGCCCTCCAGCCGGCCGATCACCCGGTTCGCGTCCGCCCTGGCCCGCAGGTCGTAGTCCTTCAACCGCTCCACTATGGCCGGATCGACCTCGTAATCGGCGATGCTGACGCTCCGGGAAGCCCTGTCGACGACCTTCCAGCCAACGCCGTCCTGCTCCAGAGTCAGGTCGATGACCGCCATGGTCTGGGCCTGGTACCTGTTTTGCACCACCAACACGCCGTTGATCCGGGTCTCCGGGATCAGGGTATGCTCATGGGCGGACACCATCACGTCGAACTCCGGGCAGGCGTTCAGTATGTCGGTGACGCCCGAATTGGCCAGACCGTATTCGTTCTCCAGCCCCATGTGGAACACGCCGACCAGCACATCGTACCGGTCCCGGATGCTGTCGATGATCCTGCGGGTCTCCTCCAGGGGCAATGTCATCAACTTAAGGAAAAAATACCTGCCGTCGCGCCCAAAAGGCTTCCCCTTGAGGGGAAGCTGTCTGCGAAGCAGACTGAAGAGGTGTTTCCGACCCGCTGCGCGGCCCACCTTCCCCTCCAAGGGGAAGGCTTTTGGAGACCGCACTGCTTAAGTTGATGACATTGCCTCCAGGGGATCGGTGACGGCGCACCCGGCCAGGTTAGGCGCGCTCCAGCGGGCGATATTCGGGGTTACCATGCCGATTACGGCGACGCGAATGCCGTTGACCGACAGTATCGCATAGCCGTCCGCAATGGGATTGCCGTCCGCGTCATAGACGTTGCCGGTCAGCACCCTGCACCACAAATCCCGGATGATCTTTTTTACGGCATCCAAACCGTAATCGTACTCATGGTTTCCGGTCACCCAGACGTCATAGAACGGCTGTTTTCCTTCACGCAGCACCAAATGGACATTGAATCTCACCCGCGCCAATTATATATAGCACAGGGGACGGTTCGAAACCACTGAAGAAATCGGGTTAAACAGATGAATCAGTAAGCAGGCTGGACAATTTGGATAATCTTTGAGACAAAAGCCTGAATAA
>CACWZI010000042.1 GCA_902765305.1 uncultured Eubacteriales bacterium
ATTATTCAGGCTTTTGTCTCAAAGATTATCCAAATTGTCCAGCCTGCTTACTGATTCATCTGTTTAACCCGATTTCTTCAGTGGTTTCGAACCGTCCCCGTGTGTTCTTAACTGGTATGTCGAACTTGAGACCCAAATGCTACTAATCGAATAAACCCTCAACAGCAGCACGTATTTCAGCTTCTTTTTTCAGCCGATTTATTTCAGCTTCCTTTTTACGTCGTCGCTCGTTTTCTTCCCGATTATAACGAGTACGTTGCTCAATATTAAACACGCTTGTTGCCTCTGTAATCCAGGCCTTCATATACTGTGCGATGCTCTTGAGATTATAACCCAATGATGATGACATGGGGATTGGTAGAGCAATACAATCAGGAGGATACTTTCTCAATCTATAAGTTTCAAAACCTACGGTTTCTGTACGGCTATATTGACCTTGTTTAAGAATATTAAACCACGTTTCAAACCAATTAGAATCAATCCCATCAAGATAAACTTTTAACTCCCCCGCATCATACTGAGAGCCTCGAATTGTAGGCACTGCCATTTGAAATGGTCCGTCGTTATTTAGCTTTTCCTCAGCAAGCCGCAACAGTTCTTGCGAACGCTGCCAGTCTTTCTGTGCAGCGAGAATTCGTGTTGCTACAGTACTTGCAGGGAAAGGTCTATCACATGGTGTCTGCTGAAGCATTGTATCAACCACGCTATCCAGCCAAGCGTACTCGGGGTTCACATCACCAATCTTTTTATAATTCGATCCTATTGGAAGCGTGTGCGTAAACATTTCATTCAGTATAAGACCTACTGCATAAATGTCAGCTCGACCATCAACAACACCGCCTTTAATCCGTTGTTCTGGAGCAGCGTACTGAAAATTTGCCATACGGTCCGATTGTTTTGTTTCAACTATCGTTGCGAGATTGTCAGATGAAAAATGTGCAATACCGAAATCAGCGATAACTGCATTGCCGTGCCCATCTATAAGAATGTTTTCTGGCTTAATATCCCTGTGCCATACACCCATTTTATGTGCAAAGAGAAGTCCAGACAGAATTTGCGTTATTATAGGCAAAACTATGTTCGAATTGATGCCATTCGACATTAAACCTCTCAACGTCTGGTCGTATACGGGCATAAGATAAAATACCAGATTTTTGTCGTCGACCGAATGTGTTCCATGATCAAGAACCTTTATTACATTTGGATCATCAGTATTCTCACAAAAATGAATCTCGTTCTTAAACCTTTTCAGCTTTTCAGTACTTGTTTTATTCCTATCTATTGCTTTTAACGCATACTTATTATTGGCCTTATCGTGGACCAGAAAGACTGTCCCATTGCCACCTTGACTGATCTGTCGGTCAATCATATATTCTGAGAACGCAGTATAAACAATTGTTCCTTTCTTAAGCATACTCTTTCCCTCCGTTCCTCCGATTGACATAGCCATGTATTCTTTTCTCATGGCATTATACCGTGGGGCTGCAAGCTTGTCAATTATTCTAACTATACGACCCAATTATATAGAACAACAACCACACCCGGCATTGCCGGGAGCGTGGTTGTTGTTCTTACTTGGTCTGGTAACCGTCCTCTGCCAAGCAGCCCAGCAGGTGGGCATTGTGCGGGCCGGTCAATATGCCGTGCCGATCCAGGGCATATTCCCCGATTGTGTAGGCGAAGGTCGGGGCGGCTTCGTATGCCGGGTATTTTCCGATATAGTCCCCGATGGCGTGGGCCAGAGCCTTGCGGGCGCTGCCTTCTACGTCGTAGTGTACCTCCATGCGCTCCGGCAGCGGCTCGTCCTTAGGATTATCCTCGGCGGCGGGAATGGCGTCCTCGGCGCTCTCTGTAGCCTCCTGGGGGAATTCCTCGGTCTGCAGCTCGGCGGCATCCTGGGGCATTTCCGTAGCGGCCTGGGTGGTATTCGGCGTGGCTTCGGCGTCCTTCGGCGTCCGTGTCTTGCGCTGCCTGGCTTCGGGCCAGGTTTCCGGCAGGGTGCCGGGCTTGAAGAAGATTTTGAAGGTGATGGGGCCGTTATCGGGTACGTCGAACTTGAAGCCGGTGTACTCCAAATCCTTGATGGCGTCGGGGATTTCGATGTTCTTGTACCGCTTGATCTCCCTGCCGTTCTCGTAGAAGCGCACCTGTACCGCGTCCCTCAGTTTGGCTGTCAGCTTTCCGCATTTCATTGTCCTTACCTCCAATTATTTGATATATGCCTTGCGGCTGAGAATGCCGTTGGGACGGTTCTCTGTGTTGCTCCGACATCACCATTCGGCGGGCCAGCAAGATAATAGGTATCTGCTCTGTATCTGTGAGGAAATTTGTGATGAAGCCATAAGAACACAGAGAACCGTCCCCGTGTTTTTTTGAGGACATGGACCGTTTCTGATACGCACACCCCGCCGTTGTGCATACCTGCGGCGGGGTGCGTTTAGTCCTGCCTGCTGATGAAGCGGACAAATTCAGCGGGAGAGTACACCTGAACAGATGACGTTTTGTAGTGCGCGGGGTTTCTGGTAACAATGTACTCGACACCGGCGCGAGCGGCACTTTCAATCAGGATGGCATCCTCATAGTCCCCATTATTGACGCCGAGCGCGTTCTGGCAATCGATGCCAAGGGTATCGATCAGTTCAAAGAGGGAGAGTATTTTTCCGACGACCTGCCTGGCCCTGGCGTCAACATTTTCTTCTCCTTTGAACTGCTTTCTGGAGAAGAAATAAAGATCCGCGATCTGCTTCGCTGTCAGGCAGCCCGTGACCTGTTTGTTGGCAATGGCACGGAAGATAACGGCGCCATCCTGGAACCAGGGCTCACGCCGTTGAAGGACATCCACAACGACATTGGTATCGAGAATCGCTCTCATACTTCGCTCAGACGCTCCTCCCTGGCTTCTTCAAGGGTCATCGCCTGCGGAAGAATGCCGAAAAGGGACTCCGCGATCTCAACCCTGTCTTGAAACGGGTTGGTCAGCTTCGCCACAATTTTCCCGTACTGTGTGATAAACACATCCTCGGTTGAGGCGAGCAGCAGATACTTGCTGAGATTGGCTTTCAATTCGGTGGCCGTGATGGACATGCACAACGCCTCCTTTCCCTGAACCCAGTATACCAGAATAGGACGACGAAAGCAATATAAATCGGACGATTTCAAAAAATAATAGTACGAAAAGGAGGGAGGAGTGGGACTAGAGAACCGTCCCCATTTGTTTTAAAGGAACGCCCGGCGATTGTTCATTTCCCCGTCCCCCTCAGCATCCCGCCGATCTTCTTCATGCAGCGCCAGTAGTTGCGCTCGTGGACCGTGGCCGCGGCGCGAATGTGGCGCTCCTGCGCCGCCGCCGGCAGCAGGCAGTCCGCGCGGGTCAGCCCCTCCACCAGGCAGTCGCGCAGCTCCCTCCGGTGGGACGGCTCCAGCCCCTCCGCCCGGGACAGCAGCTCCGAGGCTGCCAGCTCATAGGCTTCGTTGGAAAAGGACCGCTCCCCGTCATAGTAGCGCAGGCCGAACGTCTCGCACTGCTCCAGCCCCGGCAGGAAGGCGGCGTCGTCCGCAGACTGGCGGATGTATATGTAGTACAGGCATGCGGCCTCCTTGCCGGGGGCCGTGCGGATGATCCGGCCCAGCCGCTGTATGCGCTGCCGGGGCACCGCGCTGCTACTCAGCACGACGCCAAAGCAGGCCTCGGGCACGTCGATGCCCTCGTCGAGGCAGCGGCAGCTGACCAGCACCGAGACCTCGCCCGTGCGAAAGCGCTCCAGGTTCCGCGCCCGCGCCGACGGGCTCATGCCGGAATGATAGATGCCCACGCCTTCTCCCCGGCTGCGCCGCAGCGCGGCGACGGTCTGCTCCGCCTGGGCGATGCGCTCGCAAAACACCAGGATTCGCTGCCCCTTCTCCAGCCGCGACAGCAGGTCCACGCAGCAGCGTATCCGGGCCTCGGCCAGCACGCTGATCTCCTTGCGCCGGTACAGCAGCAGCATATACGCCGCCGCCGGTTCCTCCGGGTCCATGCCCGCGTCCCGGGCCAGCCTGCGTATGGCCCGAAGCCGGGCTTCCGTGCCCATCGGCTTCAGGAAGGGAAACAGCTCCAGCAGCTTTTTCAGCAGCCGGTACAGGCTTTCAGTGAGCGCCCGATAGTCATCATCCTCCGATGCGCTGAAGGGCGCGGACACCTCGCCCACCGCAAAGGACGACAGCACCCCGTCCGAGACGGCGTCGTCGATGTCGTAGCGGTAGATCTCCTTGCCCAGCGCCCGCTCCAGTATCCCGTCGTCCTCCCCGCCGAAGGGCGTCGCCGACAGGCCCAGGCTCGCGTACAGGCCACCCGAGAGCACCTGGGGCGTTATAAAGTCGAACACGCGCCGGTTCTGCGGGCTCTGGCAATGGTGGCACTCGTCGCAGATCAGCAGCACGGTATGCCCCAGGGCAAAGGCGCGGCGCATGTGCGCGGGCAGGGCGTCCCGGGCGGAGTTGACGACGTATACCATCACGCGGCGGTCGCTCCCGTCCCGCCGTCCGCCGCCATACAGACCCGGCCGCCAGGCCTCCGACGGCGCGCCGTGGGTCAGCGCGATCAGCCACTGGCGTGCCAGCGCAATGGTGGGCACCACCACCCGGACCTCGAGGTTGTCGCAGCGCTGGCGGAGCGCCTGGATCGCGGCCAGGGCGAAGCGCGTCTTCCCCGCGCCCGTGGCCACATGCAGGATGCCCCGGCAGCCATTGTCCTGCCAGGCCTTCAGGCACTCCCTCTGCCAGCGATACAGCTCCATGGACCCGCACTCCTCACCGCTTTTGTTATTAATATATCAAATAAGCCCCGAACTGGCAAGGTTTTGCTTGAATTATTTGTTATTTGCATTTATACTGTTTTTATACGACAACAAAACAGACAGAGAGGTATCGAAGCATGAGCAATTATGAGGAATTCTACGCGGCGCTGCAGCCGATGGAGAAGGCGCTGAAGGACGGCGCCGGCGCGATCGTCAAGGCCCAGAAGAACATCGCCAAGAATACCGGCACCGGCAACCTGACGGAGGCCAGAAAGCTGGCCGCGGGGCTGTCGGAGAGCATTGAAAAGCTGAGGGACAGCGCAAGCGCCCTGACCGCCCAGCTGGACAGCCTGGATACCCAGGCCTACTTCGCGGACGGCGATTTCACGCGCCAGCTGCTGGAAGCTTGTGAGCAGCGCCACATCGACGTGCGCGGCGAAAAGGGCGTCTATGAGATGTTCCCCATCAAGGTGCGCGTTCTGGGCGACGCGGAGCACCCCGCCGAGGTATGGCTCAACCGCAAAAAGCTGCCCAGCTTCCGCCCGAATTACGTGGCCGACACCATACAGGCCGAGCAGACGAAGCTGTACGCCGGCAGCTTCAAGGCGGCTTCCTTCATGAACGAGCTAGCGGACGCCTACGAGACCGCCTGCCTGAAGACCGGCGCGCGCATCGGCAGCACCCAGGCGCTGAGCAAGATCTACAAATACATGGTGCCCACCGCCCGGGCCCGCAGGGATTACGACGCCCAGCAGTTCGCCTTCGACCTGGCAAGGCTGTACGAGGCGGGCACGGAGGCCTGGGTCTCCAAAAGCGGCACCCGCTACGCCTTCGGCACCAGCCGGGACGGCGCGTCCGGCATCCGCGTGCTCAGCCGCTCGGGCGTAGAATCCTACATCAACACGCTGCGCCCGCTGAACGAGGCGGAGGATTGAGAAAAAGCCTCGGCTGATTCCTGCCATCGAAAGGAGACGACTGCCAAGTGAACACCTCTGAACAGGCGCTCTCGCGCCTGCTGCGGGGCGAAGCCCCCGGCCCCGGCGCGATCCTCGGCGCGACGACGACGGGCCTGGATTCGCTGACGGATTTCCTGCGCGACCAGTACCTGCGCGATTACATTCCCCTGGGCGGCAGCAAGATCAAGTTCGCCACCGGAAGGCCGGGCTGTGGAAAGACCCACTTCGCCCAGGTCATGCTGGAGCAGGCGAAGGCGCTGGGTTACCTGACGGTCAGCTTCTCGGCCAGGGAGGTCTGGCTGCACGACTTCCGGGAAATCTATCTGCAGATCCTGGGTCAGTGCGACATCGAACGGGTCCTTCGGGATTGCGCCGACCAGATCACCCGTGAGCTCGGCTACGACCCGGCGCAGATCGGCGAAGGACGAAAGCTGATGGACTACCTGTCCGAGCGCGGCGAGGGCGACCCGATCTCCAAGGGCGAGATCCGCAACGCGCTGCGCAAGTGCTTCACCCGAAATCCCATGCTGGACAGCTGCTTCGCCGCCTGCTGTTCGCTGCTGACCGGCGACCTGCTGGGCCACCCCACCCTCGAGCCCGCCAGCCGCGAGCTGATACTGGCCTTCATGCACGGCGACAAGACAGTGCGGCTGGCCCAGCTGCGCGCGCTGGGGCTCTCCCCCAACAGCGTAACCCGCTACAACGCCCGGCACCTGCTGCGCTCGCTGGCCGAGGTGATCCACATGGGCGGACACCCGGGCTTGCTGATCGTCATAGACGACATGGAGGCGCTGCTCAACCGCGCCCAGGGCGAGGTCATCCGCTACACCAAGCTGCGCCGGGAGGACACCTACGAGAGCATCCGACAGCTGATCGACGACATCGACAGCATGCGCTATGTGATGTTCCTGATGGCCTTCGACCGGTCGCTGATGGACGACGAGAGCTACGGCATGAAATCCTATCAGGCGCTGTGGATGCGCATCCAGAGCGAGGTGGTCAGCACCCGCTTCAACCGCTTCGCCGACATCATCGACCTGGACCGCTACGCCGACGAATACTACACCGCCCCGGTGCTGGTGGAGATGTCAGAAAGGCTGGCAGACGTGTTGGCCGGGGCAGGATACGCCGCGAATCCCCTGACGGAGGCGCAGGCGGGGGAAATCATCGACCGGGGCCGGTACGGCGGGCTCGGCCTGCCCTATCTGGTCAACCGCCAATTGCTGGAGGGAGGCGCGCAAAATGACTGACTTCAACGCCCGGCACATCATCGAGGCGCTGCGCTCCGGCATCCCCTCCCGGGCCGTTGGCGCGTACTTCTCCGAAGCGCGCCCGGCCATGCTGCGCAAGCTCAATGACCGCATGGAGGCCGTCCGCCAGTCCGGGCACTCGGAGGGAACGATCTTCACGGGGCGCTACGGCGAGGGCAAGACCCACCTGCTGAACACCGTATTCAGCCAGGCCACCGCGTCGAACATGGTGGTGTCCTACGTGTCTCTGGGCAAGGAATCGCCCGTCGACAAGCCCTGGATGCTGTTCCAGAAGCTGATGGCCAACACCTACCTGCCCGGGGCGAGCCAGCCCGGCTTTCGCGCCAAGCTGGAGGAGCTGACCCAGGGCAGCAGCGTCGCCGGCGAGCTGTTGGCCTACGCCGCCCGGGAGCTGGACACCGACAAGCTGTATTTCCTGCTGAAGGCCTTCCTGGGCACCCAGGAGGAGGACGAGCGCGCGCTGTTCCTCGCGGACCTGGAGGGCAGCTTTACCACCGGCGCGGTCATCAAGCGCAGCTTCCGGCGCATCACCGGCAAGCCGGCGAAGTTCAACCAGAACTTCAGCAAGCGCAAGCACAGCATGGACTATTTCTACTTCACCAGCCATCTGTTCAGGCTGCTGGGCTACGACGGCTGGGTGCTGCTGTTCGACGAGGCCGAGCTGATCGGGCGCATGGGCAAGCAGGCGCGGGCCCGCAGCTACCGCGCGATGCAGGCCTTCCTGAAGCCGGCCCCGCGGCTGGAGGGCGTGCTGTCGCTGTTCGCGTTCAGCGCCTCCTTCGCCGAGGACGTGATCGACAAGAAGAAGGAATTCGCGAGCGTCGAAGCCGCCTTCTCCGCCGACCCGGAGAGCCTGAAGGCGGCCAACGCCACGCTGAACGCCATACTCAACGCCCCGGAGCTGGCCCCGCTGACCCGGGAGGAGATTTTGCAGATCCTGCTGAGCATACAGGATTTCCACGGCCGCGCCTACGGCTGGCGCCCGGAGGTCAGCGGCGAGACGGTCTACGCCGCCACCGAGGCCGGCGGTTACCTGCTGCGCACCAAGATCCGCGCCGCCATCGAATTCTTCGACCAGCTGTACCAGTACGGCCAGGCCGGACCGATCCGCGTCACCGAGCTGGGCAAGGAGGTCTTCGACGGGGACGACGTGCCGGAGCTGGAGGAATTGGAGGAGCTGTGAGAAAGCAATGGGCCGTTCCAAAGCCGATATCGGCTTTGGAACGGCCCATTTTTATCGTCTCATTCCGCCTTCAGCGTCACCGGGAACCCGGGCAGGACGTAGTCCTTCCCACTCCAGTCCCCCTCGCCCTCCGGCCGCACCGTCAGGGTGAGGTCGTCGGGCAGGTAGCCCAGGCCGTCGTATTCTGCCTCGAGGGTGCCCTCGCCCTCTATCCCTCCGGAGAAGCGGTATTCCATGTCCCTCGAATCCGTGAGGACGAAGCTGTACCAGGTGTCGTCCGCCTTGGCGGCCTCCGGCCAGACTGTCGCGGGATCGGGGAAAGCGCCCGCCTCCGCGTCGATATAGAGCTTGATGTGCACGGCGGACGCCTCGGCCCGGGCGCTGACCTTCGCGCCGTTGATTTCGCCCTCCCATTTGTAGCTTCGGTTTTCGGCCTCAGACCGGCTGACGGCGGCGGTCAGCGTCGCCAGGGGCTGCTCGTCATGCTTTTCGTAGCAGGTTTCCCCGTCGAACCAGTACCAGGAGGTGGACAGCTCCACCGGCAGGGTGAGGTTCAGGCTGTCTAGATCCCGGGCGGATTCCGGCAGCGGCGTCTCAAACTCCTGGATGCAGTAGAGCAGGCCCTCCTCGCCGTCCTCCATGGCCACGGCACGGAGGGGAAGTCTCACGCCCCCGGTGGTCGAGCAGCGGTCGCCGACGGCGATTGTGTAATCCACCACGCCATAGGGCTGCTTTCGGTCGATAGCGTCCCGAAGGGCTTCGGTGGCGGCGGGGTCCCCCTCGATTCCAAAGGCTTCGAGCAGGTAATCCCTGTTTTCGGTCATCTCCGCCAGCTCCGCCCCGGTGGGTTCAAAGGGCTCATAGCGCTGGTAATTGTCGAGGGTGTAGGCCACGATCAGGCTCTGGCCGTCGTAATAGGCGCTGTCGATCCGCGCCCTTGAGACGCCCAGGGCGTCGGTGGTGACCTCTACGGCGTCGTTGACCATCAGCGCGGCCTCCGGCGCGACGACCTGCAGGCGCCGGTCGTTCCTTCCAAAGTGGTCGAACAGGTTCAGCCCCACGGCCAGCGCCGCGCCGGTCAGGGCGATCACGGCCAGCACGGCGGCCAGCACGGTCAATGTCATCTTTCGCTTCATAACGGGTCTTGCCTCCCTTTCCTTCACCTGTCGGAGGGCGGCGTCCACGGCGTTCGTGAAGCCTTCATCCGGCATGCCCAACGCGTCGATGAAATCCTCCCTGCGAATCATCTGAACACCTCCTCCGACAGCAGTTCTTTGAGCTTGTTGCGCCCGCGCATCAGCCGCACCTTGACGGCGCTCTCCCCGATGCCCAGCATCCCGGCGACCTCCTGGACACTGTAGCCCTCGATGTAGTGCAGCAGCACACACATGCGCTGCTTTTCGCTGAGGGCCCTCAACGCGAGATACAGGTCGCGGTGCTCCGGCCCGGGTTCGCGCTCCGGCGGGGCGTCCATGGCCACCGTGCGCCGGTTGCGCCGCTGGATGTCGTGACAGGCGTTGATGAGTATGCGTATGAACCAGGTCTCGAAGAATTTCGGCTCCCTCAGGCCATCCTGTTTTTCCCAGGCGCGGAGTATGGCCTCCTGGACGGCGTCCTCACGGTCGTGGGGCTCGCTAAGCTGGGCGCGGCAAACCCGGTACATCACCGGCTTCAGTGCCTCCACCCGGCGGGCAAATTCATCGGCGGTCATGCGCGTTCATCCTCTCTGCGTTGTAGCTACATGGATTAGACGGAGTGGGAGGGGCGAATGGTTACAAACAAAATCGGGGTGGTATCAAAAGATTGCAGGGGCGCCGATGCGGCGCCCCTGCTGTTGCAGATTCTCCAAGCGTCATGCACTTCATGCCTTTCACGCACAATCAGAAGGTATCCTGTATCATCTTTCGCACGCTTCTGCGCCGGACCGACGATGACGACGCGATAGGTTTTCATGCGCGGCGCTCCATTTCATCGCAGAACGACAAAGCATCCACGTAGTCTCCCTGTTTGTACGACGCCTGTGCATCCATAAGCTCCTGTCGAAACTGGCGCTCGGTAATGGGCTGAAAAAGCGGATCACTTTCAAACAAGCCTGCTTGTTCAAGCGCTGTTTCCTGTTCGTTGACAAGTCGCCTGCGAAGGGCATCCAGCATTCGGTTGCACTGGTCAGAAGTCCATTCACCATAGGAACTATAGGCCAAATCAAACGTATTCTCCATGCTGTGAGCCTCTCCTTTACGGGACTTTTCGTGCTGTTTTTATACCGTTATTCCCCGATCGTGGCCTTGATCCTGCGCACGCCGGCGGAGGAGGCCTCCTCCTTCTTGATCTTGAAGGACTTCAGGTCGCCGGTGTTGCTGGCGTGGGGACCGCCGCAGATCTCCTTGGAGAACTCGCCCATGGTGTACACCTTGACCCGCTCGCCGTACTTCGACTCGAACAGGCCGATGGCGCCCTGGGCCTTGGCCTCGGCCACGGTCATCTCCTCGCAGGTGATGGGCGCGGCAGCCTGGATGTATTCGTTCACCAGGCGCTCGACCTCTTTCTTCTCCTCGTCGGTCATCTTGCGGCCGAAGGAGAAGTCGAAGCGCAGGCGCTCGGGGGTGATGTTGGAGCCCTTCTGGGCCACCTCGGGGCCGAGGACCTTGCGCAGGGCCGCGTGCAGCAGGTGGGTGGCGGTGTGCAGCTTCGTGGTCTGCTCGCTGTGGTCCTGCAGGCCGCCCTTGAAGCGCTGCTCCGCGCCGGCGTGGCTGTTCTCCTGGTGCTTCTTGAAGCGCTCCTGGAAGCCCTCGACGTCCACCTCGATGCCCTTCTCGGCGGCCATCTCCTCGGTGATCTCGATGGGGAAGCCGTAGGTGTCGTACAGCTTGAAAGCGCTGCGGCCGTCCATCTTCCCGGTGGCCTTCAGCAGGTTGTCGATGGTTTCGTCGGAGACGGTGCCATCCTTCACCTGTTCGATGATGGGCTTGTTGTCGGGGCTGGGGGGCAGCTGGCGAAGCGCCGCGGCCACGGCGTCGGGATCAGCCTTGTTCGCCTTCAGCGCGGCGAAGGCCTCCCGTTTCTTCATCATGTTGCCGTAGACCTTCTCGAACTCGGCCTGGCCCTTCTTCAGGGTCCTCTGGAAGCGGTCCTCCTCCAGCTTCAGCTGCTCCAGGATGTGGGCGCCGTTGCGCTCCAGCTCGGGATAGACCGCCTTGTACTGGTCGATGATGACCTTCGCGATCTCGCAGGTGAAGCCCGCGGGCATGCCCAGCTTCATGCCGTGGCGCACGGCCCGGCGGATCAGGCGGCGCAGCACGTAGCCCTGGTCCACGTTGGAGGGGGTGACGCCCCGGTCGTCACCGATGATGAAGGTGGCGGTGCGCATGTGGTCGGAGATGATGCGGATGGACTTGGTGGTCTCCTCGTCCTGGCCGTACTTCTTGCCGGACAACGCCTCGATCTTCCCGATGATACCGGAGAAGATCTCGGTCTCATAGACGGTATTCGCCCCCATCAGCACGCAGTAGGTGCGCTCCAGGCCCATGCCGGTGTCCACGTTCTTCTGCTTCAGCGGGATAAACGTGCCGTCCTTCTGCTTCTCATACTGCATGAACACGTCGTTCCAGATCTCAAGGTAGCGTCCGCAGGAGCAGGCGGGCGAGCAATCCGGGCCGCAGGGCGGCTGGTCGCGGATGATAAACATCTCGGTGTCCGGGCCGCAGGGACCGGTGATGCCGGCGGGGCCCCACCAGTTGTGCTTCTTGGGCAGGTAGAACAGGTGGTCGTCCTTTACGCCCTGGGCGCGCCAGAGGTTCGCAGCCTCCTCGTCCCGGGGGGCGTCGGCGTCGCCTTCAAACACGGTGAAGGCCAGCTTGTCCGGGTCCAGGCCCAGCCAGTCGGGGCTGGTCAGGAATTCCCAACTCCAGGGGATCATTTCCTTCTTGAAGTAGTCGCCCAGGGACCAGTTGCCCAGCATCTCGAAGAAGGTCAGGTGGCTGGGGTCGCCCACGTCGTCGATGTCGCCGGTGCGGATGCACTTCTGCACGTCGGTCAGGCGGGTGCCCATCGGGTGCTTCTCGCCCATCAGGTAGGGCACCAGCGGATGCATGCCGGCGGTGGTGAACAGCACGGTGGGGTCGTTCTCGGGGATGACCGACGCGCTGGGAATGCGGGCGTGGCCCTTCTCCTCGAAGAAGCGCAGGAACAGGCTGCGCAGCTCGTTGGCGGATTGGATGTTCATGGGAATTACCTCCTCTGACTATGGAGGGAACAGGGAACAGGGACATCGAGCGCCCGGAAAACAGTCCAGTGGACTGTTTTCAGCGAGATGGGGCCGGCAGGCCCATGGGAACAGGAATGGCCTTGTCCATTCTCAATTCCAAATTCTCTATTCTCAATTCCCCAAAATAAATTGCACCTGTCATCTCAAGGACGAACAGATGCGCTTCGCGGTACCACCTTGTTTGGCTTCGCCGAAGGCGAAACCCTCTCGACTTCCGGTAACGGGGAAAACCGCCGCGCCATTTCCTGCGCGGGACGCGGGAAGCACGCTTCCCGGGGAAACCGGCCGGCCCTTCGCCCCGCTTGCCGCCTCGCACCGCCCGGCGACTCTCTGAAAGCGCGATGAAGGGCGCATTTCCCATGCGCCTTTTGATATCGAGGTTGATTATAGCACTTCCCGGCGGCGGGTGTCAACGCCCGACATGTGAAAATTATGACGGCACTGGGGGAATTGTGATATAATATTGGAAATGGCTTGAAAGGAAAACGATGAAAGTGATACAATGGTACATATTAAAAGCCGAGGTATCGTCATGACAAACAACCAGAGGAACGCTCCCCGTAGCCGCGTCCGCCGACGGGCGGAGCAGCGACGGCTGCGCATGATCGTATTCGGCGGCACGGCGGCGGTAGTGCTGATCGCCGTGTTGGCTGTGCTGCTTCTGAAGCCCGGTGGCGGCGCGCCGGACCGGGCGGTCTCACAGCCGGTGGAGGGCGCATTGCAGGCGGAGGGCGAGCCCCTTGTGCCGCAGCAGGACGGGGGCGAGCCCCTGGCGGCCCCTGCGCCCGCGGAGACCGACGACGGCGCGGCGGCAGTCGCCACGCCCGTGCCAACCCCCACCCCCGAGCCCCAGGGCGACACGGTGTCCTTCGCGCAGCTCAGGGCCGCCACCCGGCCCACGCCCACCGCGCCGGGCTACGGGCTGGTGTTCTCCGAGGCGGACACCGAGGAGAAGATCATCGCCATCACCGTGGACGACTGCTTCCAGGCCGAGAACCTTCAGAAGATGGTGGACAAGGCCATCGAGGTGGGCGGCAAATTCACCATCTTCCCCATCGGCAAGAACGTGCTGAAGAAGGCCCAGAGCGAGGTGCTGAAGTACGCCTGGGAGCAGGGCTTCGAGCTGGAGAACCACACCTTCACCCACAACGGCCTGTACCGCTGCTCCGACGAGGAGATGACCCGGGAGGTCTACATGCAGCAGCTGGCCCTGAGCCACATACTGGGCGTGGAATACCAGTGCCACTTCCTGCGGCCCAAGGGCGGCGACGCCCGCCGGGACCAGCGGATGCAGGTCTACGCCCAGCAGATCGGCTACTACGGCATCGCCCACTGGTCGTGCGCCGGGTCCACCAGCACGGAGAAGGAGATCGCCAAGGCGCTGAAGCCCGGCGCGATCTACCTGTTCCACACCACCACCACCAACGACCTGGACAAGCTGCTGAACTTCATGCCCTACGCGGTGGAGAAGGGCTACAAGCTGGTGACGCTGAACGAGATGTTCGGCTATCCCGAGAACGAGACCAGGCCCCTCAACGGCGAAGCCAAGGACTACCCTGTCCCCGCGCTGCAGCCCTACAGCCGCGTCTACGACGTGTACAAGCCCACCCGCTATTCCTGGGGCGTGTACCTGCTGCAGGAAAAGCTGATCGAGCTGGGCTACATGAAGGGCGAAGCCGACGGCGTTTACGGCCATGACTGCGCCGCCTGCGTGAAGGCCTACCAGAAGGACCACGGCCTGGAGCCGACCGGCGTGGCCGACGTGGCCCTGCAGGAGCAGATCTTCGGCGTAGCCAGCGGGGCGTGAGGGACTGACGAGGGCAAATTCTGATTTATTGAGCTTTGCTCGATAAATCAGAATTGAGGGGTTAGGTTTTAGGGGTTAGGGAAGGTTCAAATCCCTTCGGGAGTCGATCGTTATAATAAAATAGGGAGAATATGCCGCGTGAGCATGTACCTATGGTGCGAGGACAGCAGGTCCGGGTATCGGTTTTGGCAGTCCATTCTCCGGGAAATCCATCCGGAAATCAATGTCGAGACCAAGGAAAGCAATTCGGGATTGAGGAAGGCCGTTTGCGCCATCGTTCCCGATGGGAATGAGTACTACATCGTCATGGACAAAGCCATGGATAATCCTGATGTGCTCAGGGAGACGAAGAGGCTGGCTGACGCAGCAAAGGGAAAGGACAACATCCACATCATGCGCCTTCATTCCTTTGAGTTTGCCCTGCTGTCCTTTGATCTGTTGGAGCAATGGGTGTTTGCTGCGGTGGACGCGCTGAAAGATCAACGACAGGAGCTGCTGAAAGCCCGGGCTTTGTTTGTTGAAAAGATGTCATCGACGATCGGGGAGGCTGCCGGGCTGGACGCCTTCAAAGCGACTTTTGATGACGTTGGCAACAAGAATTCGGAGCAAATTGCTGCGAAACTGCTCTATGGGATCACTCGCAACACTGGATTTGAAACCGACAAATCGCGGCTCGGCGCGTGCTTTGTCAATAACTGCTGTGAATGGGAAGCCCGGCAAAGCGATGATATTTGTGGTCTTGACGATCATAGAATAAACGCGCACGACAAGGCAAGACTACTGGTGGAGCGCTCGGTATTGAAGGAAGCGTTTGAAGGGGCTGGGCTGTAGATGATAACGGTATTCAAGAAAAAGTCTTTGCCCAAGGGCATGGAATTGGTGGCGTTGAATGATATTTACTTCAACAAAAATACCGTAACACTGCTGGATGACAGGGCCAAAGCTATCATTGCAGGGATAGATCACTCCAAAATGCTCAGTCCGTATGCCATAAGCTCCAGGTTTGACGGCACGACGCTGAATATAGACAAGCTTTCAACCGGTTGCAAGACGGCTCTGAACGTACTGTATAATCCGGACAAGGTGTTTGATATCCGGGAATGCGGCGACAATGCCCTCGATGTCATCTATGCCCTGCCCAACGGGAACGTTTATTGCGACTATCCGCTGATTTCGTTCGACATGGGCAAGGTAACTGTCCGCGATAAAAAGGGATCCCGTGTGATTGATTCTTATGATGCGCTGAAGGAGTGGTGGACCAGTGAAGATTAAACCGGTCTTGATGGACCACATTCAAACGAGACATACCTCCTATGAGGTGGATTTTCTCCTTGAAACCAATGTTACATTCATCATTGGGGATTCCGGCACGGGTAAATCCGCTGTTTTTTCATTTCTTCAGGAGTTGGCCGCCGAGGATAAAAGAATAAGGTGCTTCAACTATCTCGATCAGAAAAAGAATTACAAAAGCACGATCAGGCAATCAAAGGGAAAGCTGTTTATCATCGATAACGCTGATATCCTACTGGATGATGCCTTGCGTTGGCATATCGCAACGGATGGGCAGAACCAGTATATCATCATAGGCAGAAACCCAACCGGCCTGATGCTCAATCAGGATGAGATCATGGAATTGAGCAGTCAAACGAAAGAGGGAAGAACCACATTCAGGCTGATTCACAGCTTTTAACGGATATATATTGCAGCCTCCCGTTACAAAAGATGATCCTTCGCTTCGCCCAGGATGACATCAAACCTCAATCGTGTCATCCCGAGCGGAGCGAAGGATTTTTACGCCTGTGTCTACTTCACCGTAACCGTCACCTTTGCGGTCTTGCCGTTGAAGGTTTTGACGGTGATGACGGCGGTGCCCTTTTTCAGCGCCCTGACGTTCCCCTTCTGGTCCACGCTGGCGACCTTGGGCTTGCTGGACGTCCAGGTCAGGGCCGAGGCGGTGTTCTTCGGCAGCGTAGCCTTCAGCTTCAGCCTTTTGCCCTTCTTCAGTTCTACCGTACCCGACTTGTTCAGCGTGACCTTCTTCGGCGCGGCCTTGACGGTGACGGTAGCTTTGGCGGTCTTGCCGTTCTTCGTCCTGACTGTGATGACAGCGGTGCCCGGCTTCTTCGGGGTGACCACTCCCTGGCTCGATACAACGGCCACTGCTGGCTTGCTGGATTTCCAGGTCAGGGTCGTATAGGCCTTGGACGGGGAAACGGTGGCCTTCAGCGTCAGCTTCTCCTTCACGCCCAGGGTCGCCTTGGTCTTGCTCAGCTTGACCTTCGTCGGCGCAGGCTTCACGGTGATGGTGCACGACGCCTTCTTGCCGTTGTCGGTCACGACGGTGATCTTCGTCGTGCCGGTCTTCAGCGCCGTGACCTTCCCCTTCTTCGAGACCGTGGCGACAGAGGGCCTGGAGGAGGACCAGGTGAAGCCCGTCTCGGCGTCGTCAGGCGTGAGCGTCTTTTTCAGCGTCAGAGTATCGCCCACGGCGAGGGTGGCTTCGGATTTTGAGAGCGCGATCTTTTTGGGCGGGATGAGGACGTGGATATCGATGGCGGCATCCCGCCTATTGTCCGTTTCCACATAGATCCTTGTGTCCCCCGGTTTAACTGCTGTAACCAAACCTTTCTGATTGACGGTGGCAATTCCTGTATCCCAAGAACTCCATGTCAGTTTGGGCATGGCCTCCGCGGGTGTAATTGTGCTGGAAAGGGCGCATTTCTGGCCGGGATAGAGCTTGATTGGACTCGATTGGTCTATTTTTACGCTTTGCGCATCGGGGCGAATGACCTCCACCTCAATAGATGCCTTGCCTCCGTCCGGGGTGGTGGCTGTGACAATCGTTTTGCCCAGATTGATTGCCTTCAGCGTAACCTTGTTATCCTCCGTCAATTGGGCGGTAACAATAGAATCGTCCGATGATGTCAGGGTTAACGGCATATCAACCTTGGTTTCGTCTTCATAGGGAATCTCTGTATTTACATACACTTCCTCGGTATCCCTCAATACAATTTCGAGGTCTTTGACTTCATCGCCCCATGAATCAAACCAAAGGCTGGTCGGTTCCGGCACCACAACCTTTATTTGCGCCGCCTTGCCCTTGCCGTCTGCGGTATTGGCGGTAATCATGGCGCTGCCTTGGGATACCCCCTTCACCTGGCCGTTTTGATCGACAGTGGCCACCTCGGGATTGGACGAAGACCAGGCCAGATCACGAGCAAGATCAATCGGTTTTTGGGTGGTTCCGAGTGTACGGTACTGGTTGATATAAACCACGGCATATTTGTTTGAATCGTCCCACCAATCGCGATAATCATAGCAGCTGTCGTCGAAGGACACTACCGGCGCGTTGAAGGGAATGCCTACGCCGTTGGCATAGCTTTCGGCATAGGAGCCCACAGTACCACGGATAACGACATTATCGCTGTTATTAAAAACCTCCCTGTCAATGAACGTTACATTTTCGTGGATTGTAATGCTTTCAAGATTGCTACAATTACCGAAAGCATTCTTGCTGATACTGGTAACACTACTGGGAATCGTAATACTTTTCAGACCGTCGCAATCTGAAAACGCGGAGCCTCCAATTGTTTTGATGCCAGTCAAAAAATTCAAGTCTTTAATACTGTCACAATCACTAAACATTCCTTCAGGCAATTCTTCCATACCATCAGGCAATTGAATGCTCACAAGACTAGAGCATCCAGAAAACATACCATATCCTATCTCCTTCAACGAATTTGGAATAACAATGGATATCAGGCTGGAGCATCCAGAAAACATATCATGACCAATCCTCTTCAACGAATTTGGAATAACGATGGATTTCAGACTGGTACAATTGGCAAATACATTAATACCACATTCTTCCAAATTATTCGGAAGCGTAACATCTGTCAACGAAGTACATCCTTCAAAAATCCAATTGCCCAAGCCCGTAAGTCTGTTTGGCAATTTTATGCTTTTTAATCCAGTACATCCTTGAAATGCACCATTCAAGAATCCGTCTATATATGTTACGCTGTCGGGAATACTAACACTTTCCAAATTGGTATAATTTTGAAAGGCTTCGCCGCCAATCTTTTTTACTCCATCAGGAATAACGACATTTTTGTCGAAACCACCATATCTTGTCAATGTGCCATCCTCGTCAATCTCAAAATCACCACTGGCATTGGAAGCTGGGGGCGCTTCTGTGTATTCCCCTTCCTCGGAAATCAACAGATTGTCTTCCAAATCAAGAGTATCATTGTCCAGCGCAATTGATGAATCCTCAAAAACGTCAAATCCTTCTAAACCGCCGTCTTCCACGACTATTTCCAATTCCTCATCGACAGCTTCTTCCATGCCAATAACGATCTCATTCTCTGCCACCGTCGCCGGGAGCATAGAGAGTAGCATGGTTATAATTGTCAGGACTGAAACCCACTTCAAATAACGCATAGAACACCCTCCTTAACGCAAAATATCGTTGAATCCATTCTATAACAAATACAATTTGTTGTCAATAACAAATAATATGTTTCCGTTTAACACAGTATGTTTGTTAAACTACAGTCGTGAGGTGTAAAGCATGCTGCCAAATCTTAAGCTGTTACGACGGGAAAAAGGAATCAGTCAGCAAACGCTGGCAGACTATCTCGGCACCAGTCAACAGTCCATCAATAACTACGAAAACAAGACTGTTGAACCCGATATTGACACGCTGAAGAAGATGGCGGATTATTTCAATACGACAATCGACTATATTACCGGTTACGCAAACACCCGTTATCCCATTGCCAATACCTCCGCCTACCACCTGAACGCCGACGAAGGCTCGATCATCGACAAATACCGTGCCCTGACCCCGAAGGAACGGGCCTGCGTGGCCCAGGTGATCGATACGCTGCTGGACAAATGAACACCCCTCCCCGCGCCCCGGCGCGGGTTTTTCTTGACGGTTCGGGATATAATGGATATAATGAATCCAAGGGTTTCATCAGAACCATTAAGGAGGCGACAGTATGGAAATGTCCATTGCCAAGGTCACCAGCCAGGGCCAGATAACCATCCCCGCAGATATACGAAAGCTGCTGGGCATACAGCCAGGCGGCAAGGTGGTGTTCATCCAGGATGGAAATCGGGTCATGATGGCAAACGCAACGATTGAAGCCTTTGAACAGATGCATGCCGCCTTCGCACCAGAAGCCGGGCGATTGGGCTTGAAGGAAGAACAGGATGTCGTCGACCTGGTCAAGCAGGTGCGCGCGGAGCGCCGGAAAGAGGCTGTAAATGCGGATCATGCTTGACACCAACGTATTGATTTCCGGATTCGCCTTTCACAGTCAAAGCCTCATGGAAATGATGTGCTGGATCGGAGAAGCGCATCAGCTGGTGTTGAGCACCTACGTCATTAGCGAGTTGAAGGAAGTGATTGTGAGAAAAGCGCCAGGACTTCAAAACGCCTTGGACGCATTTCTGCTTCACCTTCCCTATGAGCTATGCTATACGCCTGAACGCATCCCGGACAATCTGCCCTTTGAAATCAGAGACCCGGATGACATAGCCGTCTTGTATTCGGCGATTATTGCGGAAGCGGATGTGCTGATAACCGGAGATAAGGACTTTGCAGAGATCAAAATCGAAAAACCTGAAATTCTCACACCGTCGGAATTCATGGCAAAGTATCATCAATAATCGCTCCCAGCGCCCTGACCCCGAAGGAGCGGGCCTGCGTGGCCCAGGTGATCGATACGCTGCTGGACAAATAGAACGCCCCATCCCCGCGCCCCGGCGCGGGTTTTTGCTATGAACCCTTTGGTTCTATCCTAAATCATTGACATGATCATCCGAATTTGATACTGAATGGGAGGCATATAGCGATTACATCGACGGGGTTGAAGGCTAATGATGGTATCGCTTCACTCATCCTATTGATCTTGCTTCTGCTCCGAATCGGGTGTGTATTCTGTAACCATGTCCGGCGAAGCGATAATCATTTCTGTGAATACCTTCGTATATTCGGTGCGAGTATCGGCGATGATATAGACAAATATGTCCTCGTCCACACGCCGGAATATGGACACGTTGCGCTTATCGCTGATCACCATACGGAAACCCATGTTATTGAGCCAAGGATCCGGCGTCATGGAGCCGGAATCCGAGGAACCGCTCCAACCTTTCGAGGCTGTTTAGGATTTGATCTGTGACGCGCTGCGCGACATCCTCGCCAAAGTCGGCCCGGACCCTGTACTTGATCCGTGCCAGCCCTTCCCAGGCTGAGGGGAGAATCCGAACCTTCATAGCTTCTTCAATACCTCCCTGGCTTCGGAGATGCTCATGGTCTTAGCGCCATGCAGCCGGTCTTCCTCTGCCTGGAGGACCTGCGCACGCAGGTTGAGCAGCTGCTCCCGCCGCTCGAAGGCTTCCATATCCATGAACACGCCATCCCCTTCGCCGTTCACGGTGATGTAGACGGGTTCCTGGGTCTGCTTGGCGAGGATAGATATGCCGCTGTAATTATTCCGCAAAGCGGAAGAAGGCTTGATAATCATGTTTAACTCCTTTCTCTGTCTGGCTTCTGATGATAGTATTTTATCATGAAAATGATATGAAGTAAAGGGGGATTCCATGTCAAACGGCAGCCACGGATTGCGTCAGCCAGATCTTGGTGGCATTCGCCCGGGGTACGCCTTCGGCAACATGCACATGAACCGGCTCGAGGGGACGGCCCTCGTCAAGCCAGAAAAAGATGACATACGATCCGATATTATAGCCCTTGTCTCAGAAAAGATCAATATAGAAGCGGAATTTGAAAAGCAATGTCACCCCCGGCCCTGTATGAACCGGGGGTGACATTGCTTTGTGTTGCTTTCGATCAGACCACGCCCTGGGCGTACATGGCGTCGGCGACCTTCAGGAAGCCCGCGATGTTCGCGCCGGCCTCGAAGTTGCCCTCCATGCCGTATTCCTTGGCGGCATTGGCGATGTTGTGGTAGATGTTCACCATGATGGTCTTCAGCTTGGCGTCCACCTCTTCGGCGGTCCAGCTGAGGCGCTCGCTGTTCTGGCTCATCTCCAGCGCGGAGGTGCCCACGCCGCCGGCGTTGGCGGCCTTGGCGGGCCCGAAGAGCACGCCGTTCTTCTGCAGGTACTCGATGCCCTCGATGACGGTGGGCATGTTCGCGCCCTCGGACACGCAGTAGCAGCCGTTCTTCACCAGCGCCTTGCAGGAATCCAGGCTGATCTCGTTCTGGGTGGCGCAGGGCAGGGCGATGTCGCAGGGAATGGTCCAGATGCCGGCGCAGCCCTCGTGATACTCGGCGTTGGGATGGGTATCCACGTACTCCTTGATGCGGCCGCGCTTGACCTCCTTGATCTGCTTGACGCAGGCCAGGTCGATGCCGTCCTTGTCGTAGATGTAGCCGTTGGAATCGCTCATGGCCACGACCTTGCCGCCCAGCTGGGTGGCCTTTTCATTGGCGTAGATGGCCACGTTGCCGGAGCCGGAGATGACCACGGTCTGGCCCTTGAAGCTCTTTCCGGCGGCGTTGAGCATCTCCTCGGTGAAGTAGCACAGGCCGTAGCCGGTGGCCTGGGTGCGCACCAGGCTGCCGCCGTAGGAGAGGCCCTTGCCGGTCAGCACGCCCTCATACAGGCCGGTGATGCGCTTGTACTGGCCGTACAGGTAGCCGATCTCACGGGCGCCCACGCCGATGTCGCCGGCGGGCACGTCGGTATCCGCGCCGACGTACTTATACAGCTCGGTCATGAAGCTCTGGCAGAAGCGCATGACCTCCATGTCGCTCTTGCCCTTGGGGTCGAAGTCGCTGCCGCCCTTGCCGCCGCCGATGGGCGGAACTTCACGGTATCCTCGGTCACCGAGGGATGCAGCCTCAGGCCGCCCTTGTAGGGACCGATGGCGCTGTTGCCCTGCACGCGGTAGCCGCGATTCACATGCACGTTGCCCTTGTCGTCCACCCACGGCACGCGGAACTTGATCACGCGCTCCTGCTCCACGAACAGCTCCAGCACGCCGGCCTTTACGTATTCCGGATGCTTTTCGACCACGGGCTCGATGGATTCCAGAACGCTCTTCACGGTGATCAGGAACTGCTTGTCGTTCGGGTTGCGCTTCTCGACGCGGCTCATCAGATCGATCAGGTATGCATTCTTCAACGCCATTTTGTCGTCCCCCTTAACGATGGTATGAATTGTCTCCCAAACAGATGGGATTTCCGGTCCTTTCGACCGCATGGCTATATTATAATGGTAAAGCGCTGAATTTGCAATATTATTCTATGTTAAATTGCAAATTCAAATATGACAAGCCTGAGACGACCCAAACCTATGCATTTAAATGAATTTATTTGTTCATAAAAATTCAACTTGCGTTTATCTATCATGTGGAGTATACTCTTTACCATATTGAAACATCAAGGGGGGAACGGCCATGAACCGCGTTATGATACCGCAGGGCTACACGCCGCCGCTGAACACCTTCGACACCCAGCTGGCCATCGAGTTCATCAAGCACAACTTCCAGCAGGAGCTGGCCTACGCCCTGAACCTGCGCCGGGTGTCCGCGCCGCTGTTCGTGGGGCGGGATTCCGGCCTGAACGACAACCTGAACGGCGTCGAGCGGCCCGTCAGCTTCGACGTGCCCGCCGTGGGCGCCGACGGAGAGGTGGTGCACTCGCTGGCCAAGTGGAAGCGCCTGGCCCTGAAGCGCTACGACTTCCACGTGGGCCGCGGCCTGTACACCGACATGAACGCCATCCGCCGGGACGAGGAGCTGGACAACATCCACTCCATCTACGTGGACCAGTGGGACTGGGAGAAGGTCATCACCCGCGAGGACCGCAACCTGGACTATCTGAAGCGCGCCGCCCAGGAGATCGTGCACTGCGTGGTGGACGTCTCCGACCGCCTGCGCCGGGAGTTTCCCAGCATCCACGTCAAGCTGAACCGGGACATGGCCTGCGTCACCACCCAGGAGCTGGAGGACATGTACCCCGACCTGCCCGAGGCCAGAGACCGGGAGGACGCCTTCCTGCGGGCGCACGGCACCGCGCTGATCACGCAGATCGGCGGCAGGCTGAAATCCGGCAGACCCCACGACGGCCGCGCCCCCGACTACGACGACTGGGCGCTGAACGGCGACATACTGTTCTGGAACGAGCTGCTGGGCCGCGCCTTCGAGATCTCCAGCATGGGCATCCGCGTGGACGCCGAATCGCTGGACCGCCAGCTGACCCTGGCCGGATGCGACGATCGGCGCAGCCTGCCCTTCCACAAAATGCTGCTGAACGACGAGCTGCCCCTGACCATCGGCGGCGGCATCGGCCAGAGCCGCCTGTGCATGCTGATGATGGGCGTGGCCCACATCGGCGAGGTGCAGAGCAGCCTCTGGGACGACGAGACCAACCGCGTGTGCGCGGAGCGGGGCATATTGTTGCTGTAAATTCTGAGAATCGGTATTTTTCCCTCTCCTCCTGAATATCCTATTGTCTGTAAACCAATAATTCAGGAGGACAAGCCCATGAAAAAGGTACTTTTGCTGATGACAGCGCTGACACTGCTGGCCCTGGCGCTGGCGGCCTGCGAGGGCAGGACGACCACCACCACGACCACCGCCACCGAAGCCCCGGTCCAAACCACCGCCGAGCCTTCGCCCACACAGCAGCCCGGCCTGGATGACGCGGCCAAGGACCTTGGCGACGCGGCGAAGGACGCGGGCGACGCCGTCGGCAACGCCGTGGACGACGCCGTCGACACGCCGGCCGAGAACGCTGCCAACTAAAGCGCTGCCCCCGTCAGGCATACCGCCTGACGGGGGCGCATTGTATTGTTTGGTTTGATCGATCAGCCGTGGGCCCACTTGTAGGCCTTGTTGATGCAGGCCTGGTGATTGGGGTTGACCTTTCCGGTGCCGTGGGTCTTGCTGTTCACCATGTGCAGGCAGAACTGGCCGTCGTAGCCGTTATTTGTGATGGTCTGCTGTCCATGGGGCATGGTGTTGACGGAGCAGGCCACGTACTGGTTGTTGGCCATCAGGATCACCGCGTGGCACACCCAGGAGAATTTGCCTCCCGCGATCTTCTTCAACTTCGCGGTATCGGCCTTCGTGGCGGGTTCCACGTCGGCATGGTTGGTGCCGCCCATGCGCTTGATGCGCAGCTTGATGCCGGTGGTTATATCATAAAGATAGGCATAGCCGCCCCGCTTCAGCACGTTCTTGCCGGTCTTGTACCAATCCAGCTTCACGACCTTGGACTTCCAGGAGGGCTTGCCGGTTTCGGTTTCTGTGCCGGGATCAACGGTTTCGCCAGTATCATCTCCGGTGTCGTCGCCGGTATCGTCGCCGCCGGATGACGGTTCGGGAACCTTCGTCCTGGAAACGCAGGATTTCAGCGCGTAGGCCTTCACCTTGTTCTTGACATTCTGGACATGATAGAAATTTCCCTTCGCGCCGATGACGTAAACCTTGGTATTGCGGGCAACCTTGATCTTTTTCGAAGATTTGGACGCCTTTTGGTAGACGTAGGTATCCTTGTTGATATACCCGGTATAGCGGGTAGTCGCAAAACCGGTTGTGACGCAGGGCAAAGTGACCAGCAGGACCAGTATGGCCAGCAGAACCTTTCTGATATGTTTCATATAATATACTCCTCATCTGTTTTTCATTATCTGAATCTATTGTATTACAAAAATATGGATAGTAAAAGCACATTCTCATAATAGTACCAATATCGTCTTAAAATTGTCTGATTTACCGGGAACTTTTAACGCATTCCCGGTCGTTTTTTTCAAACACGTCGCGCGACGAACCATTTTATATGGTACAATGTCGTTAAACGACACAGAGGAGGCACCGCCATGGCCCGTCAGCTCAGTCCATCCCAGCGCATGGAGCAATGCCTTCTGACCGACATGCGCAAGCCCATCTGGCGGCCCTTCATGCGCTCGATACGGGACTACCGGCTGCTGTCGCCGGGAGACAGGGTCGCCGTGTGCATCTCCGGCGGGAAGGATTCCATGCTGCTGGCCGTGCTGATGCGGCTGTTGCAGAAGCACAGCGAGACGCCCTTCGAAGCCGTCTACCTGATCATGGACCCGGGCTACAGCCCGGAAAACCGGCGGCAGGTGGAGGAAAACGCCCGTCGGCTGGAGATCCCCTACACGCTGTTCGAGAGCGACGTATTTGAGGTGGCCAACGCCCAGGACGAGCATCCCTGCTTCCTGTGCGCGCGGATGCGGCGGGGCTGCCTGTACGGCAGGGCCCGGGCGCTGGGCTGCAACAAGATCGCCCTGGGGCACCACTATGACGACGTGATCGAGACGACGCTGATGGCCATGCTCTACGGCGGGCAAATCCAGGCCATGCCGCCCATGCTGAAGGCAAAGAACTTTCCCGGCATGGCGCTGATCCGCCCGCTGTACCGGGTCCGCGAGGCCGACATACGCACCTGGCGGGACACCTTCGGCCTGGAATTTTTGCGCTGCGCCTGCCGGCTGAGCGAGAGCGCCGCCCTGGACGAGACCGCCTCGAAGCGCCAGGAGATCAAGCGCCTGATCGCCGGCCTCCACCGAACCAACCCGAAGGTGGAGCAAAACATCTTCAACAGCATCCACCGCGTCCAGCTGGACACGATGGTGGGGTGGAAGCAGCGGGGAGAGATGCACTCGTTTTTGGAGGAAATTGATAAATACTGATTTGTGGAGCTGTTAGTGGAAAAGCAAAGGGCAGTACAAAGGGAACAGGGAACAGTCAACAGGGAACAGGAAAAGCCGCGCACGGAATGTTGCAGCCAGAACGAA
>CACWZI010000043.1 GCA_902765305.1 uncultured Eubacteriales bacterium
GCCCCGCCTATTCGAACATGGACGCCGCCATCGAGGCCACGACGGAGCGGGGCTGCTGCGAACCTGCGCAGGTGTTGATGAAGCCGGAGAGCGAGGAAGCGCGGGCGAACCGACGCTCCGGCAATCCCAACGCTCGCGCCACCGCGGAGGCCGCCTTTGAAAATCCCGGCGCGGAGCGCGCGAAGGCGCTGCTGGATTCCCAGGCCGAGGCCGCAAAGGCCGAGCGGCTGGCGGAGGCCAGGTTCCGCGAGGTCCAGACCGCGCCCTCTGCCAGCCCCGACGGCGCGGAGGCGATACTGTTCAAGTCCCCCACCTGCCCGAACTGCAAGGCGGCCATGGCGCTGCTGGATCGGGCCGGCGTGAAGTACGCGGCGGTGAACGCGGCGGATGTGCGCGACCTGACGGCGAAGTACGGCGTCAAACAGGCCCCGACGCTGGTGGTGCCCACTGGGGAAGGCTTTGAAAAGTACAGGGGCGTGTCGGACATCAAGGGATGGCTGATGAGCGAGCATGTGGTGAAATAAAAAAGATTGATAACTACGAAAGAGAAGGACGATTCTTTTATCTTGTGTATTCGCTTGATGAAACATGCAAGCAGTCCAAAATGAGAGATTGGAGAATATACGAGACGAAAGAATCGCCTTTCTAATTGTCTATAAAGTGGAATCATCGGTTCAAAACTGTGCCATAGCTTTGAGAATATTGCGGCAAAATTGCGCCTTTATTTCGTGGTGCTGTTTTTTGAACTGGTGTATAATTCTGATGACAGGAAAGGAGGTGATATTTATGCAGCGTACAAGATTGGAGTTCCTCATAGAATACTTGAAACAAAAGAATTGTTTGACAGAGCCGGAAAGCGATATAGTTAAGACTTGGGATACGTTCAACTCCTGGCCCTTTGATGTCAATGCAGCAGAACAAAAGATATTCAGCAATAACGCGAAGTATCCGGATATGTACTGGTCAATCATGGTTACAGAAGCCTTTACTCCAAGACCGTATTTTTTATCTACAAAAGATTTTTTAAAAAACTATTTATATAAACAACTTCTTTGGATGGCTCTGAAGGTTTCATATGATGCGATAGTTAATGGAAGGCTGTTTGCTTGATGAACCCCTGTGCAGATGTCCTCGCGGGCATCTGCATTTTCAATTGAAAGGCAAGAAGGTATATGGTATAATGGGGCTGTTCAGTCAGGCATATTCTGATTTATCGAGGAGACGAGGAAACAGGGAGCAGGGAACAGGAATGGCGGTGCCGATCCAAAGCCTTCCCCAGCAACCGAAGGGAGCGGTTCAGGGGAAGGTGGCCCGCGAAGCGGGTCGGATGAGGTCGGTTTCCCTGCGGTATCGATGGTTTGTGCGCGTCCCTTCAAGAGAGCGACCTCATCCGTCTTTCGGCGACGCGCAGCTAGTCCTTTAGGGTAAAAACGCAAGCGTTTTCACCGAAATCCACCTTCCGCCCAAGGGCATGGCTGCGCACACCCTGAACCGGCAGCTTCGCTGCCTGGGGAAGACTTTTGGGCTGGCGCTTCTCGCCGCCATATCGGTACTTGCCTGCAATTGAACAGTGATTGTACTATTAACCATTTTTAGTGGCTGATACCAAAGAGATATGGAGCGTGCGCAGAATGCCGACGTTGAATTGGATTGGGAAGGACAAGGTTGTCAATCATCATTTGGATGTGCCGTTCCGGGTGCTGGAGGAGCAGTATACCTATGGCGACAACGCGGACGGGAATATGATCATCCACGGGGACAACCTGGACGCGCTGAAGGCGCTGCTGCCCCGGTTCGAGGGACGGGTGAAGTGCATCTATATCGATCCACCCTACAACACCGGCAACGAGGGCTGGGTGTACAACGACAACGTCAACGATCCAAAGATTCGCAAGTGGCTGGGCGAGGTCGTCGGTCGTGAGGGTGAAGACCTGTCCCGCCACGACAAGTGGCTATGCATGATGTACCCCCGGCTGAAACTGCTTTACAAGCTTTTGGCAGAAAATGGCGCTATATTCATCAGTATAGATGGGAATGAGTATACGAACTTAAAGGCCATCTGTGATGAAGTGTTCGGAATAAGCCATTATGTTGATACCATTGTATGGCAGAAACGCACATCGCCAGATGCAAGGAAAATCTTTAGTACAGGTCACGAATATGTACTTGTATATAGTAAGTCCTTAGACGCTGATGCGGTATTTCGTTATCTTCCATTAGATGAAAACGACATGGCTTCATATACAAATCCGGATAACGATCCCAGAGGGCCATGGATCTCATCACCGTTCACAGCTCCTGGTTTTCGTCCAAACCAAATGTATGCGATAATTACGCCCAGTGGAAAGACAATGCTTCCACCAAAGGGGCGGTGCTGGTGCAATATAGAGGAAGTATATCAGCAGCTTCTTTCTGAAGGCCGGATGTGGTTTGGTGCTGATGGCAATGGAGTGCCACGCAGAAAAACATATCTCTGTGAACGCGCAGGGAAAGGTATTTGGACGTGGTGGACAAACGCGGAGGTTGGATATACACAAGAAGCTACCCAGGAAACAGCACAGATTCTGGGGAAAGCGGTATTTGATTATCCCAAACCTGTTCGACTGATTCAACGTATTATCCAGATGGCTGCCGATCCTGATTCAATAGTACTTGATTCTTTTGCGGGGTCAGGTACTACTGCGCATGCAGTATTGTCGCTGAATAAGAAGGATGGAGGACACCGAAGGATTATTCTGGTTGAATTAGGAGACTACGCCGAGAACATCACCGCCGAGCGCGTGCGCCGCGTCATTACCGGCTACGGCGAGGGCAAGAAGGCCGTGGAGGGCACGGGCGGCGGGTTCAGCTTCTATGAACTCGGCGCGCCGTTGATGATCGACGGCAACCTGAACCCCGACGTGCCGGAGGCGCGCATCCGGGAATATGTGTACTACACCGAGACCAGGCTTCCGATGCCGCCGGCGTCGGAGAGTGAGCCCCACCTGCTGGGCGTACACAACCGGGCGGCGTACTACTTCTACTACCTGTCCGACGCCGTGACGACGCTGAACGAGGCGTTCCTGCGCACGATCCGCACGGAGGCCGACAGCTACATGATCTATGCGGATATCAACGCCCTGGACGAGGCGACGATGAAGCGGCACCACATCACCTTCAAGAAGATTCCCCGCGATATCACGCTGCTGTAAGGAGGCCGCACCATGATTCTGAAAAACTATCAAAAGCGTGTGCTGGACGATCTCAGCGGCTATCTCGCGGCGCTGGAAAAGACGAAAAACCTGAAAGAGGCGTTCCGGCAGCATTGGGCAGAGCGCGGCGTCGCCATCGGCTTTCACGGGATGCAGCCCTACAACAATCTGCTGCCGGGCGTGCCCCACGTCTGCCTGAAGGTGCCCACCGGTGGCGGCAAGACGCTGCTGGGCTGCGCCTCGCTGCGGCGCATTTTCGATTCCATGGGCATCACCAAGACCAAGGCCGTGGTGTGGCTGGTGCCGTCCACCTCCATACTGGATCAGACGGCCCGGGCGCTGTCCTCCGTGGAGCATCCCTACCGGCAATGGCTGGACTATGACTTCGGCAGCCGCGTGGAGATCTACAATTCCGAACAGGCCAAGAACGGTCAGAACCTGACGCCTTCCACCGTGCGGGAGCAGCTCTCCGTGTTCGTAATGGGCTATGATTCCCTGCGCATCAAGAAAAAGGAGGGGCGAAAGGCCTATCAGGAAAACGGCGCGCTGGCGCAGTTCGTGCCCCACTTCACCCAGCCGGACGCGCTGCTGCCGGACGTGGACGAATCCGCGTTGATTCAGGTGCTGGGGCAGATGAACCCGGTGGTGGTCGTGGACGAGAGCCACAACGCCACCAGTGAGCTGAGCGTGGAGATGCTGAAGAACCTCAACCCGTCGTTTGTGCTCGATCTGACCGCCACGCCGCGGCAGAACAGCAATATCATCTCCATCGTGGACGCGCGGGAGATGAAGCGGGAGAACATGGTCAAGCTGCCGGTGATCGTGTACAACCGGCACACCAAGCAGGACGTCCTGACCGACGCCATCCAGCTGCGCGGCAGCATCGAACGGCAGGCCAAGGCGGCGGAGGCCAACGGCGGGCAGTATATCCGGCCCATCGTGCTGTTCCAGGCCCAGCCCAAGGGCAAGGAATCCAGCGCCACCTTTGAAAAGCTGAAGGCGGCGCTGATCGACATGGGCATTCCGAAGGAAGAAATCGCCATCAAGACTTCCGAGGTCAACGAGCTGAAGCACGTGGAGCTCATGTCCCGGACGTGCCCCATTCGATATATCATCACTGTCAACGCGCTGAAGGAGGGCTGGGACTGCCCGTTCGCGTACATACTGGCGACGCTGGCCAACCGCACGTCCCAGGTGGACGTGGAGCAGATCGTCGGGCGCATACTGCGCCTGCCCTACACGGAAAAGCACGGCCAGCCGCTGCTGAACATGTCCTACGTGCTGACCTGTTCCAATGATTTCAGCGCTACCGTGCAGAACGTGATCAAGGGCCTGAACCGCGCCGGTTTCAGCGATAAGGAGTTCCGCGTTGGTTCCGAAGCGGAGCCTGAACCGGAGAAGCCGGAGGAGACGCCGGCCCAGCAGAGCATTGACGACATTCAGACCGGGCCGGAGGAGGAGTTCCTGGACTTCGATTTCGCCGCTGCCAGGCAGCGTTTGGAGGAATCCGCCGGGGATGTGATGTCGCCAGCGGTTCAGGACATGACCCAGACGGCAGAGCAGACCGGCGCGGCCTTTGAGGCCGAGATGAACGACCTGGACGATCTTCCGTTGATGGGAGGCGGTGAAATGCGCAGGCATATCCAGATGCAGGCGGAGTTTGCGGAGGAGGCGCAGGCGCTGCGATTGCCCATGTTCGTGGAGCAGATCGAGGCCTCGCTGTTTTCAGAGGCGAAGAAGCGGCCAGTGGCGTCGCAGGCGCTGATCGACGGCTTCACGCTGGCGGACAAGGATACGCAGATCAACTTCAATATGAGCCAGGGCGACGTGGCGAAGGTGGATGTGGACAGCGACGAGCGTCCGAGGCGCATTGCGCTGAGCGAGCGCGAAGCACGGCAGTTCAAGACCTATATGGAGAGCATTCCCTCCGAGAAGCGGAAAGACGCCTGCGTCAACATCATCCACGGCCAGCTGAACCGGCTGGACTGCGTGGGCTCCGGGGATTTGAAGCGGTATATTCAGCGCGTCGTTGATCAGATGAACGCGGACCAGCTCGCGGAGATGGAGGGCGCCATCCAGGCATACGCCCACAAGATCAAGGACAAGATCGAAGCGTTGATGGCGGAGTACAAGGAAAAGCGCTTTTACGACATGATCAACACCAAGGAGATCACCTGCGAACCGTATTTCAAATTCACGAAGGTGATTTCGCCCGTGGAGACCATGCCGCCGGTCAGCAAATCGCTGTATACAGACGAGGCTTCCGTGAACGGGCTGGAGGAGAAGACCATCCTCGCCGTTGCCGGTCTGGAAAACGTGAAGTGGTGGCACCGGAACATCGAGCGTCAGGGCTTTTACCTGAACGGTTTTATCAACCATTATCCCGATTTCATCGTGATGACGAAGAAAGGAAATATCGTCTTGATCGAAACCAAGGGCGACGACCGCGACAACAGCGACAGCCGCGCCAAGCTGGCCCTGGGCAAGAAGTGGGAAGCCCTCGCCGGCCCAAACCGCTATTCGTATTTTATGGTGTTCGATGAGAGGAATACAGGGCTGGACGGGGCCATGACCGTGGCGGAGCTTATAGGGATAATCAAGAAATTGTGAAAAAGAAGAAAGAGGTAATACCAATGTACGACATCATCATCATCGGCGGCGGCCCGGCGGGCATGACGGCGGCGCTGTACGCCCAGCGCAATGGCAAGAAGGCGCTGGTCATCGAGCGGAGCGGCTTCGGGGGGCAGATCACCCATTCCCCGAAGGTGGAGAACTACCCCGGCACGCTGCAAATGAGCGGCAATGAGTTTGCGGACAAAATGCTGGACCAGATATTGGCCCAGGGGGCCGAGATCGAGCTGGAGAACGCGGTGGCCGTGGAGGACCTGGGGGAAACAAAGGTCGTGCGCACCGAGGAGGGCGGCGCCTTCGAGGGCAGGGCCGTGGTGATCGCCACCGGCGTCAGGCACCGCATGCTGGGTTTGCCGGGGGAGGACGCGCTGGTGGGCGAGGGCATCTCGTTCTGCGCGGTGTGCGACGGCGACTTCTACAGCGGCCAGCGGGTGTGCGTGGCCGGGGGCGGCAACTCGGCGCTCCAGGAGGCCGTGCTGCTCTCGGAAAAGTGCAGCGAGGTCGTCATCCTCCAGGACCTGCCCGCCCTGACCGGCGAGCAGAAGCTCCGGGACGCGCTGGCGGCGAAGGGCAACGTCCGTGTCGTTTGCGACACGAAGATCGACGCCCTGGTCACCGGGGACGGTGCGCTGCGGGGCGTGGCAATCGAGAGCCGGACCACCGGGGAAAAGCGGGTCGTCGACTGCGACGGGCTGTTCGTGGCCATCGGCCTGATCCCCGAGAACGGGCCCTTCGAGGCGTTGGCCGAGCTGAACGACTGGGGCTACTTCGCCTCCGGGGAGGACTGCCTGACCCGCACCCCCGGCGTCTACGTGGCGGGGGACTGCCGCGGCAAGGGCGTGCGCCAGCTGACCACCGCCGTGGCCGACGGGGCCACCGCCGCGCTGGCCGCCTGCCGCTATATCGACACGGAGCTGTGAGGAACGGAAAAAAACTGATTTGTCGCCCCGCGACAAATCAGTTTTTTCTACCCCGAATACGCCTCAAGCTTTTCCAGCAGATCCCCGGCCTGGTTGGAATAGATTTCCACGGAGACCGGCTTTGTCAGGTCCAGGCTGTAGATGCCGAGTATGGATTTGGCGTCGGTGACCGCGCGGCCCTGGCGAAGGGCGATGGTGAACGGATAGCTGTTGACCAGGTTGGCAAAGCTCTGGATCTGGGCGGTATCCCTCAGATAGATATCAAGGGTATGCAACGGCGACACCTCCCTTTGCGCTGGGAACGGTCTTTTGCAGTCGGTTGGGGGATGAAAATCGGTATACGGGTTAAATACTAAGGTGATATGATCTATTATAGCACGTCCGGGCGGGAAATGCAAGGATTTTCCGAACATTCGGTAAATTTTTCGTCACCCCAAGCCCCCCGGCGGACGCTCGGCGCGATGCGGACAATTTTGTTCAAATAATGATATTTCACACAACCGGTCTTGACAGTTCACGGCAAATCTCTTATACTGTTAAGGCTGTTACTTTGGCATTGTTCGCCGACAAGGCGCTGCCCGTGATCTGGAGACGGGCGGGCCCGGGGGCGAATGCGACATAATAATTTGTAAGGAGTGTTCCAAATGTCTGTCCGTACTTATCAGCCCAAGAAGCGTCAGAGAAGCAAGGTTCATGGTTTCCGCGCGCGCATGAAGACCCGCGCCGGCCGCAACGTACTGAAGGCCCGTCGCGCCCGCGGCCGCAAGGTTCTGTCCGCATAACAGCGCGTATGACCCAAATGCGCGGGGGCGCGCGGGGCAGCGAGTCCTTCGGGCGCCAGTACCGGTTGGGCAGCAACCGGAATTACCGCTATGTGTACCGCAGGGGCAAGGCCTGGCCCTCCCGCAACCTGGTGCTGATCCACCTGAGGGGGCGGGACCTGAAGATCGGCTTTTCGGTTTCGGGGAAGGTGGGCAACGCCGTGACCCGCAATCGCGTCCGCCGCTGCCTGCGCGAAGACGTGCGCCGCATGCGCACGCGCATGAAATGCGGCAGGTATGTGTTCATTGCCCGGGCGTCGATCGTGGGGGAGCCCCACGCGGCTCTCACGCGGGAGCTGGAAAAGCTGCTCGAACGCGCCAAGCTGCTGAAGGAGGCGCCCTGAAGGCGTCGATCGCCTGGGAAGCGCCCACTGGACATTGTCGCGGGATGGGGCCGGTCGGCCTTGGCCCGGCATAGGAGGAGACCCATGCGCCGCTTGCGCTGTGTGCCGAAGCGGGTTCTGCTTTGGCTGATTCGCTTTTACCGGGCGAGCCTGTCGCCCCTGCACCCGGCGTGCTGCCGGTTTACGCCGACCTGTTCGCAATACGCGATGGAGGCCGTTGAAAAATACGGCGCTGCCAAAGGGGGATATCTGGCCCTGCGCCGGATATTGCGCTGCCATCCGTTTCACGAGGGCGGATACGACCCCGTGCCCTGACGGTCATCCGGGAAAATGCTCCGCAGCCAACCAGATGCGCGGCGGGGCATTTCTGTGAATTGACCGAATGGGTCGGGCCGTCTGTCGGGGGGGAGCATCATCATCATTTTGGAGGTTAGACAATGACAGCCTTTTTTGTCAATCTGTTGACCTGGATCAACAACCTGGTGGGGAACTACGGCTGGTCGATCGTCGTGTTCACACTGCTGATCCGCCTGGTTCTGCTGCCCCTGGACATCAAGAGCAAGAAGAGCATGCGCGCCATGACCAAGATTCAGCCCAAGGTCCAGGCGCTTCAGAAGAAGTACGCCAACGACAAGGAAAAGCTGAACCAGAAGACCATGGAGCTGTATCGCAAGGAGCACGTCAGCCCCACCGCGGGCTGCCTGCCCATGCTGATCTCTCTGCCGATCCTGTGGATCATGTTCTCGGCCATGCGCACGCTGGGCAACGAATACACGATCCAGATGCTGCTGAACATGAAGGAAACCGGCAAGTCGCTGGAGATCGCCGACCTGAGGTCGATGGGCTACAGCTGGCTGTGGATCAAGAACGTGTTCCAGCCCGATTCCTTCTTCGCCACCATACTGCCCGCGGTGGGCAGCAACCTGCGCATGATCCAGCCGGTGAACGGCTCGGCCATACTGACGGCGGAGAACATCAACGCGGCGCTGGAGTTCCTGAGGTCCAGCGAGTATTCCGCGATGGCCTCCAACCTGATCCCGGCCAGCGCCTTTACCGTGCAGAACATCAATTTCCTCTTCATCAACACCACGCTGACGATTCCCAATTCCATCGCCAATCTGTTCCAGTACGGCAACGGCCTGTTCATACTGCCCCTGCTGGCAGGCGGCAGCCAATTCTTCATGACCAAGATCATGAACGGCAAGCAGACCCAGGAGCAGAAGGAACTGCAGGCAGCCCAGCAGGCTGACCAGACCAACCCGATGAACAGCCCGGTCATGAAGTGGTTCTTCCCGCTGTTCTCGGTGTGGATCTGCGCCACGTCCAACGCCGCGTTCTCCATCTACTGGATGGCGGCCAACGTGATCCAGATCGTGCAGCAGCTGGCTGTGAACTATTGGTTTGAGCGCCAGGACGCCAAGGCCGCCGCGCTCGAGCCGAATACCGACGAATGAAACACAATATCAGTTAAGGAGGCAATGTGCCTTGAGATCCATTGAAGCCAGTGGCAAGACGGTAAAGGACGCCATCAGGAACGGCCTGGCCGAGCTGGGATGCGATTCTGACGACGTCGATATTCAGGTAATAGAAATGGGCAGCCCCGGGCTCTTCGGCATGTTCGGAAAGCCCGCCAAGGTCCGCCTGACGGTGAAGGCCGACGATCCGGCGCTGGAGATCGAGATGCCGGTGCTGTCGCTGGACGCCGTCGGCGGCCGCAAACCCAGGCAGGAAAAGCGCAAGCAGGAAAAGCGCAAGCAGGAAAAGCCCGCCCCGAAGGTCGAAAAGCCGGTGGAGAAGGCCGCGGAGAAGATCGTTGAGAAGGCCGCGCCCGCCGTTGAGGAGGCGGCCTCCGAGGAAGAGGAGGCCCCGAAGAAGAGCCGCAACCGCAGGCGTCGCCGCGGCGGCGGAAGGAACGCCGAGAGCGCGGAGGGCGTGGAGAACGCCGCCGCCGAAGGCCAGGACGCCCCGGCGCCCACCCCCATCATCGAGCACGAGCCCTTCGTGCCCACCCCCCTGGAGGCACAGTCCGACGAGGCGAAGAAGGCCAGCGCCTTCCTGTCCGGCCTGACCGAGCGCATGGGCGTACCCGTGGCGATCGAGCTGCAGGAGACCGACGAGCAGCTGCGCATGCAGATGACCGGCGAGGGCATGAGCCTGCTGATCGGCCGCCGGGGCGAGACCCTGGACGCGCTGCAGTACCTGACCAGCCTGAACATCAACCGGGGCCGCGAGGAATACCTGCGCGTCTCCATCGACACCGAGAACTACCGCGCCAAGCGCGAGGAGGCCCTGCGCAAGCTGGCCATCCGCATGGCGGGCCGGGCCAAGAAGAGCGGCCGCCGCGTGGCGCTGGAGCCCATGAACCCCTACGAGCGCCGCATCCTGCACTCCGCGCTGCAGGACGATCCGGACGTCACCACCCATTCCGAGGGCGAAGAGCCCTACCGCAGGGTGATCATCACGCTGAAGTGAGCGCGGCGATGCAAAAGCCCCGAGGCAACAGGCCTCGGGGCTTTTGAGTGGGAGAACGGAAAATTCTGATTTGTCGGGGAGACGAGGGAACAGGGAACAGGGAACAGGGAACAGGAATGGCGGCTGCCGCGAACATTTCGATAACGTACGAGTTGTAGCGGCCCTAAAGGACTAACTTCATGTTTCTGGCTGCAACATTCCGTGCGCGGCTTTTCCTGTTCCCTGTTCCCTTTGTACTACCCTCTGCTTTTCCACCAACAGCTCGATAAATCAGAATTTGTCACCCCCTTCCTAAAATACTGCATAAGTAATCTCAAACAAGCATATTTATACATAAACTGCGTATATTGCGTTAATTGTCGTGAATATGGCTTGCATTTTGACGCATAGAGATGTATAATCGGGGCGATTCAAACGGAGATCACTCCGCGATAAAATGGAGGTACATACAATGAAGAAGCTCATCGCACTGGTCATCGTCGCAATGCTCGCGCTGTCCGCTTTCGCCGCGCTGGCCGAGAACGGCACGCTGACCCTGGCCACCAACGTCAATTTCCCGCCCTATGAGTTCTATGACGACGAGACCGGCGAGCCCACCGGCATCGACATCGAGATCGCCAAGGCCATCTGCGAGAAGATCGGCTACCAGCTGGAGGTCGTCGACATCGACTTCGGCGCGATCATCCCCGCGCTGGCCGCCCATTCCTACGACTTCTCCGCCGCCGGCATGACCGTCACCGAGGAGCGAAAGCAGAGCGTGCAGTTCACCGACACCTATGCCACCGGCATCCAGGCCGTCATCGTGCCTGGCGATACCGAGGCCGAGGACATCTACGCCCTGATCGAGGCCAAGGGCGGCCACATCGCCATCGGCGTGCAGGAATCCACCACCGGCGACATCTACATCTCCGACGAGTTCGAGACCGCCGGCACCGCCGACGTGCAGCGCTTCAAGAACGGCGCCGACGCCGTGCTGGCGCTGACCAGCGGCCAGGTGGACTGCGTGGTCATCGACAACGAGCCCGCCAAGGCCTTCGTGGCCAAGAACGAGGGCCTGAAGCTGCTGGCCTCCGCCTACACCGAGGAGGATTACGCCATGGCCTTCCCGCTGGATTCCGAGATCTACGAGACCTTCAATGCCGCGCTCAAGGAGCTGATGGCGGACGGCACCCTGAAGAGCATCGTCGACAAGTTCATCCCCGCGGAATAATCGCCACAGAAGCATCCATCGCAAACAGGGAGGCGTTCGCCGCCCTGTTTGCGCATGTGAAACGATCATGGGGAAAATGATCCTTCGACTCCGCTCAGGATGACACACGGTTTACTGTCATTCTGAGCGGAGGCGAAGCCGCAGCTGAAGGATCTGTGACCCTTGATACCACCGTAAACCCCAGTGCAACGAAAGAGGGGGAAGGAAAATTGCAGGCATGGTTTGAAAAGATAAAGGCGGAATTCGACCTGAACTTCATACAGGGCAGGCGCTGGAAATTCCTGGTGGACGGCCTGGGCAACACGCTGAAGATCACGCTGCTGGCGCTGGCCATCGGCCTGGTGATCGGCATGGCCATCGCCGCCGTGCGCTCCACCTACGACAAGACCGCCGAGGGGGCGCGGCCCACCTTTGGCAGGAAGCTGCTGGGCTTCTTCAACGGCTTCTGCAAGGTATACCTGACGGTGCTGCGCGGCACGCCCGTGGTGGTGCAGCTGATGATATTCGCCTTCGTCATATTCAGCTCCGTGCGCAACAAGCTGGTGGTGGCGGGGTTGGCCTTCGGCCTGAACTCCGGCGCGTATGTGGCGGAGATCATCCGCGGCGGCATCATGGCCATCGACAACGGCCAGTTCGAGGCCGGGCGCAGCCTGGGCTTCAACTACCTGCAGACGATGCAGCACATCATCATCCCCCAGGTGTTCAAGAACGTGCTGCCCTCGCTGATGAACGAGTTCATCGCCCTGCTGAAGGAGACCTCCGTCGCCGGCTACGTGGCGGTGATGGACCTGACCAAGGCCGGCGACACCATCCGCGGGCGCACCTATTCGCCCTTCATGCCGCTGATCGCCGTGGCGCTGATCTACCTGGCGCTGGTGATGTTCCTGACCTGGGTCGTGGGCCGCGTGGAAAGGAGGCTGAGGAACAGTGACCACTGACGTGCTGATTCGCGTGGAGAACCTGGAAAAGAAGTTCGGCGAGAGCATCCACGCCCTCAACGGCGTGAACGCCGAGATCAAGCGGGGCGAGGTGGTGGTGGTCATCGGGCCCTCCGGCTCCGGCAAGTCCACCTTCCTGCGCTGCCTGAACCTGCTGGAGCTGCCCACCAGCGGCACCATCACCTTCGAGGGCGTGGACATCACCGACCCCAAGGTGAACATCAACCGCCACCGCCAGAAGATGGGCATGGTGTTCCAGCACTTCAACCTGTTCCCAAACATGACGGTGCTGAAGAACATGACCGTCGCCCCGGTGACGCTGCGCAAGAAGACGAAGGAAGCCGCCGAGGCCATGGCCAAGCAGCTGCTGGAGCGGGTGGGGCTGCTGGACCGGGCCGAGGCCTATCCGGGCCAGCTCTCCGGCGGCCAGAAGCAGCGCATCGCCATCGTCCGGGCCCTGTGCATGGAGCCGGACGTGATGCTGTTCGACGAGCCCACCTCCGCCCTGGACCCCGAGATGGTGGGCGAGGTGCTGGACGTGATGAAGCAGCTGGCCCGGGAGGGCATGACCATGGTGGTGGTCACCCACGAGATGGGCTTCGCCCGTGAGGTGGGGGACCGGGTGATCTTCATGGACGGCGGCCGCATCATCGAGGAGGGCACGCCCCAGAAGATGTTCGAGCACCCCGAAAACGCGAGGCTGCAGGAGTTTTTGGGGAAGATACTGTGAACTTCTGATTTGTCGCGGGGCGATAAATCAGAATTTGAAAGGATCTGCCATGCGCTACAGGGCCGTACTCTTCGACGTGGACGACACGCTGCTGGACTTCCAGGCCGGCAATCGCAACGCGGTGAACCAGCTGATGGACGAGCTGGGCTATTTCGATCCGGACCGCTATGACCAGTACGAGGCCATCAACCTGAAGTGCTGGCGGGCGCTGGAGGCGGGGCTGCTGACCCAGAACCAGCTGAAGCTGGCCCGGTTCGTGCGCTTCTTTGACCGCTACCCGGTGCCCGGGGATCCGAAGTGGGCGGCGGAGCGGTTCGTGACCCTGCTGGGGCAGCAGAGCATATTGCTGCCCAACGCCCTCGAGACCGTCGCCCGGATCGCTGAAAAGCTGCCGGTGGCCATCGTGACCAACGGCATCACCGCCATACAGCGCAGCCGTCTGGCTCTGTCGCCGCTGAAGGACCATGTGACGGAGGTGATCATCTCCGAGGAGGTGGGCGTCTCCAAGCCCCGCCCCGGCATCTTTGAAATCGCCCTCGACCGCCTGGGCGTGAAGGCGGGGGAGGCGCTGATGGTGGGCGACGGCGTCAACAGCGACATCCGCGGCGCGAACAACGCCTTCATCGACGCCTGCTGGGTCAACCCGGAGGGGAAGACGCTGCCCGAGGGGCTCCACGCGGAATATGAGATCACGGATATAAGGCAGTGCGTGGATATTGCGCTGGGGTAGCAAAGTGGAATGAGGGGACGGTTCCTTTTTCCAATAGAGATGGAAAAAGGAACCGTCCCCTCATTCTATTCCATTCGCCCGTCCCCGCCCATCAGGCGCGCCATCTCCTCGATGCGCTCCAGCGGGAAGGGCGGCTGGGTCAGCGGCCCCATGGCGATGGACATCAGCTTCATGGGGTTGTCGTCCGCCGCCACGCGGTTGGCGCTGATCTTGCCACAGCGGCTGCAGCGGTGGAGAATCGCCCACTCGCCGCCCCGCTTCACCCACACCGCGATGGGTTCCATGCGCCCGCCGCAGTCGGCGGCCCTGTCGCCGGGCGCGTCGTCCACGTGCAGGCTGGTCAGGCAGTTGGGGCAGTGGTTCCTGTGGCGGGTGCCCGCGCCTTCCGGCGTCACCAGCCGCCCGCAGTGGCGGCAGGTGAAGGGCTCGTCACAGGGATGGTTTTTGTAGTAGCCCTTCTCAAAGGTCCTTCTCTTGTTTTCCCGGTTCACTGGATTCCCTCCTTGTCCGCGTCGGATTCGGAGGGCGCGCCGTCCCGCAGGATGCGCTGGATGCTCTTTTCGGACAGGTAATATCGTTCCGCCAGCTCGCCCACGCTGCGCCCTGCCCGGCGTTCGAGCCGGATGCGGGCGTCGCGCTCCCTCAGCCGGGCCCGGGCGCCGCTGAGGGAACCCCAACCGCTGCGCCTGTCGTCCCGCCGGGGGATGTACAAAAGCCGGCCCTCGGCATACTCCTGCACGCGCCGCAGCAAGTCCTGCGGAAGGATTTCGTCCGCCTTGATATAGCCCATGTTGGCCCTCCTGTTGTGTTTATCGTAAACGTCAAAACGAATTTCGCTTTGAACGTTTACGCCGCGCCGGGCGCGTGCCGCGAAGCGGCTGATTTCCATTCGCGCCCGTTCGCATCCGCCGGAGGCGGCTATAGTAAACGGCAAAAAATTATTGCCGTTTACTATAACACGAGGAAAGCGACGGCTATATGGTGTTTGGATTCACATAGCCATCGCTATGCTTCCGCGGCCTCTTTCGTCTTCTTCATCAAATTTGTCCTCCTTGTGTATTGTGAATCCCGGATTCACGGGTCTATCATAGCACGGCAACGGCGCGCTGGCAACCTCGAAAATGGGTTTAGGGGTTTATGAGCAAAAGGTTCTATTCAGTCCCACGGGAACCGGTACTTGCCCTCCAGGCCGCACTCCGCGCGCAGCTGGTTCAGCTCGGCCTGCACCGAGTCGTTGATGGGCACGCCGTCCCTGCGGGCCAGGCGGATCTCGTATTCCTTCTCGCCGGCGGTCCAGATGCGCTCGGCGCCGGGCATCCTGCGGCTGGCGCGGATCTCGCGGAGGATGTCGCCGGCCTTCTTGCGGCAGGCGGCCTCGCCCATGAAGTGGTCGGTGTCGATGGCGATGAAGAAGTGGCCCAGCCGGGGGGAACACTTTTCGCCGTTCTCGTCCACGCCGTTGAGCTGCTTGCCGTAGTAGCCGTCGGACAGCGCGGCGGACAGGAATTCCACGAACAGCGCGAAGCCGTAGCCCTTGTAGCCGCCCAGCAGCTCGCCGATGCCGCCCACGGTCACCAGCGCGGCGGAGTTCTCTCGGATGCGCTTCAGCGCCGCGCCGGCGTCCCCGGTGACAGGTTCGCCGTCCTCGCCGATCACGGTGCCCGGCACCACGTCGTGGCCGATGCGCGCGTAGTATTCAAACTTGCCGTTCTGGGTGATGGAGGTGGCGCAGTCGAAGTTGAAGTCGAAGGGCTCGTCGGTGGGCACGCCCAGCGTGAAGGGGTTGGTGCCGAACATGCCCTCGGTGCCCCAGGTGGGCGCCACGGAGGGGCGGGCGTTGGTGCCGGTCATGCCGATGCAGCCGGCCTTCGTGGCCATCGAGGTGTAATAGCCGGCGATGCCGTAGTGGCAGCTGTTGCGGGCTACCACCATGCCCATGCCGTAGGCCTTGGCCTTCTCAATGGCCATCGTCATGCACCTGTGGCCGATCACCTGGCCCATGCCGTCGTGGCCGTCCACCACCGCGGTGGTGGGGGTCTGCTTGATGATCTCGAAGTGCGTCACGGGCTTCTGTACGCCGGACTTGATGCGGTCCAGGTAGATGGGCTTGAAGCGATTGCAGCCGTGGGATTCGATGCCCCGGCGGTCGCTCTCCAGCAGCACGTCGCAGCATATGGCCGCGTCGGCCTCGGGAACGCCGTATTTGACGAACACCTCGGTGACGAAGGCCGCTATGGTGGACCAATCGACGGTTTGAATCACGGTGATTGCCTCCTTTGTGGGTTGATCCCGCTTGGTCGGGGCGCGGGGACGCGCCGCCTTTCAATCCAGTATAGCATACAAGGTCCAATTGATCAATGCCATTTTCCCGGAACGGGAGCGACGCCATGAAAATATGAAAGCGTCACACATCTGAAATAATTATGCAATAAATGAACAGAAAAGCAATGATTATCGCGGGGTTAACCCCGGCAATCCGTCCTGCAAAACCCGTAAATATGACGTGAAATTGATGCTAAAACCGGCAATTGGCTATAAATTAGCCCTCAATGGGGTGAAAATGCGACTTAAAAAGACCGAAGTCTGTGGATAAAAAATATGCAGGAGGGGCCCGGATGTGGAAAACCCCCGGAAAACCCGATAAAATCGCGGTTTTGTCCCCCATTTCTGTGGATAACTGTGTGGAAAATGTGGATTTCTGCATAAGGCATGCAGTGAATATACACAGGTGGATATGCAGTTTATGTCCGGTGGTGTAACAAATTCGATTGCCTACCCGATCATTATTCTTTCTTCCGGATATTTTGAGACGGGCCTGGCGCGACTCTGCCTGCGGGCAATGGCTATGGCCAGGGTCAGTGGGCCGACGCGTCCGAGGAACATCATCGGCAGCAGCACGGCGCGGCTGGCGGGATGCAGGTTTGGCGTGCCGATGGCGGAGACGCCCACGGTGCCCATGGCGCTGGCGCACTCGAACAGTATGTCCGCCAGGGAGAAGCGCCCGCCCTCGATGATCGAAAGGGAGAGCGTGCCGAGCGTCAGCGTCGTCAGAAACAGCGCCACCACGGCCAGTCCCCTTCGCACGGTGTCGGCGGGAATGCGGCGGCGGGCGGCGTTGACCTCGTTGTCGCCCTTTACGACGCTGAATATCAGGCGTATCACCAAAGCCACGGTGGTGGTTTTCATGCCGCCGCCAGTGGAGGCTGGGGACGCGCCGACCATCATCAGCAGGCTGCTGAACAGCTTGGAACCGTCCGTCAAGGACGACAGATCGTATGAATTGAAGCCCGCCGTGCGCATGGTGACGGACTGGAAGAAGGCGTTGAGCGTATCCAGCCTGCCGCGCTCCACCGCCATATAGAAGCCCGTGCCCGCCATCAGCAGCGCCAGCGTGAAGGTGAGTACGATGCGGGTGTGCAGCGACAGGTTCTTAAAACCCTGCCGGTTGCGCAGCACCTCCAGTATGACGGAGAAGCCCAGTCCGCCGAGGACGATCAGCGCCGCCACGGTCAACAGCACCAGGGGATCGGCGGCAAAGCCGGTCAGGCTGGCGAAGTGCCCGAACAGGTCAAAGCCCGCGTTGCAGAAGGCGCTGACCGCGTGGAATACAGCGAGCCACGATCCGCGGCGAACGCCGTACATCGGGATGAAGCGGATGGCGAGCAGCGCCGCCCCCGCCGCTTCGATGCCCAGCGTCAACAGCAGGTAGAGCCGCGCCAGGCCGCCGAGGTTGGACAGGGATGTGGCGTTCATGGATTCCCGGATCAGCATTCGGTTCTTTATTGAGATACGCCGTCCCAGTATCACCATGACCCTCGTGGCGAACACCATGAAGCCCAATCCGCCCACCTGGATCAGGACCAGCAGCACGGCCTGCCCAAACAGTGAGAAGGTCGTGCCCGTATCCACCGCCACAAGACCCGTCACGCATACGGCGGAGGTCGCCGTAAACAGGCTGTCGAAAAAGCCGATGCTGTGTCCGTCCTTCGTCGACGCGGGCATCGCCAGCAGCAGCGCTCCCAACAGTATGACGCCCAGAAAGCCAAATACCAGCCATTCCTCCGGCCTGGGTTCACGCTTCAGCGCTTTGGGCCTGCGCGGCGCGTTCACGGCGCGTCCTCCTGCCGGCCATCCTGCTTGAGCATGCGATAGCCAATGCCGATGTGGGTCTGGATATAGGGCTGTTCGCCGCCCGTTTGCAGCTTCTTGCGCAGCGTCGCCATAAACACCCGAAGGGAGCCGACGTCCGAGGCGGTATAGCTGCCCCAGATCTCCTTCAGGATGTAGTTGTGGGTCAGCACCTTGCCGGTATTGCGCGCCAGCAGGCACAGCAGCCGGTACTCGATGGGCGTCAGGTGGATCTCCTGATCCGCGATGTACGCGCAGCCGGCGGCATAGTCGATGCGCAGGATGCCGTTTTCGTACACGGCGCTCTCGCTGCCCGCCGAGGCCTCCGCGTTTACCCGGCGAAGCGCCACCCGAAGCCGCGCCAGCAGCTCGTCCACGGAGAAGGGCTTGGTCAGGTAGTCGTCCGCGCCGGCGTCCAGCGCCTCCACCTTGTCGGCGTCCTCGCTGCGGGCGGAGATGACGATGACGGGCATGCCTGTCCAGGTTCGCACCTTGCGGATGATGTCCACGCCCTCCATGTCCGGCAGCCCCAGGTCCAGCAGCATCACGGCGGGCTGCTGGGTCGAGGCTTCGATCAGCGCCTCCGCGCCGTTTCGGGCCAGATGGTAGCGGTAGCCCTGGGTGTCCAGCGCCACCGCCATCAGGCTGCGCACCGCCGCGTCGTCCTCCACCACCAGTATCAACGGTTTATTGTTCATAGCCTTCGACCTCCACGATTGGAAGGGTAAACCAGAATTTTGCGCCGTGGGGCCTGACGTTTTCCACGCCGATTTCGCCCCCGTGGGCCTGCACGATGCTCTTGCAAAGCGCCAGCCCCAGCCCGATGCCCCGGCGGCTGTCCGGGGAGCGCTTCACGCCGGTGTAAAACATGTCGAACACCCGGCTCTCGTCGCCGGGCGGCACGCCCTGCCCGTCGTCCGCCACCCAGATCAGCGCCATGCCATCCTTCCGCCGGATGCCGACGGTGATCCGCGCGCCTTCGGGCGTATACTTCACCGCGTTGTTCAGAAGGTTCACCAGCACCTGCACGATCAGCCCCGCGTCCATGCGGGCCAGCAGCATCTCCTCCGGCAGGTCCGCTGCGATGTGCCGCCGGGCCGCGTCACGGTCGATGTGCCGCAGGGCTTCCTCCACCGTATCCGCCACCAGCTCGGTCTGCAGGTTCAGCTTCATGGCGCCGTTTTCGGTGCGGGTGATGGTGAGCAGGTTCTCCACCAGGCCGTTCAGCCAGATGGCGTCGTCATAGATGGAGGTGTAAAGCCGCTTGAGGCTTTCATCGCCCAGCTGCCCCTGGTTCTCCACCAGGATGGCCGCGTTGCCGGAGATGCTGGTCAGGGGCGTGCGCAGGTCGTGGGAGATGGAGCGCAGCAGGTTGGCCCGCAGCGATTCCTGGCGGGCGTTTTCCTCGATGCGCTGCTTCTCTCGGGTCATGTGATCCTTCTCCACCGCCAGGGCGCACTCGTCCAGTATGGAAATCATCAGGTTCTTGCGAAACTCGTCGATGGGCGGGGCGTTGTCGGCGCGTATGCCGATGACCGCCCACACCGTCCGTTCGCTGCGCACGGCCATGTACAGGCACCTGGCCTCCGGGAACACGCGGGTCGTGCGTCCGGCGTGCTTGCCGTTCTGGCGCACCCACTGCGCGGCCTTGCGCTCCGCCTCCAGGTCGATTCCCCCGAATCCGCCGTCCTGCTCGATGGCGCAGAGCGTGGGCGCGTCGAGGTCCGAATCATAGCACAGCACGCTGTGCTCCAGCAACCGGCACAGCTGCTGCTGGACGACCTCCAGGATCGCCCGCTTTTCGTCCGCCTTTTGCAACAGCTGGCTGGTGGTCAGCAATACCTCCGTCTGGTAGGCCTTGTTTGCCGTCTGGATGGACTGGGCCTTGATGCGGCTGGTCAGCGAGCTGGACAGGAGCGCCGCCGTGAACATCACCGCGAAGGTGGCGAAGTAATCCGGGCTGGAGCGCAGCGAATAGTAGGGCTCGGTGAAGAAGAAGTTGAACACCAGCACCGAGAAGAACGAGGACAGCAGGCTGTAGATCGGGCCCGTGGTGACGAGGGCCACCGCCAGCACGCCGAGAATGTAGATCAGCACCACGTTGGTGATGGCCAGCCCGATGGCCGTGAACAGGAAGCCCACGCCGGTGCAGATCGCCAGGATCAGCGCCGCCCTGGCCAGGTCGACGGTGGAGAAGCGCCCCTTTCGGAAGAACCGGCGAAGCTGAAGCGGTTCGGCGTCGACGGTCAGCTGGTTCGGCACGATGATGATCTCCACGTTCGGGGCCAGCTCGTTGAGCCGCGACATCAGCGTCTCCTTCGGCGCGAACAGGCGCTTGTGCTCCGGGCTCTTGCCCAACACGATCTTTGTGATCCCGCTGACCCGCGCATACTCGGCAATGGCCGTGGCGGGGTCGTCGCCGTAGATCGTGGTCAGCAGCGCGCCGTGGCGCTCCGCAAGGGACAGGTGGTCGTGCACCGCCCGGGCACGGGCTTCGTCGTAAAGCTCCGTGTCCTCCACGTAGAGCGCGATCAGCTCCGCGTCCATCGCGCCTGCGAGCGCCGCCGCGCGGCGAATCACGTCCGCGTTGGTGGGCGAAGCGGAAACGCACACCAATATCCGCTCGTGTTCCGACATGCGCCTCCCCCTCAGTTTACCGTTATTTCACGTATTATATCACATATTCCATAAAAGGGAAGATAAAAAAACAGGCGACGCATTAAGGCGGCATAAAGACAAAGCGCGCTTTATGCCGTCTTAATGCGTCATATACAGCCTTAATGGCGTGTTCATGGCCCGGATGATACAATAACCTCCATAAAAACTACGGGAGGCATTCCATGAAGAACATACTGTTGATCGGCCTGGGCCGGTTCGGACGCCACATGGCCCAAAAGCTTCACGACCTGAACCACCAGGTGCTCGCCATCGACAAGGACGAACGCCGGGTGCAGGACGCCATGGCCTACGTCACGAACGCCGAGATCGGCGACGCCACCGACCCCACGCTGATCGACGCGCTCGGGGTGGAGGAGTTCGACCTGTGCGTCGTCACCATGGGCCACGATCTGCAGGCTTCGCTGGAAATCACTTCGCTTTTGAAAAAGCGGGGCGCGCCCTTCGTGCTGGCGCGCGTCGCCCGCGACGCACACGCCCAGTTTCTGCTTGCCTGTGGCGCGGACGAGGTGATCTATCCCGAAAAGCAGACGGCCATCTGGGCCGCCGTGCGCTACAGCGGCAATCACATCTTCGATTTCATTCGCCTCTCGCCGGAATACGCGATCTACGAAACCGGGATTCCCGACAGCTGGATCGGGCACACCGTGGTCGACCTGGCAGTTCGTCAGAAATACCGCCTGAACATACTCGCCATCCGCAGAAATGGCCAGGTGATGCCGATGCCGGGCCCTTCCCATCAGTTTTGCCGGGATGAGCGCATCATCCTGTTGGGCGAAGAGAAGGACGTGCAGAAGTTCCTGCGGTTCTGACGCAAAAGGAGGCCCCCGCACATGACAGACATCCTGTTGGCGCTTGCCTTTGGAATATCCATTTTGATCGGCTTTTGGATGGTGTCGCGACTGGACCGTTTCTGGGATAAGCGGAAAGGCGGCGGCAAAGACATAAAATGACTTTAATTCGACTTTGGTATTTATATAATTCGTAAATATATCAGAAGTGTAGAGATATTATGTATAATCGGGAGATTTATTGCCTCCCGAGTTTTTGGGGTGCTATAATTATATTATAACAATCGCATACGGCAGGGAGGAAACCACAAATGAAGAAGATCATTGTTACTGTACTGGCTGTTTCACTGCTTCTGGCCATGTTCTGCGCCCAGGCGCTGGCCAGCCATGGCGACATCACCGTCAGGGCGGCGAAGCTCTACGCGGATTCCGCAATGACGGAATATGTGGGCACGATTCCGGCCTACACCGCGCTGGTCGTGCGCGCCAACGAATCCTATACCGACGTCTATTACAACGGCAAAGTGTACTACACGAAGGGCTCCAACCTGCTGAACAAGTCCGGGCTGGGCGATTACCTCGCCACTTTGGGCAAGGGCACGAAGGTCTATCAGCGCGCCGACAGCAGCGCCAACAGCTATACGCTGAAGAAGAGCGGCCCGGTGCAGATCTGCGCGGTCAAGGGCGATTGGGCGCTGGTTCAGACCCTGGGCGAGCGCGGGCTGTACGCCTTCGTCAAAATTGATAAGCTGAAGAACATCACCAGGTTCTGACGGGACCAAATGCGCGAAAGAGGGGAGCGCTCCGGGAAGGGGCGCTTCCCTCTTTCGCGCACATGAAGTTTGTCGACATTGAAGCCAAGGCGTAAAATAATTAATACAATTGCAAAGCCGATACCAATCGACAGGGTCTTGTGATATAATGTATCCGGAGTGATATCCCCTGGAAAGGAGCGAAAGCAGATGAGAACAAAGCTGTTTTGCCTGGCGCTGTGCCTGGCGCTGGCGCTGTCGGCGCTTCCCTTCGCCCTGGGCGAGGCGGAGGCAGCGGGGCAGATGCGCAGGCTGCGCCTGGGCAGTTCGATTTACACCATTGAGATCGACGGGAGCTTCCAGTACGGGCCGGTGACGGAGGCGGACGCGGCGGACGGTCAGGTGGCCTACCTGTACAGCGACGCGCTGGCCGTGGATTTTGACATCTACCAGCTGGGCGTGGCCGGCGGACAGCTGCCGCTGGCGGAATACGTGGCCGAGGAGGCCGCCGCCAGAGGCGACGCCGACGGGATCGTGACGGACGGCGAGATCAACGGCATCCCGGTGGGTTGGTATTATCGGGTGGAGACCTGGAACGACGTGGACCATCGGACCGTCACCTACGTGCTGGACGACGGCGAGGGCTTCGTCGAAGTCGTGTTCTGGCTGGACGGCGAGGACGCCGATGCCGAGGCCCGGGGCATGATCGACACCCTGGCCGTGGACAACCTGGCCCCGGTGCGGCTGGGCACCTCGCCCTATTACCTGTTCTGCAGTGCCAGCTTCCGCGAGGGCGGCATGACCAGCGCGGACGTGGCCGAGGGCCAGGTGGCCTACTGGCTCAGCGACGAGACGCTGCTGGACTTCGACGTCTACCAGCGCAGCAAGGAAGGCCTGCCGCAGCGGCTTGCAGACTACGTGGCCGGGGAGGCCGCCACGTACCACGCCGACGCGGTTGAAGCGGAGGCGGAGGTCAACGGCATCCCGGTGGGCTGGTACCGCACTGTGGAAAGCTGGGAGGGCGAGGACTACGAGACCCTCACCTGCGTGCTGGACGCCGGCGACGATTACGTCGTGATCGTGTTCTGGCTGGACGGCCTGACCGCCGAGGCGGAGGCCGACGCGATCCTCCATTCCCTCTGGCGGGACGACGCGCCCGAGGCGGACGAAACGGCGCAGGCGGAAGGCGCGGCGCAGGCCGCCACCCGGACGTTGCGGCTGGGCAGCTCGCCGTTTACCCTCACGGTGCCCGCGGGCTTTGTGGAGGGCGAGATGACCCAGGAGGACATCGAGGACGACCAGGTGGCCTACTGGTACAGCAACGACACCCTGCTGGACTTCGACGTCTACCAGTTCAGCAAGGACGGCTATCCCGACGCGCTGGCCGTCTTCGTGGAGGACGAGATCAGCGGCTACAACGAGGTCTCGGACCTGGTGAAGGACGGCGAGGTCAACGGCATTCCCGCCGCCCGGTATCGCACCGTCGAGGAATACCAGGACGTGGCGTTCAACACCCTCACCTACATACTGGACGGCGGGAACGAATACGTCGAGGTGGTCTTCTGGCTGGACGGCGATACCGCCGACGCCGAGGCCGACGCCATCATCCGCACCCTGAAGCGGGACGACGGCGACGCGCCCATCGACGGGGAGGGCGCGGTGCTGGTGGAAGCGGAGGAGGAGATATCCACCGCCCGGCGCACCAGCGCGGAGGCCCCCGAGGCGGAGGCCGGGGAAGCGCTGATGGAAGAGGCTTACGCGCCGGGAGACGGTTCCGACGCGATCGACGCCGGGACGGACGAGGCCGGCGAATGACGGCTTGTTGGGAACGACCGCACAGGAGGAGAGAGACATGAAGAAGACCGTGTTGATGCTCGTCGCCGTCGCGCTGCTGGCGGCGCTGGGCGCGTGTGCTTTGGCTGCGGGCTGGACCGAGTACGTCAACAGGGACGGCGCGAAGGTCTATGCCGATTACGACACCGATTCCAAGGTCATCGCCACCCTCAACAAGGGCGACAAGGTGACCGTGCTGGACGTGGTGGACATGTGGGGCAAGTGGAACGAGGTCTCCATCAAGGTGAAGGGCAAGAAGAAGACCGGGTTCATGCTCAGCAAGTACCTGGACGAGAATCCCCCCTGCACCCACAAGTGGGGCAAGTGGAAGGTCGTCCGCGAGGCCACCTGCCAGAAGACGGGCCTGCGCCAGCGCAAGTGCACCAAGTGCGGCGCGGTGGAGGAGGGTACGCTGCCCAAGACCGAGCATATCTACGGCAGGTGGAAGGTGACCAGGGAGCCCACCTGCACCAAGGAGGGACAGCGGACCCGCACCTGTACCGTGTGCGGCCACAAGCAGACCCAGACCATCGAAAAGGAGCCCCACGAGTGGGGCAAGTGGAACGTCACGAAGGAGCCCACCTGCACGGCCAAGGGCCGCCGCACCCGCAAGTGCAAGGTCTGCGGCCGCAAGGAGGAGCAGGTGCTGGACAAGCTGCCCCACGACTTTGGTTCGTGGAAGGTGGAGAAGAAAGCCACCTGCACCGCCAAGGGCCTGCGCAGCCGCACCTGCCGGGACTGCAAATACAAAGAGGAGCAGTCCGTGGCCATGCTGCCCCACGACTACCGCTGGGAGATCGTCACAGAGGCCACCGATCATTCCGCCGGCACCCGTCGGCAGGTGTGCAAGGTGTGCGGCCATGCCGAGCGCACGGTGTCCTACGATCCCGAAGGCACGCTGCGCCGCGGCGCGAAGGGCAGCGCCGTGCGCGAGGTCCAGCAGCTGCTGGCGGATCAGGGCTACCTGACCTCCAAGGGCGTGGACGGCATCTTCGGCGGCGGCATGGAGCGGGCCGTCATGCAGTTCCAGATGGATCAGAACCTCAATCCCGACGGCGTGGCCTGGCCCCAGACCATCCAGCGCCTGAACCACGACTTCGGGCCCTGGACCGTCACCGTCCCGCTGAAGCGCGACGCCGACGGCGCGCGTGAGCGCGTGTGCAGCGACTGCGGCTATAAGCAGCTTGAGACCATCGACGCCGGCGCCATTCATACCCGGAGCCGGGGCGAGAACGTGCGCACCGTCCAGAAGCTGCTGGGCGACATGGGCTACAACCCCGGCGCCTACGACGGCATCTACGGCGCGAAGCTGGACATCGCCTACGCGGCCTTCGCCGCCGACCACGGCGTGGATTTCCAGCCCGGCACCGTGTGGCCTGCCCAGGTGGACGCGCTGGTCAACGGCTGGATGGCCGAACAGGGCGCGGAGCGCTGGCAGGGCGCTTGCGGCGCGGGCGCGCCGGTGAACCTGGTGCTGACCGTCACCCCCGCCAAGGGCGCGGATGCCGGCGACGGCCTGGTGACCTACGATTGGCACCTGGTAAACCTGGGCAGCCAGTCCTGCACATTTGAGGCGCTGCGGCTCAGCTACGGCGACGAACCGGATTTCCGCCGGGATACCCTGACCGTGGTCGTCGACGGCGTGCAGCTGAAGCCCGACGGCAAGAGCAGCGCTTCCGGCAGCTTCACCGTGGCTTCCGATTGGGGCGCGGGCAGCCTGAACTTCTGCGCCCTGGCCGAGGTGGAGCGGAGCGGCGACCTGTACGACAGCAACGTGGTGAAATACTGAACCGGGCGGCAAGTTCATCCTTATACGTGGGCGAAAGGGCAGCGGCGGCCCTGAGGCCGCCGCTACAGCCCCGCGCCGAGGATCGAACAGACGACCGGCAAACCCTTTCGGAGGTAAATGATGATGATAAAGAGAATCGTGACGGTCATGCTGGCTGTCGCGCTGCTGGCGGCCCTGGCGCTGCCGGCGGTGGCGGACGCCTTTACGCTGTATGTCACCAAGGACGGCGTGAAGGTGTACGCGAAGAAGGACACCGGCGCCAAGGTGTACAGGCGGCTGTCCAAGGGTGAGAAGCTGCTGATCGAGAAGAAGAGCGGCAATTGGTATGCCATACTGGTGCAGGACCCCTCCGGCGACGGCCAGACCCTGGGCTGGGTCCAGGCCAAGTACCTGAGCACCACCAAGCCCTCCAAGGAGAAGAAAAAGAAGGCCACAAAGGCCCCGAGGGCCACGGTGTCGCCCCAGAAGGAGATCAATCGACTGCTGGACACCATGCGGGACGTGACGCCCTACGACGCCCAGGTGGTCACGAAGACCGAACGGGGCACCGTGGCGCTGCGCCGCCAGCCCTCCACGGCCGGCCAGCAGATACTGAGCCTGATGAACGGTTCGCCGCTGAGGGTGCTGGCCGAGGGCGAGGGCTGGTTCCAGGTTTCCGACCCGGCCAGCGGCCATACCGGCTACATGTCCAGCAAATACATCGTCAGGTCCACCGAGGTGGCCGACGACGGGGATGAGGACGGGTATGCGGAGGACCTGGACGCGACGGCGGAGGCCGACGAAGCGGTGCGCGACGGGGGCCGCACGGTGGCGCCCATCGCCGTTGAGGTGGACGTGAACCACCTGCCCGACGGGGAATATCCCGTGGCCTTTGACCGGGGCGACGTGGCCCGCCTGGCCTCCGGCACCTACATGAACGCCGTGCACGTCTGCGCTGTGGAGGTGTACGAAGCCGACGACATCGAGGGCCTGGCCGAAGGGGACAGCATCTTGGTCGCGGGTTCGGCCATTCCCGTTTCGACGGTGATCTCGGACGGCAGCCTGGTGCAGATCAACGGCGGCACAGGCGCGGAGGACGGCTGTGACTTCATCCGGACGGCGGACGGCAACTGGCGCGTGAATGGCTTCGACGACCTGCCCACCTATACCGAGCTGGGCGTGACCACGCTGGTGGTGGACGAATCGGCGGTGTTCACCGACGCATCCGACATCGACAGCGACCCCGTCACCGCGCCTTACGACGGCATCGTCGAGGCCATGCAGGGCGCGGCCTTCGACGGCTTCTACGCCGACAACACCACCGTGACGGTCCGTTCGGGCCGGGTGACGCGCATCGACCGGGTGTTTGTGCCGTAAACGCGTCAAGGAAATACATTCTAATTGGCATTATGGTCTTGACGCCCAGGCCTGTTACGGGTTAAAATATACTTAATAGCATATTTGCAAAGGAGGACAAACCATGTTCGGAAGCAAGAAGATACAGGAGCTGGAAGACAAGGTTCGCGAGCTTACGGAGAGCCTGAGCCGGCAGCAGTCCGAGAACGCCAGCCTGACCCAGCAGCTGGACACCGCCAGCAGCCGCATCCGCGAGATGGAGGCCCAGCTGAAGGACTTCGACCTGGAACGGGCCAGGGAGGAGGCCAAGGCTTCCCGGGCCGAGTTCGAGGGCCTGAAGGACCTCTACACCCGCAAGAACCGCGAGTTCGACGAGTACAAGGAGGAAGAAGAGCAGCGGTTTGCCCGCGACCAGGCGCTGCAGCGGCACAACCTCGAAAACGAGATCCGCGACAACCGCCAGGCCAACCAGGATTACGTCACCAGCACGGTCAAGACCTTTGGCGAGAGCTACAACTATTATCTTGGCCAGATCAAGGTGCTGCTGGACGCCCTGGGCAACGTGGCCACCCGCACCGGCGAGACGCTGTTCGCCGGCGGCAACGCCGACCTGCGCGCCAGCTTTGGCCATCAGATGCGCGACCTGCTGAAATCCGGCGTGGACGCCTTCAATGACGAGGAGGAGGAGCTGGTGGTCGAGGCCGAGGACGTTCCCGAGGTGGCCGAGGAGGCCGCGGAGCCTGCTCCCGAGGCCGCCGAAGAAGTCGGGGAAGCCGCTGGGGATGCCGCCGAAGAGCCCCTTGAGCCCCTGGAGGAAACCAGGGTCCTGGACGAAGAGGCCGACGTGATGTAAACGACCTGAGATACCAGTAAACGCTTTGGAGAACACACATGAGACATCATTTACGCTTGCCGGCGGCGGCGCTGGGCCTTGCGGTCCTGCTGCTGCTGCCGGCAGGGTCCGCCGGCGAAGTGGCGGATGATAAAGGGGCGGCTGGCAGCGAAGCGCTCGTCATCGAGGCGGATACGGACGCCGTATTCGATCCCTCGGACCTGGGCGGGCTCGGCGCGCTGGACCTGGGCGACCTCGTGAATGACCTGGAGGTGCCGACACCGGCGCCCACGAAGACGCCCAAGCCCACGAAGACCCCGAAGCCCACGAAGACGCCGGCGCCCCCGTGGCTCACCTCCCGCCACTACCCGAAGGACAAGATCAACTTTGAAGACGAGATCTGGGACATACTGACCGGCAAGTGGGGCCTCAAGGACTTCCAGGCCGCGGGCCTGATGAGCAGCATACAGGCCGAGAGCAGCTTCTGTCCCTACAACGTGCAGGGCATGGGCGGCTCGGACGACCGGGGCGCGTACCTCTACGACGCCGGGGACAGCGTGGGCTTCGGCCTGTGCCAGTGGACGTCCTCGGGCCGAAAGGCCAACCTCCAGGGCTTTGCCGCCTCCCGTGGCAGCGCGGACCTGGTGTGGGATTTCGACACCCAGATGGCCTTTATGCGTGAGGAGCTGGACATGAAGGTCCTCCGGGCCACGAAGACGCTCTACGAGGCCGCGGAGTGGACCGTGATGCGCTACGAGCGCCCCAACCAGCGCTATGCCAATTCCTGGCCCGGCACCCGCTACGAGAAGGGCCGCGCGATCTACAAGCGCCACACCGGCAAGGCCTACGGGGAGCCGGCGCTGGAATTCTCGGTGAAGTACGGCAAAAACGACGCCCTGGCAGCCGGCGCGCTGGCGCTGGACGCCGAGGCCATGGGCAGCCTGACGGTCAAAAGCAACTACTACTGGCGGCTGACCCAGGTGGACGCCGACGAAATCGACGAAGCGTCGTGGCTGGCGGTGAAGGGCCCGTCCTTCTACTATCCCACCTTGACGGAGGACTGCGTCTGCGGCTACGCCGGCGAGAAGGCGCTGGCGCTGTCCGTCGCCCGGCCCCTGGAGCCGGGGAAGGACTACCGCGCGACGCTGCGCTTTGAAATCTACCGGGGCAAGCGCGAGGTCCGGACGGTGAAGATTACGGTGACCGGGCCGGAGGCGGAGGCGACGGAGGAACAGAATACGGAGGAGGCGCATTGATCCAGCGCCTCCTTCATTTTGATAAGACAGTATGATAAATTCTGATTTGTCGAGCTGTGCTCGATGAATCAGAATTTACCCCGCCTGTATCAAAAAAGAATGATTGTACAACACCCCCACACATGCTATAATAAATACAGTGATAATATCAGGGAATCATCCACTCAAATACCGAAAGGGGATCGTCTGCTTTGAACAAGTACAGAGATTTCGACAACTACCTGAAGGAGTATCCGTCCACGGACGGGTATTTCGGGAAATACGGCGGCAACTACCTGGAGGACCCTGAGCTGATCAAGGCCTTCAACGAGTACGCCGAGGCCTACCACACCATCGCCCAGTCGGCCCAGTTCATCGCCGAGCTGCGGCGCATCCGCAGGGATTTCCAGGGCAGGCCCACGCCGGTCTACCACTGCCAGAACCTCTCGAACCTGCTGGGGCGGACGCAGATCTACCTCAAGCGCGAGGACCTGAACCACACCGGGGCCCACAAGCTGAACCACTGCATGGGCGAGGGCTTGCTGGCCAAGTACATGGGCAAGAAGAAGCTGATCGCCGAGACCGGCGCGGGCCAGCACGGCGTGGCCCTGGCCACCGCGGCGGCCTACTTCGGCATGGAATGCGACATCTACATGGGCGAGGTGGACATCGCCAAGCAGGCCCCCAACGTCACCCGCATGAAGCTGCTGGGCGCGAACGTGATCCCGGTCAGCTTCGGGCTGAAGACGCTGAAGGAGGCCGTGGACGCCGCGTTCATGGCCTACGCGAAGGAATATAAGGACGCGGTGTACTGCATCGGCACCGCCGCCGGCCCCCATCCCTTCCCGCTGATGGTGCGGGACTTCCAGTTCTGCATCGGCGAGGAGGCCCGGGCGCAGTTCACGGACATGACCGGACACCTGCCGGACCAGGTAGTGGCCTGCGTGGGCGGCGGCTCCAACTCCATCGGCATGTTCACGCCCTTCCTGGCCGACCCTGTGGAGCTGGTGGGCGTGGAGCCCCTGGGCCGCGGGCCCGAGCTGGGCGACCACGCGGCGTCCATCACCTACGGCACCGAGGGCATCATGCACGGCTTCAAGAGCATCATGCTCGCCGATGCCGACGGCAACCCGGCCCCGGTCTATTCCAACGCCAGCGGCCTGGACTATCCCGCCGCCGGCCCGGAGCACGCGCTGCTGCACGACATGGACCGCATCAAATACGTCACCGTGGACGACGACGCGGCCATCGAGGCGCTGTTCCTGCTCAGCCGCCACGAGGGCATCATCCCCGCCATCGAGAGTTCCCACGCACTGGCCTACGCCATCCGGGTGGCGCGCCGTGGCCTGACCGGCTCGATCCTGGTGAACCTCTCCGGCCGCGGCGACAAGGACCTGGACTTCGTCGTGGAAAACTACGGCTACGGCCCGGAGTTTTTGGAGAAGATGGGGAAGCGGAGGCGGTAAATTCTGAAATTCAAGGAGGAAACCATCATGTCCCTGGTCAACGCAATCGACCTGGTGCGTCAGGCGGACGCGAGGGGGGCGGCGGTGCTCTCGTTCGTGTGTATCGACTACAACGAGGCCCGGGCCGTCATAAGCGCCGCGGAGCAAACCGGCAAGCCGGCCATCATCATGCTGCTGCCGGAGTATGTGACAAAGTACAGCCTGAACGGCTTCGGCGAGTTCGCGGCGATGGTGCGCTTCATGGCCGAACACACCGACGCCCGCATCGGCCTGCACCTGGACCACAGCTACGACGAGGCCGAGGTTCGCTGGGCCATCGAGTGTGGCTTCACCTCGGTCATGTTCGACGCCTCCCGGGACGACCTGGAGACCAACATCCGCCGCACCCGGGCGGTGGTCGATTACGCCCACGCCCGGGGGGTGGCGGTGGAATCGGAGCTGGGCAGCGTGGGCCTGGCCAGCGAGCGCTGGGGCGAGCGGACCGACCTGTTCACCAAGCCCGACGCGGCGGCGCTGTTCTGCCGGGAAACGGGCGTGGATTCCCTGGCCGTCGCCATCGGCAACGCCCACGGCGACTACCTGCAGACCCCCAGACTGGACCTTGGACGTCTGGATGCGATCGACGCCGCCACCGACACGCCCCTGGTGCTGCACGGCGGCAGCGGCATCCCCGAGGACCAGCTGGTCGAGGCCTTCCGCCGGGGCATCAACAAGTTCAACTACGGCACCGACGTCAAGCGCTGCTACATCCGGGCGATCCGCGACTACATGGCGAAGCACGACCCGCCCGAGAGCCTGGACGTGCTGGGCATTCCCGCCGCCGCACAGGCGGCCATGACCGAACTCATCGCACGGAAGCTGTCGCTGTCGCGCCTGTAGAAAAATAATTTTGTTCACATCTCCTTTAGCTTTGCATTAGGTTCCCATGGGATAATGCAACCGTCCCAAGGAAAGGGACGAAATAAAGCAAGGAGATGAATTGCAATGAAGCATTATCTGAGTGGTATTGTGATCGCGCTGTCCCTGGCGCTGGTGTTGGTGTTGGGCGTGGTGGCCCTGGCGGAGAACGAGCCGCAGGCCCCCGAGCTGCCCGCGGCGGGCGACCTGCAGACCCCGGCCGAGGCCCCTGAGGCCGCGCCGGCCACCGACGACGCCCAGGCGACCCAGGACAACACCGCCCTCCAGGCGGCCCTTGAGGCCTACCGGGCGGCCAAGGATTCTACCCGTGAGCAGGCGCTGCAGGACGAGCTGGACGGCTACGTGGCCGCCGGCAAGCTGACCCAGGAACAGGCCGACCTGATCATGAAGTACTACAAGGAGCGCCAGTCCCTGCGCAACGGCACCTGCCCCGGCTGCGGCTACCAGTTCCAGAACGGCATGAACGGCAAGGGCGGCCGCGGCGGCAAGGGCGGTCGCATGAACGGCGGCTTTGGCGGCAAGGGCGGCCGTGGCGGCTTCGGCGGCCAGATGGTCCCCGGCACCCCCGACGGCATGTCCGCCCAGGGCGAGACGCCGGCCGCGCCCCAGATGAGCGGCGACGAGGGCATCTGATCGGAACGGTGTACACGGAACGGTGGAAACCCGAAAGGGTTTCCACCGGTTCTGTGCGTGGATGGCAAATTCTGATTTGTCGAGCTGTTGGTGGAAAAGCAGAGGGTAGTACAAAGGGAACAGGGAACAGTCAACAGGGAACAGGAAAAGCCGCGCACGGAATG
>CACWZI010000044.1 GCA_902765305.1 uncultured Eubacteriales bacterium
TGCACATCTCCGGATCCCTCCCCAATCGCTCATACAGTTCCCTGTTGGCCCGCATGCTTACTTCGTATACCGCATCAGCGTTTCGCTTGTCGTCTGCGTCAGACAGTCTTCGCGTCTGTTCTATAAACTGCCTGATATCCTCTTCCCTTGCGTGCTTTGAGATGATCCTCAGAACAGCGTTTTTCTCTTCTCCCAATTCAGACTGCACGATGATCTGTGTGGGCATGTGGATCAAACCGCTGATATAGTATATGCCCGGATACCTCTTCTCAACCGCGCCGCCCAGCGCCTGAATCTCCTTGAAGGCCTTGACTGGCTTACCGTCCTTGATCAACGTACCCGTCACCTGTCCTGCTTTAACCTCATCCGTCAGGCCGGTTGTTGCCTTATACCGGCACATGTAGGCCAACAGATTATAGTACTCATCGATCGACAAGGCATCCGTTGGATTCTTATACTCAAAGATGTTGTGCCGAAGGAAGATTGAAGCGATATCCTCGTCGATGACGACGTCATCCTTTTTCTCGATAACGAGCGTATCTACTATGATAGGCTTTTTGCTCAATGGATGCTCGTGATGGTATTCAAGAACGCTCTTATAATTTCGTAGCCGAAACTCGATGCCGCCCTCGTAACCTGGATGCCACTGTATTTTGTCTCCTGGCATTGTGAGCACCTGCCTCTCCGTAGGTTGAGTATAGCATAAAAGTGACTGGGGCGCAAGATGGGAAAAGAACACGGGGACACGGGGACGGATCTCCCGTCCCACCCAATCAACCTGTGGAACACAGGGACGGTCTTTTTTATGTTCATACCAAACACAAAAGACCATCTCCGGAAACTTTATTAGCCTGATCGCTACCAGATTTTTTCTACTTCCTGGTATTTCCAGATGTTCTCGTCCTTGGTAATCAAGGGAATATCTCTCTCTATGGCCTGTGCCATGATCAGGCGGTCGAACGGATCCTCGTGGTGATGCGGCAACGTTCTGATTCGCTGGCAATCATTTGGAGAGATTGGAATGATATCGATTTCCTGCGCTCTGCAGGTTTCCGCTATTTTCTGAATGGATTCTTTAAGCTCCAGCCGTTTGTCTTCTCTTTTCAATGATGCCTTAATCGCTATTTCCCACAGGGAGGCGATGCTCACACAGACAGCATTTCCGCTAATCGCGTTCCTTGCGCTGGTCGTCAGCCTACCGCTATCGCTGAATATCCAAAGAAGAACGTGCGTATCGATCAACACCATTACATATACTCCTCAAATTCCGGCAGCGGATCGTCAAAATTGTCATAGACCCTTATTTTGCCCTTTAGCACATCATATTGTACTTTGCTCTTCTTCGACTTTACATCTTCCGCCGCCTGTGCCTCCTGCTGAGACAACAAAAACTGAAGAAAATTTCCTGCCTGCTTCTGATTATCGGCATTGAGCCTTGCCCATGCTTCCGGCACCCAAGCTGGCATCGCCATCCGCGTCACCTCCCTTTTCGTTTCTATTTTAGCATACTTACAGGCATCATGCAAGAGTCACCGGAGACGGTTCTGGGACACAGGGACGGTTCTCCCGTCCCACTCAATCTGACCGTAAGACCTGGGGCCGGCCCTTTTGCGTTCATGCCAAACACAAAAGAACCGGCCCCGTGTGTTTTTTCGTTATACCATCTGATACTCCGCAAACAAGCGTTCCCTGTAATCCTCATCCGTTGAGGCCCGCAAGGCATCTTCTGTTCTGCCCGCTTGCAAGAGCTTTGCGATCAATGCCCCCATTTTCTCCTGACCCTGGCGTTGGCCACGACGTTCGCCACGGAGCTCGCCACGGAGCTCGCCATTCCGTTCTGCTTCCAGGATCTCTTCCTTAAACAACTCTTTGAATGCTGTGCACATCTCCGGATCCCTCCCCAATCGCTCATACAGCTCCCTGTTGGCCCGCATGCTTACTTCGTATACCGCATCAGCGTTTCGCTTGTCATCTGCATCGGATAGCCTTCGCGTCTGTTCTATAAACTCCCTGACATCCTCTTCCCTGGCGTGCTTTGAGATGATCCTCAGAACCGCGTTTTTCTCTCTTCCCAATTCAGACTGCACGATGATCTGTGTGGGCATGTGGATCAGACCGCTGATATAGTATATGCCCGGATACCTCTTCTCAACCACACCGCCCAGCGCCTGAATCTCCTTGAAAGCCTTGGCCGGCTTACCGTCCTTGATCAACGTACCTGTAACTTGTGTTGCCTTGACCGCATCCGTCAGACCCGTTGTCGCTTTATACCGGCACATGTAGGCCAACAGATTATAGTACTCATCGATCGACAGGGCATCCGTCGGATTCTTATACTCAAAGATATTATGCCGAAGGAAGATTGCCGCGATATCCTCGTCGATAACGACGTCATCCTTTTTCTCGATTACCAGTGTGTCTACAACGATTGGGACGCGGGGACGGTTCTCCCGTCCCACCCAATCAGACTGATAGTCACCGAAGACGCTTCCGGTTGATGCCTTTCCTATCGTCGGGTCCTGTCTCCACGTCATATGAAGAAGAGCAAACCTTCCCCTATGACTCTGCCCTAATGCGCATCAGGCAGTCTCAGATGCTCTACCAGATAGTTGACCTTCTGATAGGCATCCTGCTTGATGCGATTCCTTTCTTCCGGATCACGGATTTCCATGAATGAAACGATGTCCGTTGGACCGGTGTGGTCCGGAGAGGCGAACTTTTCGGACAGCCTTTCGCGCATCTGTTTCACCAGTGCCGCATCTCTGTGCGGCAGGAATTCACGAACCAGCTGGCGGATGCCGCCAGGGAAGCCGTCGATGCAGCAGTAGATATCATAGGCATCCTTCGCCTTGCCGCGATTCATTGCGGAGGTTTTCATTACGATGTAGGGCACGACCGATACGATGTTGATGCGGCTGACGTCCATCGCACCGTCCGGGCGGCGGTAGTCGATCTTTCGTCTGATCGGCGGAAAGTCAAAGGCGTAGTTGCCGCCCGTCGCGGGCAACGTCTTGAGGCCATCCACATGCTTGCTCACATTGCCGTCCTCGCCACCGTACTTCCCAGACAGGAAGTCGACACCAACATCGTAAGCAATCCCATCAATCGTCACGCGCTTTGTGTAGGTAAAGAAGTGTTCTTTGCTCCTCTGATAGCCGTTTCTCAGCAACAATTCCCTGATCGTCTCATACCCCTGTTTCTTCTGGATCTTCACCTGATCCAGGAGCACATCCACGTCGATGGAACCGATATGTTCCCGGTCCGGGTAGAGCAGTGTAGGCACCCAGCCACCGATGATCCGCATGTCGTCCGCAAACGGCTCCAGCAGGTTGACGATCTCCCCCAGCACGGAATAGGCTGCTTCCTTCTGGCCCTGGGAGTAATCTGTCGCTTTCCTTAAGTCTTCATCCCGGATCATGTGCGCTGAACTCCTTCTGTATAATGGCCTCGGCGGCTTCCTCGCCCCTGCCGGAATGTGTCATCAAATCCAGGATGGTCTGAATGGGCGAGGTCACACTTGCGCCTCTGATCTGCCGTGAATACATCCATTCGACATCATCTGTCGCAAGCCTCACCAGCACGTTTCCGCCCGATGAAACCGCCTTCAGCTCCATGTCCTTCAAAAATTCACTCAGGTCCTGATAATCGACGTAGACCTCCACGCGGTTGTAGCGCACGGTCGGTGCGTACCTGGCAGCGGCTGAAAAACCGGCGAGGCAGACAATACCGCCGTGCTCTTCGCGCCACCTTGCCGCGCTGCTCTCAAATTCAGGAATGGAATCCAGGGTGTAATACTCCATGATGTCGCCCGCGCGTTTCCTGTATTCAACCGCCCACGCTTTGATCAGCTCTTCGATATTGCGCAGTCGAAAACCTGCCGCACGGGCAGCAGAAAGCTTGACCTCCTCTGCCCAGGCATTGTCCAGCAAGAACCTCTTGATATTTGACACTGTGCCAAGGCTGGTGTCCGATTCTTCGGTGAGCTCCTTGACCTGCCACACCTTGACAGGATCGTTCAACATCGTCCGCAGCACCTTGGATGCGGCGTTGCTGCCTCGGTCAAAATATTTTCCGTTCCGCTTTTCATGCGCATATTTGTTGGGCTGCCCTGAAACATGGATATATATGGATTCGACCGCGATGTGGCAGTTGCCGGACAAATCCATGAACCCATAGCCCCGTTCCTTCAGCAGTGCGCAGGACTGCTCGGAGAAATAAGGCGCAATGAGGACGCATTCGCAGGGCTTCGCATGGCCCGCTATCCTTTGTATGAAGGCTTCCACAAATCGCCGTTCGCCGCGGCTTTTGATCTCGACATAAAGTTTCTGCTTGATGCCGCTCAGATAGTGCAGTTGAAAAGCATAATCATAAAAAGTATTTGAATTGCCCTGTATAACCTCAATGTTGGATATCCCTGGAACTTCATTGAGCAGTCGACATAATGCCTCCCGCCCTTCCTGCTCGATTCTTGAATGCGGAAAGGCTTTCTGCATGCGCTTCTCCTTTCATCGAATTTACTTGTTTCATCGCTTCGATGAAATTATTATAATCGATGAAACACATGCCTCCTGTAGCATGCGATTCTTCATAAAAGTGTCAAAATCCAACCCTTCACAGTATTCGAGGGTGTGATCGATATGGGTGATCAATTTGCGAAGGACTTGTTTATCCCTCTCATTGCTCATAGATGATCCTCCCTGTCCGCTGGATTTCCTGATCAATGGTCGAGCCAGGAATGATGTCCTGCGTATCGATCAGATCAACGGGACAATCGAGGGACTGACAGACGTCCTCCAGAAGGCCGAAGAAGGAAAGGCCTGAAAGTCCGCTGTCCACGAGAATATCAACGTCGCTGGTCGGCGTAGCAAGCCCTTTGCCGTAGGAACCGAACAGGACCGCTCGACGCACGTTGTTTCTGCGAAATACAGGCGTCAAGCGCGCTTCGATCTGACTGATCGTGTACGGGTGTGTCATGGCTATCCCTTCTTTCAAAGTCAGTATACCATAAATGCAGCGGCCTTGGCAAGAAGCAGATGGAACACGGGGACGGTTCTCCCGTCCCACCCAATCAGACTCTGTTACATGGGGCCGGCCCTTTTGCGTTCATGCCAAACACAAAAGAACCGGCCTCGTATGTCTTCAGGTCACCCTTAACTGTGGAGTCAATGAGAACCATCCATGACGGCTGGCAATTGGTCTACGATCACATCGGCCATGTAGAGCTTATACGCCAGGCGGGAGGTTTGGGGCGGGACGGTGCAGTGGCAGGGGTGGGTGCCGTCCCGGGTGGCGATGGCGAAGTAGACTTCGCCGGGCACGCTGTCCGGGTTGTTGGGGTCCACATTGCCGAAGCTGCCGGTGATGCCGATACCGATGTCCGCTTCGCAGGCGGCGCGGCAGGCTTCCGCCATGCCGACGGCGCACTGGGGGGAGTAGACGCCATAGGTGTCGATGATCTCAGCGGGAACCCCCTGGCGCACCTTGGCCGCGTTGGAATAGGTCACGAAGGCCCCCTTGAGGATGGCGGAGGCGCCCTCCGTGTCGGTGATGAGGGAGGCGACCTGGCCCGAGGTACAGCTCTCCATGGTGGTGATAGTGAGGCCCCTTTCGATCAGGTCCAGCGTGAGCTGGCGGTACTTCCGGCGCACGGACGCTTCGTCGATCTGGCCCGGAGCGCCCGTGACCTCGGTCAATTCGATGGCCTCCGCGCGGCCAGCGCAGTAAGCCCCATGATAAGTGCAAGCACGATGATCAGGCGCTTTTTTCATGTTGTGTCCCCTTTTGGTATTTGAACTTTGAGTTGAGCTACGCTCACTGCCAAGCGGCTTCATTATACGTGATGGAAAGCCCTTACGTCAAGTGAGTAATCTGCCGCTTTTGTGAAGTATACAGCAATATGGAACAACGCCATTGAGGCGGGCCGTCCCCCGTAAAACACATGGATACGGCCTTTTATCCATTGTCAATTCGAAGGCCCTATGATATAATGGTTCCGGAAACCGATCCCGCGTCTTTGGAGGTAATCATGGAATACCGGCCCGATCTCTTCGACCGCATCATGTCATGGAAGCTGTTTTCGCCGATCCGGCCCTTCTACCAAAAATACAAGGAACCGCTGCTGTATCTCTTCTTTGGCGGCCTGACGTTCTGCCTGAGCATCGGCCTCTACTGGCTGTTTGCCCATCCACTGGGGCTGACGCCATTGGTCGCCAACGCCCTTTCATGGGTGCTGTGCGTGGCCTTCGCCTACGTCACCAACCGAACCTGGGTCTTTAAGGAAAAGGCCCACGACCGCAAGGGCATCGTCCGGGAGGTGGCTTCGTTTGTGCTGGGCCGCGTCGCCACGCTCGTGCTTGAGGAGGCAGTGCTCTGGCTGGGCATATCGGTGCTGGGCATCAACGATATCGCCGTCAAGGTGGTCGCCCAGGTGCTGGTCATCGTCGGCAATTACATCATCAGCAAGCGATTTGTTTTCAGGAAGGATGGTTCCCGTGATTCGTAATCGTTCCGGCCTCGCGCTGCTTCCATAGCGTTGACGCTGAGCTGAAACCAATAGCGGGAAACCGCCGAAAACCGTGACCTATGGCTTGACAATTTACCATTTTCCTGTATAATTATGATAAGGTGTAAAAAGTTTACCTTTTTCTCCATTTACTATTTACTCGAAAGGAAGTATGCAGCATGTACAATATCGTTGGCGCAATGTTCACCGATGAACAGGAAGCCCGCCTGGCCCTGGACACCCTGGCCGAGACCCCCAAGATCAATGGCACCACCATCCTCCAGATGTCCCTGGTCAAGCGCAAGGATGGCGAGCTGAAGCTCTGCGACAACTTCACCTCCGAGCATCTCACCTCCAAGGACACCGTGAAGGGCGGCGTGATCGGCGGCCTGCTGGGCCTGCTGGGCGGCCCCATCACCGCGCTGCTGGGCGGCGCTGCCGGCGTCCTGATCGGCGATGCCGTGGATCATGACCACAAGCTCGACAGCCAGGACCTGATCGAACAGGTGGCCCAGAGGCTGGAGGAGGGCGACATGGCCCTGATCATGCTGGTCGACGAGGCCGACGAGGGCATCCTGGACCACATGCTGGTGAAGTACAACACCTTCGTCGTCCGCTACGACGCCGATACCATCGCCAAAGAGATTGAGAAGCGGGAGCGCGAGCTGGAGGCGCGGGCCGACGACTGATTTTCAGGCAGCGGTTTTCACTGATTGACCCATATTCAGCACAGGGGGACGGTGTTTCCATGAAGGAAGTACCGTCCCCCTGCGCTATTGGCGATTATCCTTCCGGGCCCTGTATCCTGTGCTGTTTTTTCTCCTCCCTTGACGCACCCATCAAAAATGGGTTATAATCAAGACAGACAGGTATATTTTCCCACGATCGTCAATCCCACGCAACTGCAGGCACGGAGAGGAGTCATCCACATGAAGAGAGCATCCACGCTGTTGGCGCTGCTGCTGGCGCTTTGCATCGCGATCACCGCCTGGGCCGAGGGCGGCGGTATCGCCCTTGAAATCCCGGAGGACGCGCCCCAGCCTGCCTGGGACGATGCGACGGACGCCCCTGAACTGGAGGTGGACGGGGACGGAATCGCCGTTGAACTGCCGTCTGTCGACCTTTCCCTGTCCGAAGGCCTTTCCCTGCCCGATCCCGAGGCGTCCGCAGCTATCGTGCCGGACGATGAGGGCGATCTGTCCCGCCCCAACGCGACCCCCGACGAGGATTTCACCATCACCGATGACGGCGTGGTCACTTACATCGGGCCTGGCGGAGACGTGGAAATCAAGGACAAGATCAGGGGCATCACCGTCACCGCCCTCGCCAACAATGCTTTCACCGGCAGCGGCGGCAGGTATGTCACCAAGGTGACGCTGCCCGGTACGGTGACCCGCATCGGCGACTCCGCCTTCAGCGGCTGCGTGCACCTGGTCCACATCGTGGGCACCTCCGCGCTGACGGAAATCGGAAACAGCGCCTTTTACGGCTGCTCGAAGCTGGTGGGCATCGACCTGCCGGACACGCTGACCAGCGTCGGCGCCTCCGCCTTCTCCGGCTGCACCACGCTGGAAGCGGTCAGCCTGCCCGACGGCATCCCGATCCTGCCGGACAGCGTGTTCTACGGCTGCACCACCCTGTCCAGTGTCAAGCTGCCCAAGAAGCTGGAATCCCTGGGAAGCTACGCATTCTACAATTGCGTCAACCTGAAGCGCCTCACCCTGCCTGCCAGGCTGAAATCCATCGGCACATACTGCTTTGCCGGCACGGGCTTATTGAGCGTCAAGCTGTCCGATAGCGTCACGGTCGTTCCCTCCTATGCCTTCAGCGGTTGCGCAAGCCTGACCAAAATCCAGTGGGGCAAGATCGAAACCATCGGGGAATACGCCTTTTCCGGCTGTGCCAAGCTCTACAGCATGTCCCTGCCCTATGATTCCGTAAAGGACATCGGCCAGTCCGCCTTCGCAGGCTGCGCCAGTCTCAGGAGCGTGACCATGCCCAAGGGAATCGTCGCCGTCAAGGACAACACTTTCAACGGCTGCACGCTGCTGAACAAAGTTGATATGGCCAAGGGCATCACCAGCATCGGCACCGGTGCCTTCCAGAACTGCACCAACCTGAAAGACTTCACGATTCCCAAGGCGGTGCGCAGCATCGGCGCTTCCGCCTTCATGAACACGAGCCTGACCCACGCCGAGATCTCCGACAAGGTTCGCACCATCGACACCAGCACCTTCCAGAACTGCAGGAAGCTCTTGAAGGTCACCATCGCAGGCGGCGTCAAGGGCAAGATCGTCAATGTGCGGGACTACGCCTTCGCCGGCTGCACCAGCCTGAAGGCCATCGAACTGCCTGATAAGGTGGTCAGCATCGGCACCAGCGCCTTTGCCGACTGCGAAAGCCTGACCGATGCCCGGTTGCCCAAGGGCACCGACGAGTTTACCGAGATCCGCGCCTCGACCTTCCGGGGCTGCAAGGCCCTGAAATCCGTGAACATCCCCGCCTATGTAAAAACCATCTCTGCCAGCGCCTTCGAGGGCTGCGCAAATCTGGAGAAGGTCATCTGGGAGGCAAAAAAGGACCTTCTGGAGAGCATCGGCGCTTCAGCCTTCAGCGGCTGCGCCAGCCTGGCCGCCTTCGACATTCCCTCCAGCACCACCGTCATCAGCCAGAACGCCTTCGCCGGCTGCGCGAAGCTCAAGAGCGTCACCGTTCCCAAAAAGGTGGTCAACCTGGAGGCCGGCGCCTTCACCGGCTGCACAAGTCTCAAGAGCGTCCGGCTGATGCTGCACATCACCGAGCTGAAGGGCGGGCTGTTCCAGAACTGTGCCGCCCTGACCGCCATCGCCATCCCCGACAGCGTCGAGACCATCGCCTATAACGCCTTCGCGGGCTGCGCGAGCCTCAAGAAGGTGACATGGGGCAAAAAGGTCGTGGTGAAGACCATCGGCGCGTATGCGTTCAGCGGCTGCGCCGCCCTGGAGAAGCTCAGCATTCCCGGCACCGTTCAATTCATCGACAACACCGCGTTCAGCGGCAGCCCCGTCACAGTGCGGGCCAAGTGCGGCACCTACGGCGCCAGCTGGGCCGTCAGCGTGAATATCAGCCGGGACATCTACAAGCACCGGAAGGTGGTGGTCGACCCCGCCAGGCCCGCCACCACCACCTCCACCGGCCTGACCAAGGGCAAGCATTGCGAGGTCTGCGGCGAGATCATCAAGGCCCAGGAGGTCACGCCGATGGTCAGCCCCCAGCCCGGGAACACCATGTCCCCCGGCGAAACCGTCGCGCCCGGGGCTACCGTGACGCCCGCGCCCACGGGCTCGGGAGAGGAGATCGACATCGGCGAACCGGAGGCCATCCGCCTGAATAAAAAGGGCACCGTCACGCTGAAGCAGGGCAAGACGCTGAGCCTGAAGGTCACCTTCTCACCCAGGTACGCCAGCAGCACGCTCTCGTGGAAGTCCAGCAAGTCCTCAGTGGCCACCGTCAGCAGGACCGGCAAGGTCAAGGCCATCGCGCCGGGCACCGCCAGGATCACCGTCACCACGTCCAACGGCCTGAAGGCCAGCGTCACGATCCGGGTGCCCGCCGTTCCCGCGACAAAGGTCGCCATCACCGCGCCTTCCAAGACTGTAAAGGTCGGCAAGACCCTGCAGCTGAAGGCCAGCCTGACCCCCTCGGATGCCACCGACCGGGTGACCTGGAAGAGCAGCAACGCCAAGCTCGCCAAAGTCAGCCAGACCGGCAAGGTCACCGGCGTCAAAAAGGGCACCGTTACCATCACCGCCACCGCCGCCAGCGGCAAGGCCGCAAGCGTAAAGATCACGGTGAATTAGGGCCGGAGAGTCCTTGGGTTGGCGCAGGGAAATACTGATATGTGGAGCTGCTGGTGGAAAAGCAAAGGGTAGTACAAAGGGAACAGAGACATCGAGCGCCCGGAAAACAGTCCTGTGGACTGTTTTTAGCGAGATGGGGCCGGCAGGCCCAAAGAACAGGGAACAGGAATAGCCGCGCATGAATCAAAACAACCAAGACAGAGGTTACGTTCCCGCGACAAAAACGAAGCACGGTATTCCGAAAAAACCTGTAGCGGCGGCAATCTGTCGCCACGGCATTTCATCAACGTTTGAGGAACGATGGCGGCAGATTGCCGCGACACGAAGTTAGTCCTTTAGGGCGACACGAAGTTAGTCCTTTAGGGCGACACGAAGTTAGTCCTTTAGGGCCGCTACAACTCGCACGGTATTGATAGGTTCGCGGCAGCCATCGGACAGGGTGAGCGTGGCGGGCTCGGCGTCGTAGCGGCCCACGTAGCGCACGGTCTCCTGCCTCGTCTGCGGGTCGGTGGCCGTCAGGCGCATCAGGCGGGCGTTCCCGCGGTGGCGGGCTTTTCCCGAATTGTCATTGTCTTCAAACCTGGATAATGCATTTCTCCCCGTAGTCAGGAATCAGCGCGTCATGCGTCAGGAAAAACAGTTTTTCCGCCTTTGCCTGCGCAAGCAACAGCCTGTCAAAGGGATCGTTGTGTGCCTTGCAGCCGACCGGGCGTTTCAGTGTGCGCACGGCGAGGATGTGTCTGTCCAAAAGGCCAAGGGGAACAAAGCCTGCTTCCTTGCAGCCCTCCGAAAAATCCACCTCGTCAAACGGGATATTCCCCGGTCGGCGCGCGTGCTTCAGCATGACTTCCCATACGGACACGGTACTGTAGTAAATCACATTGTCCGGGTCGAGGATGAGCTTTCTCGCTTTTTCAGACAGCGCATCGTCATCGTTCAATGCCCAAACCGCGATGTGTGTATCGAGGAGCAGATTCACAGGGCGCCTCCCGAAAGCATGTCCTCAATCTCGCGGTTATCCGCATCGAAATCTCCGTTGACGGTAAACCTGCCCTTTCCCGCGCCGATTCGCTTGGAAACAGGGGGTTCATCGATGAGCGTGATCTTTGCGATGGGTTTGCCGTTCCTCGCAACGGTAATGTAGTCCTCGCGTCTGGACTCCAGCAGGCGAATCAGCCTGGAAAAATCCGTCTTCGCCTCAAGAATATTCACTTGCATCATGGCGTTCACCTCCACAATTACCTTATGCTCCGGTAAACGTGAATTCATAGGCCTGCCCGCCGTCGGACAGGGTGAGCGTGGCGGGCTCGGCGTCGTAGCGGCCCACGTAGCGCACGGTCTCCTGCTTCGTCTGCGGGTCGGTGGCCGTCAGGCGCATCAGGCGGGCGTTCCCGCGGTGGCGGGGCTCCTCCTCCTGGCTCTCGCCGGGCGCGTGTCCGTTCCGGTCGGTGACGGCGTTGTTGACCTTCACGTTGGAGAGCAGCGCATAGGCCGGCTTGCCCTTCAGCTTCGCCAGTTCCGAATGGCGGGTGATCGGCTCGTCCAGCTTCACGCCCTTGCGGTCGTCGATGAAGGTGAGCAGCTGGTTCAGCCCCAGCGCGTCGCAACGCACCCGCAGCGTGCCGGTCACGCGCTTGGCGTTGCGGTCCTTCAGCAGCATGAACAGCGCCACGCCACCACCCGCCAGCAGCACTGCCGCGGCGACGAGGATGTACCAGAAGCGCTCGAGGAACGTCAGCGAGTGCACGGTGACGTGCGTCCGGGCGACGGTGGCGTCCCCGGCGTCGGCATAGCGGGGCACCGCCGCCAGCTCCACATTGACGTCGCCCTTGCCCTTGTTCAGGGTATAGCCCGTGCTGGAGGCGGGCAGGTTCTCCCGGGCCACCAGGTTGCCGGCAGTATCCGTCACGGTCAGCTCGTAGTGGTCGATATTGCCGCCGGCGCTCCACGTCAGCTGGGCGGTGTTGCCTTTGATCCTGGTGACGCCGTTCTTTTCCGCGCCGCCCGGCACATCCATCGTCAGGCCCTCCACGGCCACGGGCTGGGGATACAGCCGGAAGGCCAGCGCCTTTTCCGTGGGTGCCGTGCCCGCCGCCGCGCCGTTCGTCGGCAGGGCGCTGACGACCAGCGTGTACTCCGACCCGTCCTTCAGCAGGCTGCGCGCCAAGGTGTCGCCCGACTGCAGGTCCTCCGCCAGCGGCACGCCGTCCTCGAGCAGACGGGCCGTCACGCCCTCGGTGGACCGGGTAAAGCTCCAGGACAGGGTGATTTCCCCGGCGTTGCGATCCACGTATATCGCCTCGTCGACGTCCTCGACCTGGGGCTGCACATCCAGCAGGATCTCCTCATCCGCGATCGGCGCCGGCGCGGCATGGAAGGCGAGGGTCTGCACCGTGGGCTCAGCGCCCATGAGCTCGCCGTACTTCGGCATGGCCGTCACCCGGAAGGCGTAATCCACGCCTTCCTTGAAGAAGCTGGTGTCGAAGCGCATACCGGATTTCATATTACCGAGCGGCTTTTCGCCCTGCAGCAGCACGGCCTCCAGGGCATCCGTCTCCTCGTCCAGCGTCCAGGAGAAGATGACCTTGTCGCCGGTAAGGTATATCTCCCCCGCCTCGGTGGTCACGCTGGGCTCGATGGACAGGGCCAGGCTGGTGATGGGCACCACCTCGGGCACCGGCGTGGGCTCGGGCGTGGGTACCGGCGTCTGGCGGGGCCGAGGCGTGGGCGTCGGCTCGGATGTCGGCTCGGGCGTGGGCTCCGCTTCTGGCTCGGGCGTGGTTTCGATCGCGGGCTCAGGTGTGACCTCTATTGTAGGCTCAGGCGTCACGACGGGCGCTTCCACATGGAACCCGATGTCGTTCAGCGTCTGCTGGACATAGGGGTTCGATACCTTCACCTCCGCCTTCCAGTCGCCGGCCACCTTAGGCTTGAAGCGCACGGTGTAGCGGTCGCCGTCCCGCTTCATGCTGACCGTCTTTTTGTTGCCGCCGGGGGTGAACATCGTCAACGTGGCCTTGGACTGGGCGTAGATGTCGCTGTCCGTCAGATCCGAGAACTGCTCGCCGTCGTAGACCTGGAACCAGGCGTCGATGCGGGTGGATTCGCCCAGGGGCACGGTGTCGGCCATCTCCACCTTCACCTGCAGGTTGTGGTTGAAGCGCACCACGGCGTTGATCATGACCCGGGAATCGTCTCCCCCGCCCAGGCGGCTGGTCACGATCACGTTCCAGTTCCCGGCCTCGGGCTCGATGATGTCCAGCATGATGTAGCTGCGGCTCTCGGTGACGGTGATGCGCCCGTCGCCGTGGGCCCCTTCCTTGTCCCACAGGGCATGGCTCTGCCCCGACGGGTCCACCAGCGCCACTCGCTCCAGCAGGGGCTTGTCCTCGGGCATGAAGGTGATGTTCACCGTGGCGTCGGTGATGCCGTTGTAGGGCACGGTGAAAGGCGTGTCCAGCGGGGTGTATTCCGCGATGGTCTGTATCTCTTCAGAGGCGCTCTCGGCCTTGATCAGCATCTGCAGCAGCTTGCTGTTCAGGTCGGCCTGGGTGGCCATCAGCACGTTGCTGTATTCGCCGTCCGCGCCCGCCTCGCCGCCGCCGGCCTCGGCCAGGGTGTTGATGAACACCATGAAGGCGTCGGTATTCTCCACGTCCTCCTGGGCGGTCAGGGCGATGACGTGGAAGTCCGCGCCCTGCGCGTGCATCCCCGCCACGATCTCGGCGGACTGCTTATTGGCCTCGATGTTCTCGGGCCGGCTGAAGGGATCGGAGCGGTTGGTCAGGTCGTTTACCCCGTCCGTCAGCAGTATGACGCTGGTATCCCCCTCGAAGCCGGCGCGCATGTCCTCTGCCCTTTGCAGGGCGGTGCGGATGTCGGTGTAGACGTCCCGGCGCTTCTCGTTGGCCGCGGCGTTGAGATATTTGCCGATCCTGTCGTCCAGGGCCGGGTCGTCGATATCCAGCGGGCCGTAGCTGACGCAGTTCTTCGAGCCGCAGAACACGATCACGCCCAGCTTGCCCCGGCTGCCCAGGTCAGCGGCGGACACCACGTTCTGGTACACCAGCTGCGCGGCGTCGAAGCGCAGGCCCTTGGGGTCCGTGGCGCCGCCCAGCGAGTGCCGCCCCGAGGTGCTTTTGCTGTTGTCGATAATCAGTATGTAATTATGGGGCTTCACCGCCGGCGCCTCCGGCGCCGCCTCGGCCAGTCCGGCCCAGGCCGCCGCCAGCGCCAGCAGCGCGATCAACATGCCGATGCCCCATCGGCCCATGCGCTTCAACATCATAGACAGATCATCCTTCTCATCCGTGAGAGCGTTTACAGGTATTGATTGAATTCCACCTTTTCCCGGTTCGGGCCCAGCACCGTGAAGTACTTCACGCCGTTGTCCCAGAAGGGCAGCTCGCCCTCCTCGATCACCTCGAGGCCCAGCGCGTCGGCCAGCTTACGGGCCTCGGCCACGTCGGTCACGTTGATGGCCACGTGGTCCCAGGCGCCGTTGACCTGGGCCGCCCGGAAGTTCTGGTAGGTCTCGACGGTCAGGTCGCCCAGCCGGAGGAAGGCGACCTCCTCGCCCTTGTTGTTCGTGCGAAAGGCCACCTCGAAACCCAGGGCCTCATAGAAGCGGATCGTCCGCTCGATGTCGTTGGTTGGCATGCCGATGTGCTGCAGGCCCGTGGATATGTCCCTGAAGGTCATGAAAGCGTCCCTCCTTGTAATTATTCCAGGTTCGCGTGCAGCCTGAACATCTCTTCGGCGTCCTTGTGCATGCGGTCCATCAGGATCATGATCACCACGTCGAAGCACAGCCAGCTCATCTGCTCAAAGGCGTTGCCCATGGGCTGTATGCTGGTGACGGTATCCGCCAGTTCGCTCTTTGGCGTGGCGCCGGGAATGGGCACCACCACGTCCGCCAGGCTGCCGATGGTGGCCTCTGGGTGTATGGTCGCGGTGGCCAGCTTCGCGCCGAAGCCCTTGGCCCGCCGGGCCATGACCGCCAGGGACCCCGTCTCTCCGGAGCCGGAGTTGATCACCAGCAGGTCGCCGGGGCCGATGGACGGCGTGGTGGGCTCGCCCACGAAGAACACCGTCAGCCCCAGGTGCATCAGCCGCAGGGCGAAGGCCCTGGCCGCAAAGCCGGCGCGACCCGCGCCGGCCACGAATATCCGCTTCGCGCCGTAAATGGCGTCGGCCAGCGCCTCCAGCCGGTCGACGGACACCTTATCCGCGTTGACCGCCAGCTCGTCGATGATTCCCTTCAGCATCTCCCCGTATTCCATTGCCGTTCCTCCGATAGTATATTTTCTCATTCAAACGCCCGCAGCTGCCGGGCGATGGCCGCGGCGGCCGCCACGGGATCGGGCGCGTGGAGTATGCCCCCCGCCCACGATCACCACCTCGGGCCTGTAGGCGGCGTATTCGGCCACCGTATCGGGGCGAATGCCCCCGGCCACCGAGATCTTCGCCCTTTGGGCGCAGGCGGTCATCAGCCTGAGGTCGTCCAGCGGCGTGCGCCCCGCGTCCTGCTGGTCGACGCCGGTATGCACCGCCAGGCCCTGGACCCCCAGCGCCTCCAGCTGCCGTATGCGCCCGGGCAGGTCCGGCACGCAGATCATGTCCACCACGACCTCCCGGCCGTACCGCGTAGCGGTCTCCAGGCAGTTTCGGACGGTCGCGTCCTCGCTGACCCCCAGCACGGTCACGTAATCCGCGCCGGCGGTCATGGCCTCCTCCGTTTCCCAGGCGCCGCTGTCCATGATCTTCATGTCGGCCAGCACCTGCTTTTCGGGGAAGCGCGCCTTCAAGGCCCGCACCGCCTCCATGCCGTAGCCGTAGATGAGGGGCGTGCCGGCCTCGATGATATCAACGTGTTCCCGGACCCGCGCCACCAGCGCGATGGCCTCCTCCAATGAAAGGTCGTCCAGGGCGAGCTGCAGCTTCATAGGCGTCCTCCTGTATCTGTCAGTTGTCGATGATGGCCCTGAAGCGCCGCACGTTCTCCTCCAGCGTCGCGCCCGGCGCGAACACGCTGGAGCTGCCCGCCACATACACGTCCGCACCGGCGGCGTGCATCTTTACGGCGTTTTCAAAGCTGACGTTGCCGTCCACCTCGATCAGCACGTCCCCGTGGCCGGCCTCATCCAGCATGCGGCGCAGGCGGGCGATCTTGTTCAGCGTGGCTGGGATCAGCTTCTGCCCGGCGAAGCCGGGGTTCACCGTCATCACCAGCACCATCTCCACGTCGTCCAGTATGTCCTCCAGCACGCAGATGGGGGTGGCCGGGTTGATGGCGACGGCCGGCCTGCAGCCCAGCTGGCGAATGGCCGACAGCGCCCGCAGCGGGTGCAGCGCGGCCTCGTAGTGCACGCTGATAAAATCCTCCGGTCCTAAAAAGGACAGCTGTGGTATGGTGATGCGGGCCGGGTCCTCCACCATCAGGTGCACGTCCAGCGGCACCCGCGTGATGGCCTTCACAGCCTTGGCGAAGTCGGTGGACAGGGTGATATTGGGCACAAAGTGGTTGTCCATCACGTCGATGTGCAGGTAGTCCGAGCCCACGGCCTCCAGCGCCTCGATGTCCCGCTGGGCGTTCATCAGGTCCACGCACATCAGCGACGGCGCGATGTATCCCTTGCGCATCATTCAGCGCCTCCCGTCCGTTCCCTGAGGAACTGCTCGACCTCCGCCTCGGTGGGCACCGAGACCTGCGCCCCCTGGCGGGACACGCAGATGCCCGCCGCCGCGTGGGCGGTCACGATGGCCGCCTCAATGGGCTTGCCCTTGCACAGCCCGATGGCCAGCGCCGCGCCGAAGGTATCGCCCGCGGCGGTGGAATCCACCGCGTCCACCTTGAAGCCCGGTATGCGCTTCGCCTGCGCGCCGTCGTACAGCAGCGCGCCCCGGGCGCCCAGCTTCAGTATCACGTACTTCGGCGCGGCCTTTTCGTACAGCCATTTGGCCGCCGCCAGCGCCCCCTCCTCCGTCTGTACGGATATGCCGGTCAGCGCCTCGGCCTCGGCCTCGTTGGGCGAGAGGATATACAGGCCCTTCAGCCGCTCCATCGGCAGGGTCATGGCGGGTCCGGCGTCCAGGAATACCGGGATGTTCCGCTCGCGGGCCAGCGCGACGGTGGCATAGACCGTCTCCAGCGGGATCTCCAGCTGCATCACCAGCATGTCGAAGTGCTCGGCGTCCAGCGCCCGGCGCACGTCGTCCACGCTCAGGCGGTAGTTCGCGCCGATGGACACATAGCACACGTAGCGCCCGTCGGAATTGACCAGCATCAGCGCCAGGCCCGTCTGGGCTTCCCCGTCCCGCACCACGTACCGCACATTGACCCCGGCGCCCGTCAGCGACTGAAGCAGCTGGTCGCCGTTATTGTCCCTGCCGATGCGGCCCACCATGGTCACGTCGCCGCCCAGCCTGGCCGCGGCGAAGGCCTGGTTGGAGCCCTTGCCGCCGGTGGCATAGCCGTAGTCCCCGCTGATGATCGACTGCCCGTAGGCGGGCAGGGCATTGCAATCGCGGACGAACAGGTCCATATTCATGCTGCCCACGACCAGTATCTTCGGTTTGCTCATACACTTCACTCCCGTTCCCCGGGGCAGGCCCCGGGACGTATCGTCGCCCGCGAACATTCAACGGGCCATAAACCTTCCCATTTGATAATACCGCATCCGCGCCGGATTGTCAATGCGCTTTGCACCGGCGCGGTTGAATTTCCGGGCCGGAAGGGGTATAATCCTGGCATACAGGGAGGTGGCAGTTATGACACGCTGGCATGTGATCTTCAGCGGGCGGGTGCAGCACGTGGGCTTTCGCTACACCGCCTATTACTTCACCCGCGACCTGTACCTGACCGGCTGGGTGGACAACCGCCCCGACGGCACGGTGGAGATGGAGGTCCAGGGCCCTCCGCTGCAGCTGCAAAGGCTGCTCTCCCGGCTGAAGGGCCAGTTCGACATCGACCGCGCCGAGGTCACAAAAATAGACCCGATCCCCCACGAGCGGGGGTTTCGGGTCAGGGGGTATTAGGGTGTGTTCGGACGATGGCCTCACAGGCCAAAGCCCTCATAGATCAGGTCTCTGACCTTCGGATGGATCACGTCGTAGCAATAGCCAAAGTTGCGCACGTGCATGGCGTAGAAGGCGGAGATGTGATTGATGGGATCGATCATCATCCAGCTGCCCGCCGCGCCGTCCCAGCCGAATTCGCCGATCTGGCCCCGGCCGCCGACGGCAGTGCTCACCCGGGTGCGCACGCCCAGGGCGTAGGAATAGCCCAGGCGCTGCCATTCGTCGAAGGTGGCCCGGCTCCTGGGCCCCAGCTGGTTGGCGCTCCACAGCTGGATCAGCTCGGGGCGCGTCAGCTTCCCGCCGCCACAGGCCAGGGCGTCGGCAAAGGCGATGCAGTCCGCCACGCCGCTGAACAGCCCCGCGCCGCCGCTTTCGTAGTTAGGGCTGTAGCGGTAGCTGTTGGCCTCGGTCGGGCAGAGTACCGGCACGCCCCTGGCGTCGTCATACTCGTACTGGGCGCAGATCCGCGCGACCTGCGCCGCCGAGGGGAAGAAGCCGGTGTTCTTCAGGCCCAGGGGCTCGAAGATGTTCGCCCGCAGGTATTCCGAGAACCGCATGCCCGAGGCCACCTCGATCACCGCGGCCAGCACGTCGTGGCTCAGGCTGTACAGGAAGTCCGTGCCCGGCTCGAAGCACAGCGGGTCATGGGCCTTGGCCTCCACCAGCTGGCGGGTCGTGGCCAGCCCCTTCGTCCGCTCCAGCTCCGCCTGGGCCGCGGGGGTGGTCATATCGTAGTCCAGGCCGCTCTGCATGCTCATCAGGTGGCGCACGGTCATCACCCGACTGGCCGGGCGCACGGTGTCGCCTTCCCGCACCGTCAGGCTGCCGAAGGCCGGCAGGTATGCGCTCACCGGGTCGTCCAGGCTCAACGCGCCCCTGTCGATCAGCTGCATCGCGGCGCAGGTGGTAAACACCTTCGTGCAGGAATACAGCCAATACAGCTCGTCGCCGCTCACCGGCGCCGCGCCTGCCGCGTCCCGGTGCCCCGCCATGTGCCGGTAAACGGGCTCGTGATCCCGATAGATCGCCAGGTCGCAGCCCGGCACGCCCACGGTGTGCAGGGAATCCAGGTATTTCGTCAAAGCATCGAAGTTCATCGCATCCGCCTCCCGTGATTAAACAATCAATCCGGCGTCATTGTACCATAAAAGGCGGGGATTGTAAACGCCGGACTTCACGCCACCCAGGGCAAACGCATGAATAAACGCTGTAGCTGCTATCCCATAGGCTCCCTACCGCAGCGGTGAGCTGTCGCCACAAGCGACTGGGGCCCCATCACCCCACTTCCCGACTAAACCTCAAAAATATAACGGCAGCAGGGGCGGTACGTCGCCGCCCCTGCTGCCGTGGGGTATTGTCTATTCTATTTGCCCTCGTTCACGCTGACCGCGGCCACCGGAGGCGTGAACACCGCGTCGGCTTTGGCCACCGTGATGGTGATGGATTGGGGCTCATCCGCCCCGGCGGCCTTGAAGTACACGGTGTACTCCCCCGCGTTGACGGCGGTGGGAATCTCAGCGCTGTAGGTCTCGCCGTCCAGGGAATAGAGCCATCCGCTCTCCCCTTCGACCAGCGCCTGCGCCTCGCCGTTATAGGTAAGTTCATTTGCCACGGGCAACGCCACCGCTGGCGCTTCCTCGGCGGGCTCCTCCACTACAGGCAACGCCTCGACAGGCTCCGCCTCCGCGACCTGTCCTTCTTCGGCAGGGGCCTTCTCGGCGGATTCTTCCTCTTCGGCAGGCTGCTCGGTTTCGGTAGTCGTTTCCGCAGGGGGAACGACCTCATCCGTCAGCGCTTCCACGCTGCCACCTTCCCCTGAAAGGGAAGGCTTTTGGTCGGTGGAGATTTCTGCTTCCTCTTCGGCAGGCTCCTCATCCTCAATTTCAGAGGCGCTTCCAGTATCCACGGGGAGGACCTCTTCCGTCACGGCGCTTTGCGCCGCGCCACCTTCCCCATCGGGGGAAGGCTTTTGGTCGGCGGGAGCTTCTGCTTCCTCCTCGGCGGGCTCCTCCTCGACGGGTTCCTCCTCTGCGGCGGGCTCCTCCTCTTCGGCGGGCTCCTTCTCTGCGGCGGGCTCCTCCTCTGCGGCGGGCTCCTCCTCGGCGGCGGGCTCCTCCTCGGCGGCAGGCTCCTCCTCGGCGGCGGGTTCCTCTTCGGCGGCAGGCTCCTCTTCGGCGGCGGGCTCCTCCTCTTCGGCGGGCTCCTCCTCTTCGGCGGGCTCCTCCTCTGCGGCAGGCTCCTCCTCTACGGCGGGCTCCTCCTCTACGGCGGGCTCCTCCTCTACGGCGGGCTCCTCCTCGGCGGCAGGCTCCTCCTCGACGGCAGGCTGCTCTTCCTCCACGGTCTGCTCTTCCGTCTGCGCCTCCTCAACGAACGCCGCCCACACATAGACCTCTGTGCCCAGCTCATAATCCCGGACGATCACGGGGTCGATCTTCCCGTCCCCATCTGCGTCAGCAAACAAGGGCGTGCCGTCCGCCAGCGTCCAGCCGGCGAACACCTTTCCCCTCGGCGCTTCCGGGGCCTCGGGGCGAAGAATCTCCTCCCCCGCCCCGGCCGCCTGGGTCGCGACTTCCACACCATCCACGATGAACCTGTAGGTCACATTGCCCTTCAAATCGAGCGCTCCCAGCGACAGCTCCATATCCCCAGGCAATTCGTCCACGACATCCGTGCTCGGCGCTTCGTCGATCGCCAGGCCCTCGCTGTCCTCAATATCCAATCCCGCATCCGGCGTTTCCAACGCGTCCTCGCAGAGCGCAAGTCCCGCCAACATGGCCAACGCAATCAGCAGCGCAGCGGCCTTGTACAATTTACGCTTCATGCTCCTGCCTCCTTGTCATTTTTGGCTTTTCGGTTTACTTTACGTTGACCTTCACCTTGCTGCGCACGCCGTTGTTGGCGATGGCGTAGATCGTGCAGCTGCCCTGGCTGACGGCCTTCACCCTGCCTTTGGCGTCGACGGTCGCCACGTTGGCGTCGGTGCTGTAGAAGCGCACCTTCGTGACGTGAGCCACCAGCTTCATGCCCGATTTCACGCCCTTCAGCGTCGCCTTCAGCGTGCTGCTCCGGCCCGCCTTCAGGGTCAGGCGCGTCTTGTTCAGCTTCACCGACCGCGTGTTGCACTCATGGTTCGTGTATCCGCCCGAGACCGCGTGCACCTGGGGGCTGGCCTTGCCGATGTAGGTCTTCTTGCCGTCGACCTTCTTCCAGGCCTTGACATAGCCCTTGTAGCACCTGCGCTTGTCCAGGCCCTTGAACCGGACCACCCGGGATTCCGTCGCCTTGACCGTCTTCTTCAGCTTGAAGCTCTTGCCGCACTTGGCAAAGAAGATGTCATAGCCGTCCGCGCCCTTGACCTTCGTCCAGGCGATCTTCAGCGCCGTCTTGCTGTCGCCCGTCACCGTCATCCGCGCCAGCAGCGTGAAATCCGGGTCGGCGGGCTTCGGCGTGGGCGTGGGTGTTGCGGTCGGCTTTGGCGTCACCGTGGGCTTCGGCGTCCTGGTTGGCTTGGGGGTCTTCGTCGGTTTCACCGTGGGCTTGGGTGTCTTCGTGG
>CACWZI010000045.1 GCA_902765305.1 uncultured Eubacteriales bacterium
GGCGATGTTGTTGCCGTAGTGGGGGCCGTCGGAAGCCGCCATGGGCATCATGGAACCGGTAGCGATCTCCTTGCCGTCCTTGTCGTTGATGACGTAGTCGATGCTCAGATAGGGCACCCAGCCGTCCACCGGGAAGGAATAGGGGTTCTCGTTGGCGGTCAGGTCAACCTCGATGTGCAGGTCGGAATCCTCCTTGGAAGCGGCCAGGTCCGAGGGCGCCATGTCCACGGGCTGGAAGTACACCATCGCCATGGTCATGAAATCCACGGTCTGCTCACCCTCAACGCCCAGCTCGAACTCGTCGAAACCGGCCTCCTCGGCCAGGGCGAAAGCGGAAACGCTGAGCATCATAACGGCCAGCAGCAGAGCAAGAAACTTCTTCATGTGATTTGCCTCCCAATTAATAATATTGATGTTTGTATCTTCAACGCGCCCTGCGCGGGGCAGGAGGCGTGGAGAACCGTTTTTTAATGAGGAATGAGAAATGAGGAATGAAGGATGCGAAACGAAGAGCCCGGCTATCTGAATTCCTAATTCCTCATTCCTGATTCCTCATTCCTGATTCCTAATTCTTCGTCGCGTATTCAGCGCGCATGGCCTCGATCTTCGCTTCATACTCGGCCTTCTGGGCATCGAGCTTGCCGCGATAGTGGGCCATCATGAAGGTCACCAGCAGTATGATCGACAGGATCAGCTGGGGCACCAGGGTCTCAAGATAGGGATAGATGCCGAACACCTGGATCACGTCGTTCTCGGGGATGCCGGGCACCCGCAGGGACAGGTCGAACACGTTGCCCTCGGCCAGCTCCTTGATGCCGCTGCCCAGGAAGGAGACGCACATCACGGCCATCAGTATGGACGTGGCGGTGAAGAACACCTTCAGCGGCAGCTTGACGGACAGCTTCGTGATGGCCAGGTAGACGAACACCAGCACCACGCAGCCCACGCCGAAGCCTGCCCAGACCATGCCGGGGTTGCCCTCGGAGAGCATCGGCTGGTAGAACAGCACCACCTCGGCGCCCTCGCGGAACACCGACAGGAACGCCGTAAAGGCCAGGGCGAAGGAGCTGCCCTGCTCCAGGGAGGACTGGACCCGGTTATCGATGTAACGGCTCCAGGAGGCGGCCTCTGCCTTGGAGATCATCCAGTTGGATACGTAGAACAGCACGCACACGGCGATCAGGGCGGTGATACCCTCGATGATCTCCTGGGCCATACCGGCGCTGGTAAAGGCCCGCTTGGCCCAGGCCAGCACCGCCGCCGCGACGAAGGACGCCGCGATGCCGCAGACCGCGCCGATGTACACGTTCTTCAGGCTCTTGCCCGGATTGCCGCTCTTTTTCAGATAGGCGATGATGGCGGCGATGACCAGTATGGCCTCCAGACCCTCGCGCACGATGATGCCGAAGGCGCCCAGGAAGGTCAGCAGCCGCGGATCGCTGGGCTTTTCCTCCTCGACGGCCGCTTCGGTCTGGCCCGCCTCCGCGGCGGCAGCCGCCTTGGCCTCGGCCTCCTGCTCGTCGATGCGCCTGGCCAGCTTCAGCACGGTGTTCTTGGCCTTGTCGGTGGTGGTGCGGTACTTGTTCTTCTGGTACTTCTCCGCCGCCGTCGCCACCAGGCTGCGCAGGTTGGCGAACTGGGCCTCCATGTTCTGCCGGTCGCCCTGGGACAGGTCGGTGTAGATCCTGTGGCTCAGGCCGGATTCCTCGTAGACGCTGTAGTAGGCGGTGTTGAGGTTGTCACTGGCCGCCTCGAAGTCCTTGTCCAGATAGCCCATGTAGGCCGTATCCAACAGCTCCTTCACCAGCGTGGCGGCCTCGTACCAGCTTTCGTACTTCTGGGCCGCGTTGGGATCGGCGGAGTATTCGGGATAGGGATCGGTGGAGACCAGCTCGCCCCGCTTGTACCACTTATTCTCGCTCTGCGCGCCGCCCTGCTGGGCCGCCAGCTTGTTGCCGTCCTCGCGGATCATGCTTTTCAGCTTGACCAGCGCCGAGCGCACGCGCACGATGACGTCCTGCTGTGTGTTTTCCTTCTTGACCTCGGACTTGCAGGCGGAGAACTGCATCTCCACGGCGTTCTTGCGGTTGCCGGAGATGTAGCTCATGGTCTGGCGCTCGAAGCCAGTGGTCTCGTACACCCGGAAATAGGCGTTGCTGACGTTGTCGTAGGCCGCCGTAGCGTCGCCGTCCAGGTAGGACTCGAAGGCGGCGTCCAGGTATTTATCGATCTCATCCGCGGCGTCGGCCCATCGGGTATCCGCCTCGGCCAGGACAGGCGCGCACAGATTCATCAACAGCATCGCCAGCATGACGACGACGCCAAGCCAGGCGAAGGACCTTCTGTTCATGCTCAAAGGACTTCCTTTCCTCGCCCGCCGTTCGGCAGACGCGCGGATTACAGTTTGTTTTGTATCACTAATCCGCAGACATTATTTTAGCATAATCTAACCAGAGGTGCTATTCTGAAATTGACTATTTGTTTTAGTTAACTAATATTTAGCATGACTAACAGGAGCGAGAAATTCTGATTCATCGAACACAGCCCGTTAAATCAAAATTTCCTCCGATCTTAACTTGTCTGTTTTTGACTTTTTCTGTATCACCACTGGCACCATGGGTTATTATGTGCTAACATATATTAGTGAATATAAACTACGCAAGTGAGGCGACGGGACATGACGCAGCAGCAGCGCCGCGTGAACCGGGAGATGGAATCGCGCAGGGACGCGGGCCGGGGATTGACCCGCGCGGCCAGGGAATACGTGGAAGCCCACAGCGAAGAGAAGTTCTCGCTGCAGGCGGTGGCAGACGCCCTGTTCGTCAACGGCAGCTACCTGCTTCGGGTATTCAAGGCCAACACCGGCCATACGCTGCTGTGGTACCACAACCACATCCGCTGTGAGCGGGCCAAGGCCCTGCTGCGCAGCGGGAGCATCAGCATATCGCAGGTGGGCGAGCAGGTGGGCTTTGTATCCTCCGCGCACTTTTCCCACGTGTTCAAGAAGATGACCGGCATGACACCCTCCGATTACCGGCTCGCCAACGCGTCGTCGGAAAGGCCGTGAAAGGAGCGCCGATGGAAAAAAAGGCAAAAACCCCCCGCGTGATCAGCGACACCACGCTGGACCGCTACCTGGGCGCGATACTGGCGCTGCGCCAGCGCATCCCCATCGTTCGTTCCGTGGACGTAGCCAACCACCTGGGCAATTCCAAGGCCTGCGTCAGCATGGCGCTGAAGCAGATGACCGTACAACAACTGGTCGAGGTCGGACCCCACGGCGCGCTGCTGCTGACCGAAGCCGGCGAGCGCCGCGCCACCGGGCACCGGGACAGCTGCCGCTATTTCCAGCGGTTGCTGGTCCAGTCCGGCGTGCCCGAGCAGGAGGCCCACACCGAAGCCGCCGCAATCACCCGAGTCATCAGCCGCCCCTCCTTTGAGGCGCTGCAGGGCTACCTGACGCGGATGGGGATTGACGCGGAATGACTGAGAAAGAACGCCCTCGATGCGCATGCATCGAGGGCGTTCTTTCGTTTTTTATCAGGATTTATAGGCCTCTTCCACCGCGGAGATCACCGCGTCCTTCGACTCGCCGGGACGCAGTCGTCGGGCCAGCACCACCAGGCGGTCGTCGTCCAGGCAGGTGGACAGGGTCAGCAGCGCGTCGTCGGGCTCCACGTCCACGGGGATCTGGAACATCGACCGCGCCTCCACCGCGTCGATATAGGCTTCGAAGTCAGTCGCCGAAGCGAAGACCGGATTCGAGAAGTAGTTGAAGTAATTGGCGTCATCGACCTTCGAGGAAACCTGCAGCACCGCGAACACGGCATAGCTCTCCTTTTCCCAGAGGGTGCTGAAGGCGATCATCGGGTGCTGCCGCACGAAATCCAGCTTGCGGTAGTGGGTCAGTATGCCGAACATACTGCCGTCGTTCATGCTGTGGCCGTGGATCAGCAGGTTTTGGGTGTCCTCGTTGATCGGTGAATTTTCGTCCAGGAACAGCGTTCCGGAGGCGTTCTTCGCGCCGGAGAAGTCGTGATCCAGGTAGAACACGTTGTCCCGGTAGACCACCGGCAGGTGCACCGTGCCCGATATGCTGATCCAACCCACCGTGTCCGGGTTCTTCTGGGCCAGCTGACGCATCTCCGGCAGGATGTCCAGATCGGTGCGGTGGAAGGCCGCCGTCTGCGGGGCGCTCGCCGCCTCCGTCGGCAGCGCCAACGTCTCGGGTATGACGATGGGCGAGCCGTCCGGCATCACCATCATCGACAGCTCCCCATAGGGCGAAGAGGACGCGCCCGCCGCCTGTGCGGCGAAGGCCGGAGCGCTCCCGTCCCCGACGGGCGGCGCGGCGATTTCCGCCATCATCGTTTCCCCGCTGACCCCGTACAGATCCGCCAGCTGGCGGTTCAGCCGCGCGGTGCGGATGCTGCGCACGATCACCGACGCGGACAGCCCCAGTGCCACCACCACGACCAGCGCCAGCACAGCCTGGGCCGCGATGAACCGCCGCCGGTTGACCACGCGGAAGCGCCTGCGCCGCCGCTTTACCGGCATTTTTACGCGCAAAAAGCGCGGCTTCAGGGCATTCCCCGGCCGATAGCGGATTCGCCGCGCGCGCTTTCGCTGCAAGCTGACGCACCTTCGTTTCGTGATTGATGATATGAAGGGCTGATTGAACGGCCTTAGTTTTTTAAATTATACCTGAATCACGCTTTTCGGGCAACGCTTTTCCTACCAATGTTATTCACAATTGGATTGCAATAATGTTACAAAACTATGCGCATCTGTTCAGAACCGAATGAATACAATTATTCACCCCGTTATCATCCACGCCGACAAGGGTGAACGGGTGCGCCATCGGTCAGAATTGCCGCAGCCAGTCCTGCACCTCTGTCACCACCCGGTCGAGGTGCCGGTCATAGCAGTGGTCGTCGCCGGGGATCAGCACCAGCCTGCCGTTCGCGTATCGCTCGGCGGCCCTGACGCCATACTCCACCGGCACGGCCTCGTCCGCGTCGCCGTGGATCAGCAGCACCGGCCCGGTATAGCGGTCGATGGCCTCCTCCACGTGGATCGTCTGGGCCACCCGGGCGTAGTTGCCGTCCAGCTCCAAATCGCCCCAGCCGTGCAGCACCTCGGGGATGTGGTCCGGGTCGAAACGCTCGCCCAGCAGCTCGCCGCTGCGGGCGATCTCCGGGATCATGCAGGCCGGGGACAGCGGGATCAGGCCCTTGACGACGTCGTGCTTCATCGCCGCCGCCAGCATCACCAGCAGCCCGCCCTGGGAATGGCCGCAGAGATAGAGGTCGGTGACAAAGTCAAGGCCCCTGGCGTAGTCGATCACCGTCAGCGCATTGGTCAGCCACTTGTACAGGGTATGCTTCCTGAATTCGCCGTCGCTGTGGCCGTGGCCGTACATGTCCGCCCGCAGGGTGGCGAAGCCGACGTCGTTGATGCCCTTCGACACGGCAATGATGTGCGGCTCCTCGATGTGCCCGGTAAAGCCGTGGATGACCACCACCAACGGGCATTTCATCCCCGGCCGGTAATTCGAAGGCATGTCCAGCTTCGCGTTCAGCCGAATGCCGTCGTCCTGGATGTACATGTCTATGTCCTCCTTCAATGAACAGCCGGGGCGGTGCCCCGGCTGTTCTGCACGTTATGCTCAGATATTCAACAGATCGCTGTACGCCTTCAGGGCGCCGTCGGTGTCGTGGGCCAGCACGCGCTTGGCCAGCACCTTGCCCAGCTGCACGCCCTCTTGGTCGAAGCTGTTCACGTTCCAGCAGAAGCCCTGGAACATCACCTTGTTCTCAAAGTGGGAAAGCAGCGCGCCCAGGCTCTCGGGGGTCAGCCGGTCGCCCACGATGATGGACGAGGGACGCCCGCCGGCGAAGGCCTTGTTGGGGTTCTCGTCGGCCTTGCCGCAGGCGAAGGCCATGATCTGGGCCGCCACGTTGGCGCACAGCTTCTGCTGGCTGGTGCTGCCCTGGATGTCCACATCCACGCCCAGCTGGTTCTCGCGGAAGCCCACGAACTGCAGCGGCAGGATGTCGGTGCCCTGGTGGAGCAGCTGATAGAAGGAATGCTGGCCGTTGGTGCCGGGTTCGCCGAAGATCACCGGGCCGGTGGCGTAACCCACAGGCTCGCCGAAACGGTTGACGGACTTGCCGTTGGATTCCATGTCCAGCTGCTGCAGGTGGGCCGGGAAGCGGCTGAGCGCCTGGGAATAGGGCAGCACCGCGGTGGCGGGCCAGCCCTGGACGTTGCGCTCGTACACGCCGATCAGCGCGTCCAGCATGGCGGGGTTCTTCATCGGGTCGGGATTTTTCGCCAGCGCGTCTGCCTCGGCCGCGCCATTCAGGAAACGAGCGAACACCTCGGGGCCGAAGGCCAGGGACAGCACCACGCCACCCACGCAGCTGGTGGAGGAATAGCGGCCGCCGATGTAATCGTCCATGAAGAAGGCGGCCAGGTAATCGCTGCTCTTGGCCAGGGGGGAGGTCTCGCTGGTGACGGCCACCATGTGCTTCGAGGCGTCCAGCCCCGCGCCCTTCAGGGCGTTCTTCACGAAGGCCTCGTTGGTCAGGGTCTCCAGCGTGGTGCCGGACTTGGACACCAGCACGAACAGCGCGTGGGCCACATCGATGCCCTGCAGTACGCTGGCCGCGTCGTCCGGGTCCACGTTGCTGATGAAGCGGGCCTCCATCTTCAGGGCGCCGCACTGGCGGGCCCACTGCTCCAGCGCCAGGTACATGGCCCTGGGGCCCAGGTCGCTGCCGCCAATGCCGATCTGCACCACGGTGGTGAACTTCTCACCCGCGGCGTTGGCGATCTCGCCGGCGTGCACCTTCCTGGCGAAGTCGGCGGCCTTCTGCTGCTGGGCCACATAGAATTCCCGCTTGTTGACACCGTCGGCCACCACGTCCGCGCCCTGCTGGCCGCGGGTCAGCTGGTGCAGCACCCGGCGCTTTTCGCCGGTATTGATGATCTCGCCCTCCAGCAGCGCCCGATACTTTTCGGCCAGCTGGGCCTCGTCCGCCAGCGCGCACAGCACAGAGAGCACCTCGTCGTCCACGGCCTTCGCCGCGTAGTTGTACACCAGGCCGCCGGCCATGGGCACGCAATACTTCGCCACGCGCTGCGCGCCGACCTCGCCCGCCATCGCCTTGGGCAGGTCGACCCGGTCCTTCATGCCGGAGAGCTTCTTAAAAGCCGCCAGTGTGTCCAGGTTTTTCCAGGAAATCATCGCAAACACCCTTTCTTTGTTCTATGAAACGCGGTTTCAGAAATCGTCACAGTTATTATAGCGCATAAGTATGGGAATTGTCCAGTATAAAAGAGGCCGGGAAACCGACCTCTTTTATACCGGACATTACCTTCCGATCAGCTCACCCTGCGCAGGTACTTGCCGACCACCCAGCCGACGTAGGAACCGCGCTTGATGCGCACCCAGCTGTTGCTCTTCCCGGTGATGGAAACCTTCATATCCGTCTTTAGCGTAGTCAGATACTTCGAGCTCTTGCTGGCCTTGGCATACACGGGTACCTTCGTCACGGCCTTGTACTTTGCGCCAGGCAGGTCGGTGACGGAGGTCAGATACTTCCTGTCCACATAGCCGCTGCCGCCGTAGTAGGCCACCTTCCACCAACCGTTCTTGTAGGACTTGTATACGACGACCGTGCCCTTCTTCAGGTGGCCGATGACCCTGCCGTCGATCGACGCGGTCGCGTGAACATTGAGCCGGTCGCCCTTATCGACGGTCGTGACGACATAGGAACCGCTTCCCCTCTTGCTGGACGCGAAAGCCGGCACTGCGGACGCAACCAGCATCACCGCGATCAGTACCAGGCTGAACGCCCTCTTGACGACATAGGATCCCCTCATAGAAAATACCCCTCCTCCGGTCGCGCACGCAAATTTGCAATCCGTTACACGTCGACCAATATTGTAATTATGATACCATAAATAATGACGCTGTGCAATACCAATATGACCACAATTTGAAATAAATTAAAGGAAACGGTGTTGCCATGCACTCTCTGGGTGTATGGCAACAGGAGGCGGCGCTCCATTCAGAGCGCCGCCTCCTGTACTTAAGGAAATACCGCGCAATTAAGGTGGTCAGCTGGCGAGTGAATTTTTCGACAGATGCAATTGCAGATTTCGAAGGTTTACTGGGTTCGAGCGCCCGAGAAATCTGCAAGCAGCAGATGTCGGAAAAGGCACCGCCAGATGTGCCGCCGTATTGTGCGGTATTTCCTTAACCGTTCCGCCCGGTCGCCTATTCGATCGCGCCGCCTTCGACCACAAGGTTGTCTGGGTCGACCGCGTCGCCGTAGACGTCCTTCAGCGTGGCCTCGTAGTCGGCGTGGAAGAACTGCTCGGCAGCCAGGGCCTCGATCTCTTCATTGATGTAAGCCAGCACGGTATCGTTGCCCTTCTGCACCGCGGGGGCGATGGTGTCCAGGCTGCCCAGGCTCTCGATGCCCACGGTGAAGCCGGGATTTTCGATGGCCCAGGCCAGCACCTCGGTGTTGTCGGTGGACAGGGCGTCTCCGCGGCCGTCCAGCAGGGCATTGAAGGTCTCGGTGTAGGTGTCGAACTTCAGCAGTTCCACCTCGGGCTCGTTGGCGGTAAACCAGGTCTCGGCGGTGGTGCCCTTGGAGACGATCAGCTTCTTGCCCCTCAGGTCTTCGATCGAGGTGATCAGCGCGGCGTCGGGGCTGACCACACCCAGGGCCACCTTCATGTAGGGCAGCGCGAAGTCCACCACCTCGGCCCGCTCCGGCGTCACGGTGAAGTTGGCCAGTATGATATCCACTTTGGCGCTGGTCAGGTACTCCACACGGTTCGGCGCGTCCACGCTCACCAGCTCCAGCTCGACGCCCAGGTCCTGGGCCAGGCGGCGGGCGAAGTAGACGTCGTAGCCCTGGTATTCGCCGTATTCGTCCACATAGCCGAAGGGCTTCTTATCGGAAAACACGCCGATGACCAGCTTGCCGCTCTCCTTGATTTCGTCGAGGCTGCGGGCCTTGGCGTCGGCCAGCGCGCCGGCGGTCAGGGACAGTACGAGGGCAAGTGCCAGAATCAATGCAAACAGCTTTTTCATGGTTAACGCTCCTTTTCAAATTGTCGTCGGGTTATAGGGGGTCGTACATAAAACAACGGGCCGGATTGGACGATCTGCGCATCCAATCCGGCCCGCCGTTTCCCGCTTGCGCGCATGCACGCTAAGACGGCCGACAGGGCATTGGATGGCGCCCCCGGCACATACAACACATGCAGCTGATCACGTAATTGAACATGTGGCGCGCCTCCCTTTAATGTCTATCGGATTGATAAGATTATAGCGCCATCCCATTTTCCTGTCAAGGGGTTTACGCCTTTTTAACCGTGTCAAACTCGAAGGTGTCCAGGAACGCCCGGGCTCGGGGGGTTTGGGGATGGTGGAAAAAGTCGGCAGGCCTGCCCTCCTCCACCACCTTCCCCCCCTCCAGGAACAGCACCCGGTCGGCTACGGCCTCGGCAAAGCGCATCTCGTGGGTCACGATCAGCATCGTCCGGCCGTCCCTTGCCAGGTCCAGCACCACGTTAAGCACCTCCCGCACCATCTCCGGGTCCAGGGCGGCGGTGATCTCGTCCAACAGCAGCAGCCGGGGGTGCATCAGCATGGCCCGCACCAGCGCCACCCGCTGCTTCTGGCCACCGGAGAGCTGGCGGGGCAGCGCGTGCAGCTTGTCCGCCAGTCCCACCCGCGCGAGCGCCTGTACGGCCTCGGCCTTCACCTCGTCGTTGGAGCGCTTCAAGGCCTTCACCGGGCCGAGGCTCAGATTGCCCAGCACATCCATGTGGGGAAACAGGTCGTAGCTCTGGAACACCATGCCGATCTGGCGGCGTACCTGCACCATGTCCATGCCGGAAATCGGCGCGCCGTCCAGCAGGATCTCGCCGGAATCCGGCGTCTCCAGGCCGTTGACGCAGCGCAGCAGCGTGCTCTTGCCGCAGCCGCTGGGCCCGACCACCACCACGACTTCCCCGTCCCCCATGGCCAGGTCGATGCCGTCCAGCACCCCGTTGCCGTCAAAGCTCTTTTTCAGGTTCTTGATTTCAAGCACGTATCCGCTCATTTTACCCCTCCTGACACGCCCACTGCTTCTCCAGATGCTTCGCCAGCAGCGATATGGGCCAGCAGGCGAAGAAGTACAGCAGGAACACCGCCCCGTAGACCCACACCGCGCCCTGGGGGGCGTCGTAGCGGGCGGCGTCGATGATCTGGCTGCCCACCTTCAGCACCTCCACCACGCCAATCAGCATGACCAACGAGGTGGTCTTGATCATGCGGGTGGTCAGGTTGATGGCCTGGGGCACCAGACGCCGGGCCGCCTGGGGCAGCAGCACGTGGGCCCAGACCTGCCCCTGGGTCAGCCCCAGGGCCGCGCCGCTTTCCCGCTGGTGAACGGGAATCGAGGTGATCGCCCCGCGCACGAGGTCGCCCATCTCCCCCGCGCCCCAGAAGGTGAACACGATCACCGCCGCCGTCTCGCCGGACATCTGCAAATTGAAGGCCTTTGCCATGCCGAAATACACCAGGAACAGCAGCACCAGCTGGGGCACGATGCGCACCGTCTCCAGCCACAGCCGCGTCACCGCCCGCACCACCGGGTTTTTCAGCGTCATCAGCACCCCCACCACCAGACCCAGGGCGATGGACAGGACCACCGAAATCAGCGACAGCTTCAGCGTCACGCCCAGGCCGCCCAGCAGCCGGGCCGGGTTGTTGCCCTTAAACAGCACTGCCAAATCCCGCATGGCGCAGCCTCCTCTCCAGCAGCGTGAACGCGATCGATATCGGCAGCAGCAGCGTCAGGTACGAAAGCGTCAGCATCAATAGCGCCTCGTCCGTCTTGTAGTACATGCCGATCAGGTCCTTCGCCACGTACATCAGGTCAGCCAGGGCCACGGCGCTGAACACGCTGGTCTCCTTGATCAGGAACACGGCGTTCGCGCCGATGGAGGGTATGGCCGTGGCCAGCCCCTGGGGCAGTATCACATAGCGCAGGTTTTGCAGCGGCGTCAGACCGATGCACATGCCCGATTCCTGTTGGACCCTGTCCACCGACTCCAGCCCGCTGCGCAGCGATTCCGCCATATAGGCCCCGCCCAGGAAGGTGAGCCCCGCCACCGCGCAGGTCTCGGCGTCCAGCTTGATACCCACCTTCGGCAGGCCGAAGTACAGGAAGAACAGCTGCACCAGCAGCGGCGTATTGCGGGCCAGCTCGATATAGACCCCCGCGACCCTGTCCAGCACCGGCACGCGGAAGTGCCGCGCCATGCAGCACAGCGCCCCCACCACCAGCGACAGCGCGATGCCCGCCAGACCCAGCCGCAGCGTCAGGCCCGCGGCCTTGACGTACATGGGCAGGAATTTGACCATAAAGGACGTATCCAAGGGAATGACCTCCTCCATCGCATAAAGAAACAGCGGCCTGCGGCCGCTGTATGGGTTCACCCTTTTAAACATCACCGGCGCGCGGACATGGCAAAACAGGCCCTGCGACAACACATCAGAGCATATGCGCCACAGAAATGCTTCCCTGCCATCGTTTCCGCCTCCTTTTGACAGGAGTATATGCCTATTTACCCGGTATGTCAATAGGAACTGTGAAAATTAAAGGAATGATAAACCTGTCCCGTTGCAGCTCGGCATCCTGACTTCTGTATCTCCTTCTATGCTGCTTTGTTAACCCTTACGGGTCCTCCTGCGCAGTAAGCCCAGCAGCGCCAGCGCCACGAGGGCCACGGCCAGGTACAGCTGCAGGTTGGAATGATCGCCGGTGTCCACGCCGTCGCGCACATGCAGGGTGACCTCCCGGCTGACGATCTGCGCGCCCTCGGCGTCGGTCACGACGCAGCGGAAGCGCGCGCCGTCCCACTGCTTCTCGATGTCCTTGCGGCTCAGGGTCGGCTCGGTGAAGCCGGGCAGGTCGACCCACTTTTCATGCTCGGGGTCCCACACCTGCCACTGGTAGGTATAGGGCGGCTTGCCACCGGCGACCTCCACCTGGAAGCTCACGTCCTCGCCCGCCTGGGCGGTCACATCCTCGGGCTGCCGGGTGAAACGCAGTTCGTCGCCCCCGCCGTGGGGATAGATGGTGAAGCCGTTGTTCAGCACGGCGGTTTCCTTGATGCCCCGGGGGGTGAATTCGAACCGGGCGGACTGCACCTTGTCGGGGTCGAACAGCGCCTTCAGCGGCACGGAGATGGTGGTGGTCGTCCCGGCGGCCATCGCCTCGGGCCTGTAGGGCAGGCTGACGTACATCGGCTCGCTGCTGTTGTCCAGGTACATGGCGCAGGTCAGCTCGATCGCCTCGCCGTTGTGGTAGTAGTTGTGCAGCGTGATGTCCAGGATCTCGTCGCCCTTGTGATCGGTGCGCAGCCGGTGGCTGACGTCGATGTCGTGAACGTCGAAGTTGACCTCCAGGCTCTCAGGCGCGTCCACCTCCAGCGCGTACAGGCTCACCGCGTCCTCGCCAGCGTTGGCGACCAGCTCGCCCCGGTTTTGAAGCTCCAGCTTGCCGGTCTGTTCGTTCAGGGCGTAGTCCAGCCGGTGGACGCCGTACTCGGCCAGCTTCGCCCGGTTCGCCGCAGCGGCAGCGTTGCTGACCGTGCCCGCTTCGGCGAACAGCTCCGGATTCGTCTTCGCCAGGGCGGAGGCGGCCAGGTAGTTGTCGTACACGGAGATATTATGCAGCTTCAGCCGCAGGTCGTAATTGCCGTGCCAGTCGTCGGGGACCTTGATGTTGCCCACGAAGCAGCCCATGGAGCCGGGCACCAGCACGCCGGTGGACACGTAGCTGGAGCTGCTGCCCACGGTCTTGGTGTGGCTCGACGACCATACATGATTGTCAAAGTAGGTGGTCACCGCGGTTTCCTTCACGGTCCAGTCCTGTCGGCGGGGTGAATACTGGAAATCCTTGTCCCGGTAGATGGCCTGCTCGCCGGTGGCCACGGTCTTCTCCCCGCCGTGGAACAGCTTTGTATAGCTGTGGGCGGGAATCAGCAGGCCGGTGTGCAGGGTCTCGACCTTCTCGATTTCGTTGCCGTTCTTGTCCAGCAGCATCGCATCCACGTCGAAGCTGCCGATGCCCATGTTGCCGTCGTTCAGCGCGGTGAACTGGGTGCGCAGGAAATCGCCCTGGAGCGCCGTGGTCTCGATCATCGCCGCCTTTTGCAGCTTCATGGAGGTCGCCAGCGTGATGTCAAATTTGTACAGCGTCGCCTCCGGGATGTTCTGATCCTGCTCACCGGTATCCGGTTTGACGGTGATATAGCCCACCTTCTTGTCCGTCAGCGTGATTTCCTGGGGCACCGCCGGGTATTTCTTGCCATTATAGTCGACATCCGGCAGCGTGAACTCGGCGATCACCAGCTCGTCGGAGAAGGAATTGGTGGACGAATCGTAGTACACGCCACCGATGCGCCAGACGTCCGGGTCGCTGTCCTTCTCCTTCGGCGCGGTGGTCAGCCAGTAAAGGTATTGGGAAGCGCCGATGGACACCGCATGGAATTCGGTAGCGGGAATGCTGAGGTCGTAGTCCTTATAGGTGATGTTGAAATCCCCCCGACCCATGCCATAATTGACGCCGCCTTTGGAGATGGTTCTGGGCGCGACATAGATGCTCTTCAGGCGGTTCTCCACCCGGTCGCCCACTGTCTCCCTGTCCATGTAAAAGATCGTCTGGGAGAAGTTCTTCCCGTCTGGGGCCAGTTGCTGGAGCATCTCGAAGCTGGTGATGTCACCCTCCGCCAATACGATCGCTTCTTGGCAATAATCCGATTCGAGCTTGACCTTGCCTTTATACCTCCTGACTGAATACGGCCACGGGAAGTTCATGTAGTAATCGAACAGCACGATATAGCACGGCTTCTGGCCATAGTTTTTCACATCCAGCGCAACGAAACCGGGAATTTTGGTGTAGTGGAAATCATCATCCTCGTCGGTACCGTCATAATCAAGATTCCTGCTGCGCATACTGGAATGCGATTGCACCCGTTTATAATCAAAGCCATAGCGCAGTCGTGCCGGTCCATCGTCATACCCGTTGTGAATAAGCAGGTCACCACAAATCTCCATCACATCCTTGTCCGGCAGAATGTAGAACAGGTTGTACTGGGACATTCTCTCACTGTCGTTTTGTCCGAACAACGCGCCGTAAACCTCCACCTGACCCATGCCGCTCTCTCCGGCCCACTCGATCTTTGGTTTGCTGCAAATCGGCGACAGGAAATTATCTACCGTGGGAATCCAGGGGTAAAAGAGAACTTTATTTTTTGATAAGGGGATTGTGGGAAACTTCATAGCGTCGTTGAACTCCACATAGCAAACGATAATATTTGGATCCTGTTCCGTTCCGCCGGGTATGGGCTTGCCGTCTTTGTCTATCGATCTGGCGAGCACGGCGATCAGATGCAGGTACCTGCCGTCGTTGTAAACATCGTAGCCGCATACCTTGTACTCATTATAATGAACAAACCGTTTGTATAGGTCACCAACAATATACCACCCGAGCCTGACCGCCACCCCATGAGTCTTGTCCTCGATACCGAGCTGGCAATACGTGGTTGGTCTCTCAATATAGAATATATAGTCGCTATCCTTGTAATTAACAGCCCGGATATCTGTGCCCGGATAGTTCGTATCTATGGCCTCCGCCGCCGGCGCCATCGCCGGATAGCGCGCCGGCTCGGTGCCCACGATGTCCACCTGTGGCGCTTTTGGGTCGTCCCCGGCATCGTCGTTGGCGTAGGCGGCGAACAGGCCCGCGGCCGCGTTGGCGTTGCTGCCGTTCGGGTAGACCTGGTACACGGGCGAATCCCATGCAGTCCGGGAATACTTGATCCAGAAGATCTCAAACCCGACGGACACGATGGCCTGGAGGGTGACGGTGATGGTGGCGGGTGCATCCAGGTTGAGCGCTATGATGATGTTGATCATGCCCATGGCGGAGACCCACGCCGAGGCCAGGCCCTTGATTCCAAAGCCCAGCGTGGCCGTCAGCGATATGCGAATGGTGATGGTGATGTTCTTGAGCGGCTTGAAGTGCGGGTCGTAGGGCTTGCCGTCCTTGTCCACCTTGAAGGTGACGTGGAAGCCGTCGACGCCGATGCCCGCGGAGAGGCTGAACACATAGCCGATGTACAGCGGCACGGGGCCGATGGTGAGCATCTGGGTGTATTCCTGGGTGAACACCACGTTGAGACCCGCCATGAAGCTGAAGGCTCCCAGCGTTCTGGAGCCGTCCTCTTCAAATTTGCCCGAGCCGGCCACAAACGCGCCGAAATCCAGCTTCATGCGGGCCTGGCCCTCACGGGGAAGGATGCCCTTGTACACATTGCTGGCCTTGCCGGTGGCCTGCTTCTTTTGGGTCACGCTGATCGCGTGCTCGTACTGCTTCATGGCCTTGTCGTAGCGCTCGGCCTCCGTGTTCTTCCAGGAGAATTTCTCCGTAGCGGATTGGGGAACCAGCGAGCTGCCCCAGGACACGGTGACATAGCCGACGGGGTCGTAAAACACCTTCGGCAGATTCTGCTCAAAGGGCAGGTTCACGCCGAACTTGCCCCCGATGACGGGGATGTTGAAATCAAAGCCGAAGCCGCCGCCCAGGACCGAGGTCATGGGGTTGATGGGCTCCTGGCCGGTATAGATGGGCTGGTCCACCTTGGCGCGGATGGGCGTCAGCTTGGTATTGATCCTTTCCCCGGTCTCCCGGATGGTGAAATAGGGGGAATCCTCCGTGATCAGGCCGGTGGCCAGGCAGCGCTTGAAATCAGCGGTGTAAACATACCGGGTGTGGGTGTCCGAATCCCTGACGGGATCCTGTGTCGGCTTCATCTCCACCCACCGGGTCGTCAAATTGTCATAATCGTAAGCCTTGTAATGCAGCGTCGGGTTCACGGGGCGCTCGCCTTTGGCGTGGACGATTTCCAGCACGAAGCTGATTTGGGCGTCGTTCACCGGGGAAATCTCGGTCTTCTTGTCATCGTAGAGTATGTCGAAATTATTGAAGGTGCAGGAATAGGCATAGGGCTTGACGCTGCCTTCCGCGTTGGTCTGTACGGCTTCGCCCTCCGTCACCGGGCCGGTCAGCGGCGTCAGGTCATAGATCAGGGGCGTGCCCTGGGTCACCAGCGCCCAGGGGATGTAAAAGCTGCGGTAGCCGGCGGCGCTGGCGTCCACATCGATGATCAGCTCCATGCCGTAATCGTAGTCGTTGACGAACTTCGTGGCGTCGAACACGATGTTGCCGGTTTTTTCAGCCGAAACGCCCTCGATCACCGTATCGGGGTTGTTGCAGTCCTTCACCGTCGCCCTGACGCCGGCCAGGGGCACGCCGTCGACGCCGTGGAACTCCAGGGCGAACTCGTTCTTGTCGATGACCGTGATGTAAACGTCCCCGGGGTCGGCGTTGCCCAGCACGCTGCCGCCCGCCCCCAGCCGCGACAGGCGGGTGTCATTGCCCACGACGCGAACCTGGTTGGCGGACACGTTGACGGTCTGCGGTTCGTCCACCGAGGTCAACAGCGCGTGCAGCCACTGGGAAAATTCCGGCTCTGTTTCACCGTCGATGACGCTCTGGCAGATCTGCATCTCCCGCCGCTCCTGCCGGTCGAAGTCCAGCACCTGGCCGCGCAGGTCGGCCAGGGCGTCGGTGGCCTCGCGGACGCGCTGGGACAGGCGCAGCTGCTCGGTCTCGTACAGGCTGCCCGACCGGTTGGCCAGCGTCTCGGCAGTGTTCTCGATCAGCGCGGTGTAATCGCCCAGGCGATCCCTCAGGAAGTGGGCACTCTCCTCGATGACCTCGGTGTCGAACATGAACTGGCGCAGCATGTCCTCGTAGCCCGCGAATTCACCCGAGGTGAATTTTGCGTAGGACGCCGGGTCGTCGGCCTGCATCCGCTCCAGCAGGCTGTCGGCGCGGCTGAACACGCTGACCACGTTGTAGAACTCCTTGGTCAGCTTGTCGTCCAGCCAGTCGATGAGGGTCTGGGCGTCCCAGGTGTCCTCCGGCTCCATGCCGTTGTGATAGACGGTCTCCCTGGCCGTCAGCCGGAGCGTTGAGACGCCGTCGGCGTTGGCCTGAGGGTAGTCCGGGTCCTGGCGCAGGCCCGCGATTTGCAGCGCGCGGTTCAGCTCGGCCTCGGTGATGGGATCGACGGTCTTTGCGAAGGCCGTCCAGGGCAGCGCCTGGGAGAGCAGTATGAGCGTGAGAATCAGGGCGAATGCTTTTTTCATGGGGATGCCTCCGTCATTCGTATCAGTCGTCCAGCAGCTCGGGGTGGGTCTCGATCTCGTATTCGTCCATCCAGTCCTCCATCTGCTTTTCCAGCTCCAGGGTCTGGCAGTAGTACAGCGCGGAGGCGTTGAGGGCGCTGCGCTCCTCGGCGGTCAGCTCGTGGGCGCCCTCGGGGGAACCTCCTGCTCGTAGAGATCCAGGTCGTTTTCATAGCGCTGCCGGTCGGGAAGGAGAAATTGGGCCTCGTAGTACTTCTCCACCATGTCCTCGGTGAGGGTCATGCTGGGGCAGAACATCTCCACCGCCCGGTGACGGCGCTCGTTGGCCTTCAATTCTTCGAAGATCGCCTCGGAGGTATAGCCCTGCTCCTGCATGAACTCGGTCACCTGATCCTCGGTGAAGCCCTGGTCGGACTGTTGCGCCCGCTGCCAGATGCCCTGCCACATGGCCTCGTATTGGCTCATGGCCGTGGCCCTGAGCGACTCCTCCTCCTCGCCTGTGAAGTCGTTCTTGCCCGCGTCCCGCAGCTTCATCTCGATCAGGCCCACGCCGATGAATCGGTTGATCGTCTCGTCCCGCTGCCGGAGCTTTTCCTCGTCCGTCAGGTATTTTTTGGGTCATCATTTCCGAGAGGGTGACGTCCGTATCCACGGCGCTTTCCAGCTGGCTTTTCGTAAACGTCACGTCCCCCACCCGCACCACGACGGGGTCAGCCGCCGCCTCCGACAGGGCCGGGCAGGCCGTCAACGCCGTCAGCAGCGCGATCAACACAAGGCAAAGCGTCTTCTTCATCGTTTCAATCGCCCTTCACACGTAAAAGAACTAAGGAGAGCCATTCTTTAATTCCATTAGAATACCAATACTATAATATTGTAGCACTGAAGTGACGACAACGCAAGGATATGCCGCAAAATAATCACAATTTCTAACTGTTCGATCGCGAAATACTGATTTATCGAGCTGTGCTCGATAAATCAGTATTCAGGTTTTAGGTTTTAGGGGTTAGGTTTTAGGGGTGGTGCAAATCCCTTCGGGATTTGTGCGACAAATCAGTAGTTGCCTCCCTCATACGCCAACCGCCCTGCCGAATGGCAGGGCGGTTGGTTTGCAAACCCGATTACTTCTTCTTCATGAAGCTGGGGACGTCCGGAGTGAAGCCCCGGCGGTTCTGGGTGCGGGGCTGCTCCTGGCCCTCGTCCTGGTAGACGCGGGGGCGGCGGGTCTGCTGGCGCTCCGCACGGCGCTGCTCCCGCTGCTCGTAGCCGGTGTCGGCACTCTGGCGGGGCGGGCGCTCGCGTTCGGTGCGGGCGCGGCGCTCGAAGATCGGGGAGACCTCCTCCTCCTCGTAGCGGGAGGTCCTGGGCGCGCGCTCCGGCTCATCCACCGGGGCTTCGCGGCTTTCGCTGCCGATGGCGCTCTTCAGGGGATCGGTGAAGCTGGGCTTCTCGAAGCCGGTGGCGATGACGGTGATCTTGACCTCGTCGTCCATGCTCTCGTCTATGCCCGCGCCGAAGATGATGTTGGCCTCGGGATCGGCGGCGGCGGTGATCAGCTGGGCCGCCTCGTTGATGTCGATGATGGAGGTATCCGGGCCGCCGGTGATGTTGATCAGCACCGCGCAGGCGCCGTCGATGGAGGTCTCCAGCATCGGGCTGGAGATGGCCTGCTTGGCGGCCTCCACCATGCGGTTCTCGCCCTTGCCGATGCCGATGCCCATGTGGGCCAGGCCGCGGGACTGCATGACCGTGCGCACGTCGGCGAAGTCGAGGTTGATCAGCGAAGGCACGGCGATCAGGTCGGAAATGCCCTGAATGCCCTGGCGCAGCGTGTCGTCGGCGATCTTGAAGGCGTCGGTCATCGTGGTGCCCTTGGTGACCACGGACAGCAGCCGGTCGTTGGGAGGGTATCCACGTTGGCCTTCAGCTTCTCGATGCCCGCTTCCGCGTTCTTCATGCGCTGCCGCCCCTCGAAGAGGAAGGGCTTGGAAACCACGCCGATGGTCAGTATGCCCATCTCCCGTGCGGTCTCGGCGATGATCGGCGCCGCGCCTGTGCCGGTGCCGCCGCCCATGCCGCAGGTGACGAATACGAGGTCGGAGCCCTTGATGGTGTTGGCGATATCTTCGCGGCTCTCCTCGGCGGCCTTCTGGCCCACCTCGGGGTTCGCGCCCGCGCCCAGGCCCTTGGTCAGCTTGTCACCGATCTGGATCTGGATGGGCGCCTTGGACATGGCCAGCGCCTGCTTGTCGGTGTTCACCGCGATGAAGTCCACGCCGCGAAGGCCGGAATCCACCATGCGGTTCACCGCGTTCGTACCCGCGCCGCCGACGCCGATGACCTTTATGGCCGCAAAGTTGGTGTTCTCTTCCTCATTATTGACGTTCTTGTCTTCCATTTCAAATTCCAACACAAGGCATCCCCCTCGTCAGTATAGTTTGGTATATATTGTCTATGGATATCAGCCCCGCCCGCCGAAGAGGTTCTTCAGGCGGCTCGACAGGCGCTCGTCCTGCCCGCCCTGGCTTTCGATGGAATCAAACACCAGGTCGGCCAGGCCCAGAGACGCCGAAAATACCGGGCTGTTCAATTTCGATGATTTCGCGGCGGAAACCTTGATCGGCCGGTTGATCTTCGCCGCGAGGGCCTCCCTGGCCCCGCGCATCAGCGCGATGCCGCCGCCGGTGAGGAACACCTGGGAGCGCTTGCCCAGCAGCGGTTCCACGTCGTTGCGCACGGTCATGTCGATCATGTCCGCCAGCTCCTGGAAGCTCTCCTCGACGATCTTACCCACCTGATCCCGCGGGAAGGTCATCCGGCGGCCGTTGTCGTCGAAGACCTCGGAGAAGGAATTGGCGTCGAACTCGTCGGGGTTGAATACGAAGCCCCTCTTAATCTGCTCCGCGGCGCGCATCGGTATGCGCAGCTTCATGGCCAGATCGGCGGTGATGTGCCCGCCGCCCCTGGGAAGTATGGCATGGTAGATGATGGCGTCGCCCTCCACCACGCTGATCTCGGTGTTCAGGTAGCCCACGTCCATCAGCACCGCCACGCGGTCGCGCTCCTCCAGCGACAGCACCAGCAGGCCCTCGCCCAGCGTGCAGGACAGGAAGCCCAGTATCGTGATGTTCTGCCGCCCGATCATCTCCGAGACGTCGTCGATGAACTGGGGGTCGGCCACGATGAAGGTGGTCCTGGCCCGCAGCCGGCTGCCGCGCCCGCCGGGCATCATGGTCTTCTTGCCGTCGTCCACGATGAACCAGGAAGGCGTTCTGTGCATCACCAGGCCGCCCTCCTCGCCGATGTGCAGCATGTCCGCCGCGGCGTCCTGCACGGCGTTGATCGCCGCTTCGTCCACCACCCCGTCGGGCAGCTCCACCTCGGTTTCACAGGAGCGCACGTGGATGTATTCCCCGGGCACGCCAACGTAGATCTCCTTGATCTTGGAATTGGCCTCCAGCTCCGCTGCCGCGATGGAATCGCGCACGCGCTGTATCATCTGGCCCGGCGTGTTCCAGTCGCCGTCGGAATAGCCGTCGTAGGGCACGGTACCCGAGCCGATGATGTCCAGCCGGTCCATGCCGCCGTTCTGCGCGATCACCGTCACGATCTTGGACGTTCCGAATTCAATGGCCGCAATTTGCGTTTTCATATCTGTAGTCGACCCACCCTATCCTTTGTTACGCACTATGTTCAGCCCAACATATACCGTTATTATACATGGAATTGTTTCGATATGCAAACCGCAAACCCCGGATTTTTCCGTTTTTCGACAGTTTTCAAAATACTTTCAAATTTGGGGCTATGGTTTGTCATAGAATTTGAATTCAGCTCTCCGGCACGCCCGTCGCCTCCGGCGCTGAAGTGGCCCCTGCACTTTGCGTGGACGAATCGTAGCCGTAGCGCTTCGGGTCCGGCGCGACCGTGGCCTCCGGGATGTAGTCGGCCTTTCTGCCGCTGTACACGTCCAGCTTGCCGCCCCGCTCGCCCCTAGCCTCCAGGTCGGACAGCGCTGCGGCCATCCAGGCGATCTTGTCCGGCATGTTTTCTGTGTTCCCCAGCAGCACCGTCACGCCGGTACGGGTGATGACGCGCAGGTCCTCGATGTCCTCCACGTTGATCTCCGAGGCGTACTGCGTGGCCCCCCGGGCCTTCAGCGCCTCCAGCACCGCCTCCATGGCCCCGCAGCGGCCGTCGGCGGTATCCAGCTGGCGTCCCAGCTGGTAATAGGAGGCGCGCAACCCGCTGACATAGGGCAGGTTCTCCGGCAGCTGGTCGAGTACCTGGGCCACATAGCCCGCCGAATCCAGCACCAGCACATTGCCGCCCTGGAGCATCACCGCGTCGTGACTGCGGGGCCGCACGGTCAGCAGGATCTGATTGGGATAGCGCTTTTCAAGGTCCACAAAGGCCAGCCGGCCGTCGCTCTCCACGGCCAGGCGCACCTGCTCCGCGTCCACACGCCCCATGGACCCGCCCAGGCGTATGCCACTCAGCCTCAGCACGTCGCTGGCCGGGATCTGCCCCGCGCCCTCCACCTGCACGTCCCGCACCACGAACACCACCCGCGCCAGCAGCACCCAGAGGGCGATGCCCAGCACGGCGATGGCCGCGATCAGAGGCCAGGGCGATTGCTTCTTTTTCCTGCGCATCTTATTCCTCATTTTTCGAAATGTTCATCAGCACGGCCACGGCGGCCATCAGTATGCTTATGGAGGTGCCGCCGGCGCTGAAGAAGGGTAGGGGCAGGCCGGTGGTGGGCATCATGCCGATCACCACGGCCACGTTCAGCACGCACTGTACACCGATCATGCAGGTGATCCCCCCGGCCAGCATGGCCCCGAAGCGGTCCGGGCAGCGCATGGCCACCCGCAGGCCGAAGAACAGGAAGGCTCCGAACAGCGCAAGCACCGCCACGCAACCCACCCAACCCAGGTCCTCCCCCACCACGGCGAATATGAAGTCGGATTCCGGATAGGGCAGGAAGGCGAACTTCTGTCGCCCCATGCCCGGCCCCATGCCGAACAGACCGCCGGAGCCGAAGGCCAGCAGCGACTGGGAGAGCTGGTAGCCCTCGTTGGTCATGAAGTCGAAGGGATGCCGAAAGGACATCAGCCGCGCCCGGCGGTAGTCCTCGGACAGGGCGTAAAAGGTGCCCAGCGCCATGCCCGCCGCGCCCACCAGCCCCAAATGCACCCACCGGGCCCCGGCGATCATCACCATCACGGCGGTGACGATCAGTATGCTGCCCGCTGTGGACAGGTTCGGCTGCATCAGGATCAGCAGGAAGACGCCACCCGGCAACAGGAACAGCGGCACGAGGCCCCGGAAAAACCGGGTCACGTCCCGCTGCTTCTGACTGAGGGCCCGGGCAAGGTAGACGATCATCGCGTACTTCGCCAGCTCCGAGGGCTGGAAGCTGACCGGCCCCAGCCGCAGCCAGCGCCGGGAGCCGTTCAGCATCTTCCCGATGCCCGGCACCGCCACCAGCGCCAGCATCACCAGGCTGACCGCCAGCAGCCCGCCGCACAGCCAGGGCCTGGCCAGTATTCGATAATCGATCCGCAATAGCACCAGCATCGCCACCGCGCCCACGCCAACGCCGAACAGCTGGGAGAGCACCTCGGACAGCGCGCCGCCGTGGTCCTGGGCGTTGTAGTAGCTGGCGGCATACAGTGTCGCAAGGCCCGTCACCAGCAGCAGCGCCGTGGTGAGCGCAATGCCCCTGTCCACGCCCGCGAACATGCCCCGCATCGTATCTCTCTTCGCGGCGACCTGCCGCGCGTCATTGGCCCCGGATGCGGGCCGCAGGATCAAGCCCGCCGGCCCTCCAGGCGATTCACGATGTCCTTGAAGATGCGGCCCCGCTCCTCGTAGTCCTTGAACATGTCGAAGGAAGCGCAGCTGGGCGAAAGCAGCACGTTGCCGCCGGGGTTCGCCAGCTCGAAGGCCTTCTCCACCGCGGCCCGGAAGTCGTAACCAGCGTGGACCCAGGCGTGATAGCCCACCTTCTCAAGGGTCTGCTCGCATTGCTTTGCGGTATCCCCGATCAGCACGATCCGGGATATGGGGCACTTCAGTATCTCCTCGCACAGCGGGGTGAAGTCGGTGTGCTTGTCGTAGCCGCCCAGGATCAGTACCGTGGGCCGCTTCATGGCCCGCACGGCCTGTATGGTGGAATCCACATTGGTGCCCTTGGAGTCGTTGATGAAGCGCACGCCGTCCAGCTCCCGCACGAATTCGATGCGGTGCTCCACGCCCTTGAAGGTGCGCAGCGTGTGGCGGATCACCGGCGCGGGGATGCCCGCCGCCATGGCCATGGCCGTAGCCGCCAGGGCGTTTTTCAGGTTGTGCTCGCCGGGGATGTACACCTCCTCGGCGGGGCAGACGGCCTTGTTGTCCTGGGGCGTGCCGTAGACGATGCTGCCCTCCTGCACGAAGGCCCCGAAGGGCACCGGGTTGCGGGAGGAGAACCAGGCCACCCGGCACTTCACCCGGTTGGCCATGTCCCTGGTGACGGGGTCGTCCCAGTTCAGCACCACCACGTCGTCGCCGGCGCAGTTTTCAAAGATGCGCTCCTTCAGCGCTATGTATTTTTCCATCGTGCCGTGGCGGTTCAGGTGATCCTCGGAGATGTTCAGCACCGCGCACACGGCGGGATGGAACTCGGAGGAGGTCTCCATCATGAAGGAGGAGATCTCGCAGACGGTCACGTCCCCCGGCTTCATCTCCCCCGCCGCGCCGCTGTAGGGCGTACCGATGTTGCCCACCACGAAAGTGCGACGCCCGGCGTTTTTGAAGATCTCGCCCAAGAGCGTGGTGGTGGTGGTCTTGCCGTTGGTGCCGGTGATGGCCAGCAGCAGGCCCTTGGCCTCGCGGTAGGCGTACTCGATCTCGCCCATTACCTCCACGCCCAGCGCCTTCGCCCGAACGACGGCGGGATGCTCCACCGGGATGCCGGGGCTGACGATCAGCGCGTCCATGCCCTCCACCAGGTTTTCCGGGTGCTTTTCACCCAGGCACAGCACCGCTCCGTCGGCCTTCAGGCCGTCAAGCGCGCCATCGAATTCCGCCTCGGCCTTGCCGTCGCAGACCCATACCCTCGCGCCCCTTTGCAGCAGCAGCCGCGCCGCCGCGATGCCGCTGCGGGCCATGCCGAAGACGAGCACCTTTTTGTTTTCCATCATATTCCGAATCCCCCTTTAATGAATGGCAAATGGGAAATGGGAAACACTGTGAATGATTGCCTGATGCAATCCATCATTTCCCATTTCCCATTTGCCATTTCCATCTTTGTTTTTATGCCACAAATCCCAGCAGCGCGATCAGGCACAGCACGGCGGTAGCGATGTAGTACATCGCCACGATGCTGGTCTCGGGTATGCCGCTGAGCTCGAAGTGGTGGTGCAGCGGCGCCATCTTGAAAAAGCGCTTGCCGTGGGTCGCCCGGAAGTAGGCGAACTGGATCAGGTCCGAAAGGCTGGACAGCATCATCGCCAGCGCGATGATGGGCAGCAGCAGCGACAGCCGGGTCACCAGCGTCATCCCCACCAGAGCGCCGCCGATGAAGAAGGAGCCCACGTCGCCCATGAACACCCGGGCCGGGTGGGAATTGTAGCGCAAAAAGCCCAGCAGGCCGCCCACCATCGCGCCGCCGAAGATGGCCACGTTCAGCAGGTTGTCGGTCTGGGCCGGATTGGCCGCCGCCAGGGCCACGCAGATCAGCGCCATGGTCACGAAGTCGATCAGCGCGCAGCCGCCCAGCAGCCCGTCCAGGCCGTCCAGCAGGTTGGCCGAGTTCACCGTGCCCACCAGCACGAATACCATCACCGGGATGTAGAACCAGCCCAGGTTCCACTCCACGTTGACGAAGGGCACCGTCAGCGACGGACCGATGTTGGGATTGAAGTAGGCCCAGAAGGCCAGCGCCACGGACAGCACGATCTGGGGCGCCAGCTTCTGCTTCGGCGTCAGGCCCTCGGCCCGGTGCAGCCTGATCTTGATCCAGTCGTCCACAAAGCCGATCAGGCCGAAGCCCAGCGCCGACACCAGCGCCATCAGCATGAAATCCCAGCGGGCGGTGCCGTAGGAAAAGGCCAGCGTGGCGATCAGCGCCGGCACGGCGAATATGATGCCGCCCATCTGGGGCGTGCCCTGCTTCTTCTTGTGGGACTGGGGGCCGAGCTCGTAGATCTCCTTGCCGAATTTCATCCGCTTCAGCCACGGGATCACGATCGGGCCCAGCACGATCGCCATCGCGAAGGACGCCAACACCGTCCAGATCAGTCTTTGCATGTTATCTTATGTTCCCCTCTCATTTGGAGTTTAGAGATTAGAGTTTAGAGTACAGAGTTTGATTGGCGCTCTCAACTCTCATCTCTCAATCCTCACATCTCCTCCAGCAGCTCCCGCACGACCACCTTCTCGTCGAAGGGATGCTTTTCGCCGCGGATCTCCTGGTATGTCTCGTGGCCCTTGCCGGCCAGCACCACCACGTCGCCCACGCCGGCGAACTTCAGCGCGTAGCGAATGGCCTCCCGGCGGTTCTCGATCACCACGTACTCGCAACCCGTGGGCTTGATGCCCGCCTCGATGGCGTTCAGTATGTCCATGGGGTCCTCGTTGCGGGGGTTGTCGCTGGTCAGTATGCAGTAATCCGCCAGCTCGCCGGCGATCTCGCCCATCACCGGGCGCTTGCCCCGGTCACGGTCCCCGCCGCAGCCGAACAGCGCGATCATGCGACCCTTGGTGGTCTGGCGCACCGCCTTCAATATGTTTTCCAGGCTGTCCGGGGAATGGGCATAGTCCAGTATCACCCGGTAGGGGGTGCCGGTATCCAGCAGCTCGATGCGCCCGGGCACGTTGTACACGCTCTCCAGGCCCTGGCGAATGCTCTCGGGCCCGGCCCCGGCGCAGATGCAGATGCCCGCCGCCATCAGTGCGTTGTAGACGTTGAATATACCCGCCAGGTGCAGCGATATGGTGGTGCGGAAGCGCTTGTGCCAGGTCATCAGGAAGCTGCAGCCCCGCTCGCCGATCTCGATGTCGTTGGCGTAGACGTCGCTGCTCTCCCGTATGCCGATGCGCATGGCCTGACGGCCCAGCGCCCGCACGCCTGTGCTGACCCGCTCGTCGTCCACGTTATAGACGATGTCCTCGCACACGTCGGGGGCCAACAGCCTCATCTTCGCGGCGAAGTAGGCGTCCAGGTCCGCAAAGTAGTCCAGGTGGTCCTGGGAAAAATTCGAGAACGCCGCCACCTTGAACTTCACGCCCGCCAGCCTGTGCATGTCCAGCGCGTGGGCCGAGACCTCCATGATCACGCATTCCATGCCCGCGTCCACCATGCGCCGCAGCAGCGTCTGGGTCTCGATTGGGTCCGGGGTGGTCAGCCGGTTGGGGATGGTCTCGTCGCCGATCATCGAACAGACGGTGCCGATCAGCCCGGTCTTTACGCCCGCGGCCTCCATGATGGCCTTGACCAGGAAGCTGGTAGTGGTCTTGCCCTTGGTGCCGGTGATGCCCAGCATCATCAGCTTTTCCGAGGGGTTGCCAAAATATTCGGAGGCGACATAGGAAACCGCCACGCGCACGTCTTCCACCTTCACCTGAGGCACATCCAGGGGCAGGAAGCGCTCGACCACCAGGGCGGACGCGCCCTTTTCCACGGCTTGCGGGGCAAAGTCATGGGCGTCCATGTGCAGGCCGGGGGTGCAGAAGAACAGCGCGCCTGGCGTCGCCCGCTTGGAATCGACGCACAGCTCCGATATCTCGACGTCTGTATTGCCCTTTGTACTGACCTCTCCGGGAATCCTCCCGATCAGCGCTTTCAGTTTCATCCGACAGCCCCCTCAGAATGGCGATATGTATCAATCATGCGTCACGGCGGTTCAAACCGCACCGCGATCCGCGTCGTTGGATTCACCGTTGTCCCGGCGGCGGGCGACTGGCTGACCGCCAGCCCGCTGCCCTCGATTTCCAGCTCCAGCCCGTAGGACTTCAGCAGCCGGTTGGCCTCGGTCACCGGCATGCCCGTCACGTCGGGCACTGCCACCGCGCCGTCGATCGCCGTCGGCCCGGCCACGTAGAGCATCACCAGTGCCCCGGCGTTCATCTGTGCGCCCGCCGCCGGCAGCTGGCGGATCACCCTGCCGCCCATGCCGTCCAGAACGCTGTCCAAGCCGGCATCCGACAGGGCCTTCCTGGCCTCGTCGACGCCCAGGCCGGTCACGTCCGGTACGGCCACCTGCTCGGCGGGCGGCTCATCGGTATCCGGAGCCACCCCCAGGTAGGCCAGCGACTTTTCAAGGATTTCCTTCGCATAGGGCGCGGCGGTCACCGATCCGAAGTCCACCGGCACGTCCGCCTCGTCCACCACCAGCAGCACCGCGATGCGCGGGTCATTTGCCGGCGCAAAGCCCACGAAGGATCCGATGTGGGTATCCCGGGACACCACGCCGTCCACGTAGACCTGAGCCGTGCCCGTCTTGCCGCCCACGTGATAGCCGGGGATATAGGCGTTCTTGCCGCCGCCCAGGGTCACCACGTCCTCCAGCAGCCGCCGCATCACCGCGGAGGTCTGCTCGGAGACGGGATGGCCCGTGACCTTCGGCGCGCCCCGCCGGATGACCTCGCCGCCGGCGTCGCTGACCGATTTGATCGCCCAGGGCTGCATCAGCCTTCCGCCGTTGACGACGGCGCAAACCGCGGTGAGCAGCTGGATCGGCGTCACCGCCACCGACTGGCCGAAGCCGATGCGGGCGATATCCACTCGCTTGACGGCGCGCCTGGAGATCACGATGCCGTCGGCTTCGCCGGGGATGTCCACCCCGGTCTTATGCCCGATGCCGAAGGCATCCAGGTAGGTATACAGCTTGTCCACGCCCAGCCTGAGGCCCATCTCCACGAACACGGGGTTGCAGGAGTTCTGCAGCGCCTGGGCGAAGGTCTCGGCGCCGTGGGGCTTGCCCCAGCAGCGGATCTTTCCCCCGTCCACCACCACGGAGCCCGCGCAGTAGAAGCCCTCGTCCACCGACACCAGTCCCGCGTCCAGCGCCGAAGCCGCGGTGAGCACCTTGAAGGTGGAGCCCGGCTCGTAGGCGTCGGTGAGCACGCGGTTGCGCATCCGGTCGGTCAGGGTCCTGACGTCGTCGCGCGGCGGATCGTTCAGGTCGTAGTCCGGCTTGTTGACCATCGCCAGGATCTCTCCGGTGGCCGGGTCCATGGCCAGCACCCGCACTGCCTTGGCGTTGTTGACCTCCAGCGCCTCCCTGGCGGCCTGCTCGGCGAAGCTCTGTATGGAGGCGTCGATGGTCAGCGTCACCGAACCGCCGTTGACGGCGGCCACGTATTCCGTCTCGCCGTAGCCCAGGGCGCGGCCCCTGCCGTCCACCTGGGAAAGCACCCGGCCTGCCTTGCCGGAGAGGTAGCGGTCCAGCGACTGCTCCAGCCCCGCCTGGCCCACGCCGTCGATGGTGGTCAGGCCGATCAACTGGGCGGCGAAGGCGCCCATGGGATAGTAGCGCTTGCTCTCCTCCTCCAGGTACAGCCCGTTCAGCGCGTCGGAGCCCGCGGCGGCGTGCTCCGCCTTCATGCGCTTGAGCTGCCGGGCCGTTTCCCGGGGCAGCTGGCGCTTCAGCGTGACGCCGCCCTTGCTGGTGTCCGCCGCCTTCCTCCGGATGACGGCGGCCTCTACGTCCAGCACCGGCGCCAGCAGCGCGGCGAATCGCGCGGCGTCCGCCACCTGGCGGGGGCTTACGGAGGCGGTATAGGCCGTGGCGCTCTGGGCCAGCACAGCTCCATTGCGATCCAGTATGCGGCCCCGGGTGGGCCGTATGGCGCTTTCGCTGGTCCACTGGGACTGGGCCCTGCGCTGCAGCGCCCTGCCCTGGATGACCTGCAGCCAGAACAGCCGTCCGCCCAGCGTCGACAAAAGCAGAAAGAAGACGGCCATACATAGCGCAAGGCGGCGACGGATGACCGGCCCTGTGAGAACCAAGCGCACCCCTCCCCGCCCAGGAATTTTTTAATCCAATTCCCCAGCGCCGGTGTTTTCGGCGCTCTGCGCGGTCGTGCCGTAGGACAGCCCGGACAGGTTCACCATCCGAAGCTGCGTATCGTCGGGCAGCTGCATGCCCAGGGCCTGCGCCCTGGCCGTAATCCTGTCGTGACTGTGGAATTGCTCCAGGCTGTGGTTCAGGTTGTCAATGCGGCTCTCCAGTTCCCGGGCTTCGGTCCGGGCCGCGTAGGTCTGCTTGCTCTGGTTGGAAAGCTGCACCATCATGGTGATCTGGGCGACGACGCCGAGGAGCACCACTACCGCGAAGGCGATCATGAGCCTGCGGTTCAGCTTACGCTCCCGCATTCTGCTGGAGGTCTGCATCCTGTTCATATCTATTCCTCCGCCGCCAGGGGTAGAACTCAGCCGTTCGGGTTGCTGTAGTAGCGATCGTTCACATAGTCCAGCAGCGCGCCGATGTCCATCTCGGCCTTTTCGCAGGTCTCGACAAAGCGGTTCTCGTCCCAGATCTCCAGCCAGCGGCCCATGCCCGCGAAGCGGATGGCCTTGTCCATGCCCACCTTCTGGCGCAGCACTGCCGGCAGCAGCACGCGGCCCTGGCTGTCCAGGCTCTGGTTGGTAAAGGAGAAGGCCTTGATCAGGCGCACGTAGGCCATGCCCCGGGCGTCGCTGTCGGGTATCCGGTCCAGGCGCGCGCTCATATCCTGCCACTTGTCGACGGGATACAGCGCGATGGCGTTGAACGCGTTGTTCAGGCCAATGGTGAACCCATCGCCCAGCGCCTCGCGATAGGCGGCCGGGATGGTCGCCCGGCCCTTGGGGTCAATATTATGCGTGTAGTTGCCCGAAAATTCAGCGCCCGGCATCGGATTCACCCCCTTATCTCCACTTTGTACCCCACATTATACCACATCAATACTCTTTCCGCCACTTTTTGACACTAATTTCATATCTTTTCGGAATTTTGTCATATTTGCGGTATTTTACGCAGAATAAACAGAACAGACGTTTGCATTCTGCTCCCGAATATGCTATACTGTAAACAGAACATTTGTTTGGGGGAAAGGATCATGCGCGCATCCCATGAGAATCAGCAGAAGATATTGGATTTTATCAAGTCGGAGATCGAGGACAAGGGCTATCCCCCGTCGGTGCGCGAGATCTGCGCGGCGGTGGGCCTGCGTTCCACCTCCACGGTACACGCCCACCTGAACCACCTGGAGGCCCAGGGCCTGATCCGCCGGGATCCCACCAAGCCCCGGGCGCTGGAGGTGGTGGACGGCTCGCAGCCCCGGGGCCGCAGCGTGCCGCTGGTGGGGCGGGTGACCGCCGGCCAGCCGATCCTGGCCATCGAAAACATCGACGAATACCTGACGCTGCCCCAAAGCGTGCTGGGCCAGGGCAAGATGTTCTGCCTGCGGGTGGAGGGCGAAAGCATGATCGACGCGGGCATCATGGACGGCGACCTCGTGGTGCTGCGCCAGCAGGACACCGCCGAAAACGGCGAGATCGTGGTGGCCATGAACGACGAGGACGAGGCCACCCTGAAGCGCATCTACTACGAGGCGGACCGTGTGCGCCTGCAGCCGGAAAACCCCACGATGGCCCCCATCTACGTGAAGCGCGCCACCGTGCTGGGCAAGCTGGTGGCGCTGATAAGGCAGTTCTGAAAAAAAACTGATTTGTCGCTCTGCGACAAATCAGTTTTTTTACACCTTCAGCAGCACCCACACCGCAGGGCGCACGCCGCCGCCCTCGTAGTCGATGTGTATGCCGTTTTCGTAGATGGTTCCGTCGTCGTAGACGGCCACGGTGCTGAACAGGTTGCTGCCGGGGCAGCGCAGCCACCACCATTCGCTGCCGGCCCGGTCAGCCGGATCGGGCATGTAGCGCTCGATCTCCTCCACGCCGGGGACATGCACCCGGTCCATGGTGTCCGGGCCGCCCTGGGTGTAGAACTTGCGGTTGCGCAAATTCTGGAGCTTGTTGGGCACGATCTTCATCCGCTCCGCGGGGGTGAAGGCTGCCTCCAGGAAATCCTTGTTCAGCCACTTGCGCAGCGAGCAATCCGACCAGGTGGCGTCCTCCAGCGTGGTGCGATGGTAGCAGCGGCGGGTAACGATTTCCTCGGCCAGCAACAGGCGCATCTTGCCCCGCTGGTCCACGATCCGCCAGCGGATGGGCTTGCCCTCGAAGCTGCCGAAGGTCACCGTGCAGCCCGGCATATGGGCCAGCAGCGTCTCGCACTTTTCGATATAGGACGCGGACTGCTTGTAATCGGAAATCTGCCGGAAAAGCCCCTCGGCCTGGCGCAGGTCCTCCGCCCCGGCATAGTGCAGGAATTTATCCTTGGCCTGCTGATAAACGCCCTCCCTCTCGGCATTTGGGTTCATTTCATTTGACATCCATATACCCCTCCCGGTATTTTATGGACATAGTATAACACCCCCGGGGGGTATTGTCAAGTCACAGCCAGGTTAAAACCCATGCAACGCGCCCCGTCGACCTATTGCGGCAAATCGTCGCCGTTCGTTTCCGGCGCTTCCACAAATCCGAAGGCGGCGTCCACCCTGGGCAGGTATTCATCCAGCAGGCTGTACATGCGTTCATAGCTGCGGATGTAGTCATCGTTCGGATACCACAGCGCCTTGTCCATCTCGTAGTATTCTTCCGGAATCTCCGCGCGGAAGCGTTCAAATTCGGCCCGTATGTTGGCCCTGGACAGGGGATACTGGCGCAACTCGGCATACCTGGCCCGCACCTCCTCGGGAAAGCAATCCCGAATGCGCCCGAAAAGGCCCCTGCACTGAATCACCGTGTCTAAATTGATCTCCCCATAGGCATCCCAAAGGCCAGTGCCCTTCCAGTCGATGCCCCAGAGGGAATCCAGGTCATACAGCGTCGGCGCCCACCGTTGGCCGTCGCGGGTCACCAGCAGTATGTTTTTCCCCCGGTTGTCCGGTGCGTAGCTCACGCACATAAAGCAATAGTAATTGAAGCAGGCGTCGAGGTCCAGGTACTGGTCGGCATTGGCGCGGAATTCCTCGTCCGTAGCATCCCTGACAAATTGATAAAGGCGCTTGAACTTCGCCTTGTTCTCCGCGTTCGCCTCCCCCACCTCGAACACCCAGCCCTTTTGAAAGTTTTGCCAGTCCGACTCGAAAAAGACGACGTTGTCCTCCCAGCTCTCACCAAACATCGCGATGTGGTTCTCGTTGTTCTTGTCCAGCCCCAGCATCCACTCGTCCTTTGGGATGTTCCAGGTGTACAGCCCCGCGGGCTCGCCGTTCAGCACCACCCAGACGGGAAAGCCGTCCACCACACCCGCGTTAGGCGCATGCTCAAACAACCCGTAGCAGCGCTGCATGCTGGCAGCCAGCCGTGCCGAGACGATGTTGCAGGCGTGGGTGGGATCGATATAATTGGCCTTCAGGCAGTACTTTTTGTGCGCCCCCCAGCCCGCGCGCAGCTCCAGCTTCCTTGCCAGCTTGACGGTGAAGTTTTTCTTGTCGAACTTCGCGCTGGAGACGCCCTGAATATGGATGGTGATCGGCTCGATGAAGCGCAGGCCTGAGGCAGCGTCCTCGTAGCTGAGCACCGCCGGCCGCACGTCGGCCTTGCCCTGCCAGTCCGTCAGCGAATCGGCGGAGATGGACACCACCGGAAGGGTCTGCGACCGCGCCTGTCCCGCGCCGGGCAGTGCCAGGGACAGCAGCCCCAGTGCAAGCAGCACGACCAGCGTGCGCTTTCCCGCAAGCTTTGTCATGTCATACCTCCGTTTTGCCCTGCATTCAATCCTCCACGGTAATGACATCCTGTAACAGATAGTGGAACGTGGGCCACGAGCTGTTGGCGTTCTCCCTGTACCCCTGGCTCAGGTCGACGGTGTCGTTGGAATTGTCGGGATCAACGCCGATATAATTGCCCTTGAACACCTCCAGTGTGCCCTTGCACAGGGCATCGACGGCCTTGTTCAACTTTTCGTCAGTGCCGTAGGGCGCCAGCTGGCGGTTCAGCTCGGTCAGCTCCACCCAGCCCTGGTCGAAGCCGGCGCACATATCGTTGCCGAAGACGGCTCCGGATATGCTCTTCTCGATCTCGCGGCCCTCCAGCAGCGCCTCCACCGCGCCGACCACATAGGGGACCCAATTGACCCGGGTGCTGACCAGCGAGGTGGACGGGGCGATGTCCACCATGCTCTGGTTGTAGCCCACGTGGATCACGGGCCGGCTGGCCACGGCCTCCTCGCAGGCCATGGCAGGGCCGATGGTATCGGTATGCTGGCCGATCACCACGCAGCCCTCTTCGATCAGGGCCTTCGCGCAGGCCTTTTCCCGGCTGTAGCTGCTCCAGGCGTGGGTATAGCGCACGCGCATGGTCGCCTCCGGCGCCACGGAGCGCACGCCCAGCAAAAACGCCGTGTACCCGGAGACCACCTCCACCGAGGGATAGGCGCCGACATAGCCCACCAGCGCGCCGTCGGCGCCGATGATGCGGTTGTCGATCATGTCCCGCAGCTTGAGCCCCGCGGCGATGCCGCTGACGTAGCGGGCCTGGTAGATGGCGCCGTTGAAGGTGTGGTAGTTTTCCGGATAGTCGCCGTGGTTCGCGGCATTGTAGGAGGTCTGGCAGAACTGCACGTTTGGATACTGCCGCGCGGCCTCGACGATCTGGGCGCTGTAGTTATTGGTGAATATGATCGAACAGCCGTCCTTCACCAGGGCGTGCAGCGGCTCCTCGCACTCGTCATCGGGCACGTTGGTGTGGGTATAGATTCGCACCCGGTCCGGCAGCTGGGCCTCCAGCGCCTCCTGGGCCAGCATGAAATTGTAGGTGTAGGGCGTGCTCTCGTCGTTTTCATAGATGAAGCCCACCTTCAGGGCGTCCACCCGGGCGCTCCCGTCCCACACGGAATAGACCATGCTGAAGGCCGCGACCACCAGCAGCGCCGTCACGATCGTGGTTATGTATACGCGCTTCATACCCGTCGTCACCCATCCCTTCATTCATCCTTCTTGGCCGGATACAGTGCGTTCAGGTCGATCTTGCCCTCGTCGATCAGCCGCAGCATGATGTCCACAATCTGCGGGTCGAACTGGGTGCCTCTGCCGTTCTTCATCTCATTCAGCACATAGCCGAAATCCATCTGCTTGCGATAGATGCGGTTGGCAGTCATGGCGTCGAAGGCATCCGCCACGCCGATGATGCGGCCGTACAGCGGTATCTCCTCGCCCTTCAGGCCGTCGGGATAGCCCCTGCCGTCAAAGCGCTCGTGATGGTAGCGCGCGCCCTCCACCACATGCTCGATCAGCGTGAAGTCCTTGAGGATCTCCGCGCCGCGGGTGACGTGGGATTTCATCACCGCGTACTCTTCGTCGGTCAGGCGGGCGGGCTTGTTGAGTATGGCGTCCGGAATGCCGATCTTGCCGATGTCGTGCATCAGCGCGGCGCGGCGCAGGTTCTCGCACTCCGCTTCGCTGAAGCCCAGCTCCCGGGCGATCAGCACCGAATACTGGGATACCCGCTGGGAATGCTGGCTGGTGCGCTCGTCCTTGGCGTCCACCGCCTTGGCGATGGCGATGATGGTCTCGTTGCCCATCTGGATCTGCTGCTTCATCAGCGCCATCTCGTGGGCCTGGCGCTCCAGCACCCGCTGCATGCGCCTGCGCTGGCTGTACCAGGTGATCCAGATGACCGCCAACATCGGCACCAGCACGATATAGGCCATGAACCAGGGATGGTCGTAAAGCTCCTTGGCCTTGACCAGCGTGTAATCCCGCTCGCCCAGTATGTTGCCCTTGTTGTTGTCGAAGACCGCCAGGTGGAAGGTGTAGCTGCCAGTGGGCAGGTTGGTATAGGTGATGGTGCCCAGGCTGCTCTGGGGCATGATGGTCCAGTCCGCTTCGAAGCCCTCCAGCCAATAGCCCACGTAGGGATCCTGTATGGTGTAGTTGATGATCTCCGGCATCAGCTCCACCTTGCCCACGCCGCGGCCGATCTCGATGGTGCTGCGGCGACCCACGCTCTTAACCGTATTGTCCAGCTTCACGCTCTTGACCGACATGCGGTAGGCGTTGATGCCCGAAGTATAGCGCTCGGTGTCGATGATGAACACGCCCCTGTCGCAGGGCAGGAACAGATCGCCGTGCGCGTCGCAGTAATTCCAGGAATTGGCGGTCAGGGCGCTGGTCAGGCCCCGCCGGGCGTCCAGCAGGTCATAGGCGATGGTCTCGCTGCCGGAGAGCAGCTCGTCCCGGTCCACCACGTAAATGCCCGCGCTGCTCATCACGAACAGCGTCTTTTCATCCCTGGCCCATATGTCGTAGTTGTTGTAATAGGGAAAGCTGTCCAGGCTGCGGATGGCCCCGGCCTCATCCATGTAGCACAGGCCGTTGCTGGTGACGATGAACACGCCCTTCCCCTTGGAGTCGGAGACGGTGCGCAGGATCACGCCGGAGCTGAGCCCGTCGTCCCGGGTCAGCATGTGGTCCACCCTGCCGTCCCTGAGGACCGCGATGCCGTCGCCGTCGGTGCCGGCCAGTATGGTGCCGTCGGGCAGCTCGGTCGCCGTGAGGATCATCGAATTGATCAGGCCGTCGGCATAGCCGATGGTTTCGACGATCTCATGATCCCGGATGAAGCTGATGCCGGTGTCGCCGCCGGCCATGATGGTGCCGTCGGAAAGCTCCGTCACCACCCGGGCCCGGTTGCCGAAGCTGCCGCTGTCGCTGTTGTAAAGGTGCTCCGTGCCGTCGGGCTCCACCTCCATAAGGCCGCTTCCGTAGGTGCAGACCCACAGGTGATCCGACGTATCCACCAGCAGGCAGCGTATGCGAACGCCGTCCAGCTTCTCGGTCAGCGCGTTGGTGATCCGCTTCTTGCAGGCCGCGTCCACCACGTCCAGGCCCTTGTCGGTGCCGAAGTAGTAATCGCCCTGCCACTTCTCCACCGCGTTGACCACGCGATTGGGCATGCCGACCGTGCCGTACACGTCCTTGAAGGCGGAGGGCGCCATGCGCAGCAGCCCCAGCCGGGACGAGGTGAACCACAGGTTGCCCTGGTAGTCGATCAGCATGTTGTCGATGGAGTTGTTGAAGTCGTTGGTGTTGACGTACTCGAATTCGTTTTCCCGGCTGATGTAGCCGACGCCGTTGTCGGCGGAGATGAACAGCTCGCCGCCGCCCACGTAGTAGAGGTCGTTGATGCTCTTCAGGCCCTCGCAGGTGCGCACGGTCTTTTCGTCAAACCAGCCTTCGTCCACCTCGAACACGTAGATGTGGTTGGTGGAGGTGCCCGCCAGCAGCACGCCGTCCGGGTCGAAGCAGACGCTGTTGAACAGCTCCTCGCCCTCCGGCAGCTGCAGCGAGCTCTGGATCACGCCCTCGCGCATCAAAAACAGCCGGCCGTCGGAGGTGACCGCCGCCACGTGGCCTTCGTCGTCGGCGGCGATCTTGTCGGCGTAGTTCACCTCCCGGAGGGTGTTGACCCGCCTGAGGCCATTTTTCAGGGTCAGGATCTGCATGCTGCCCGTGGTGCCCACATAGTAATAGCCGTCGGCGCTCTGTATGATGGCGCGCACCGAGTTGGAGGGCAGTCCCCTGGACTGGTCCACCACGTTGGAGATGCGCTCGTTGATGCAGATGGACAGGCCGTTGTCGTTGGTGCCGATCCACAGGCGGCCTTCCGCGTCCACGTAGAGGCAGTTCACGTTGCGCACGGATTCATAGCCGTCCATCCAGGTGAACTCCCGCCCGTTGTAGCGGTACAGGCCGGCATAGGTGCCGATCCAGAGGATGCCGTCGTTGGTCTGGGCGATGTCGTTGGCCTCGCCACAGGGCAGGCCGTTGTTGCTGTTGTAGACGGTCTGCACGTAGTCGTTGTAATCGATGGCCTCGGCGTCCTCCTCGGCCCGGGCGACGGGCATGGCCATAGCGCCGCCCAGCGCCAACGCCAGCGCCAGCGCCGCCAGCCTTTGCGCGGTCTTGTGCCGCGCGCCGCCCCGGCGCGCCAGCCGGACCAGGCGCACCGCGACGAACAGCAGCACCAGCGTCAGCAGCTTGTCCAGGAATTCCACGTAGAACTGGCCCAATATCCGGCACAGCAGAAGCGGCACGTTCCGTTCCCGAAAGAAGCCGATCACGCCGTTGCCCCAGAGATTGCCGGTGCCGCCGTCGTAGAAGATCATGTTCAGCGGCACGGAGATGACCACGGCCACCACGGCCACGGTCGCCGCCACCGTCATCGTGTCAACAAAGGTGTCCAGCTTTTTCCTTCTCGCCCAGAAGCCGACGATCAGGCCCATGGCCACGCTGGTCAGCGCGTATATATAGGAAATGCCGTTCATCATGCCGTATATGAGATTGCTGGCCAGGCCCACGATCGCGCCGCACACCGGCCCGCCGGCATAGGCGCACAGCACCGTGCCGCAGGCGTCCAGCCACAGGGGCAGGCTGAAGTGGGACGCCAATACCCTTCCCCCATAGTTGATCAGCATGCAAAACACGACAAACAGGCTGATTTGCCAGGTCTTCCACCGCTTCATTTGCCGCATTCCTCCCCTCAGGCCGATGTCATCCTCCACAGTGGCGTCAGGTTGCCGCGAAGTGAAGCGAGTCCTTTAGGGCCGCTACATCTCTCGCATTCCTTTCATGGTGTACCCACTTCGTGGGATCTCCATTTATAAAGCATACCCTAAGGCTGCTACGGTGATTTACCTCACAGTCCCAGCGCGTCCGCGCGTTGGATGGCTTCCTCATACCACTGCATGTACTGGCCGGACGCCAGCACCTCGTCGATCACGCCGTTGACGAAGGCGATCAGCTGGCCCTCACCCTTCCGCGCGGCGATGCGGTCCCCCTCGAACTGCTCCTCCAGGGTGAAGTGGACCCCGGGCACCATCATCAATCCGCAGCGGGGATTGCCCTCGATATAGGCGTGGCCGGTCTGCGCGTCCACCATGACCGCGTCGACTGCGCCGTCCATCAGCGCGTTGTACAGCGCCTGAACCGAATTCATGCGCCTGAACTCACGGTAATGGAACACGTTTTCGTACATCTGCGCCTCCTGCAGCGAACCGCTCTGCGCCGCGATGTTGCGACCCACCAGGCTGGAAACGCCGGTGATGCGTCCGCTGTCCGAAGCGCGGATCATCAGTCCGCTGCCGGCCCGGATGGTCGCGTAGTAATAGCCCTTGGAAAAGGTGATCTGCGCCGCCCGCCCTGGCGTGTACGAAAGGGCCGATATGGCCAGGTCGCAGGTCCCGTCGGTCACGGCGTTCAATACCTCGGAAAAGTCCATCGGCACGATTTGCAGTTCAACGCCCATCCGCTGTGCGATCAGGCGGGCCAGCGCCATGTCCGCCCCTACGTAGCCTTCCTGGCCTTCGAGATCCGGGTCGATGAATTCCTGGGGCGGGAAGTAGGGCTCCGTGGCCACCCGCAGCACCCCGGCCTCACGGATGTCGGCCAGCACGCCGGTGGCATCCCCGGGGATGCCACCGGAGGTATCCAGCGACACATCCACGAAATTCCAGGCGTTTTCCATGTACTGCGCGTTTGCGTCGTCCACCTCCAGGCTCTCGGCCAACGTCGGCGCCACCGCAAGCAGCGCCGCTAGTACAAGGACGGCCAGTCGCCCGATCCAACGATCAACAGACATAGGATCACCTCTCCGTCGTCAAAGGCTGTTTGGAAGAGCCAATAATAACCTGATGATATTATAGCGCATGACTTCGTTTTGGTCAATATTAGAGGGACAATTCTGATTTGTCGCAGCGCGACAAATCAGAATTTATCCCTCCCCATCAAACGCGCCGCCCGGTCAGGCCGGGCGGCGCGTTTGATCTGTTCAGTTATCCGACAAGCTTCTCCAGCTCCTCCAGCTTTTTCTCGAACACCTTCAGGCTCGAGCGCCAGAAGTTCACGTCGGCCACGTCGATGCCCACCGAGGCGGCCACGTCGCGCACCATGCCGCTGCCTGCAGCGCGCAGCAGCTTCTCGTAGTCGGGCAGGAAGGCCGCGCCCTTCTTCTGGTAGAGCGCGTACACGCCCACGGCGAACAGCTGGCCGAAGGCATAGGGGAAGTTGTAGAAGTGGACGTCGGTGGAGTAGTAGTGGCTCTTGCAGGCCCACATGTAGGGGTGCAGATATTCGGGGTCCAGGCCGTCGCCGTAGGTTCTCTTCTGGGCGTCCAGCATGATCTCGCACAGCTCCCGGGGGCTGAGGGTGGTGTCGGAGCGGCGGGCGACGACCTCGCTCTCGAACAGGTAGCGGCTCATGATGTCCACGATCACCTGGGCGGCGTCGGAGAGCTGCTGCTCCAGCAGGGCGATCCGGGTGTCCCGGTCCGCGCTCTCCAGAATCCTCTGGGCCAGCAGGGTCTCGTTGAAGATCGAGGCGGTCTCCGCCAGGGGCATGGGATAGTCGGCCATGAGGATCGGCAGGTCCTTCATGCACTCGTTGTGGTAGGCGTGGCCCAGCTCGTGGGCCAGGGTGCTCACCGAGCCGTAGCTGCCCTCGAAGTTGGCCAGCACGTAGCTGATGCCCAGCGGGTGCATGCCGCTGCAGAACGCGCCGCCGCCCTTGCCCTCCCGGGGGAACATGTCGATCCACCTCTCGTCGAAGGCGCGGTTGATCATGTTCGCCATGCGGGGGCTGAACGCGCCCAGCTCGCGAACCAGGATCTCGCGGGCGTCCTCGGGGGTGTAATCCCCCTTCGCCCTGCCCACCGGGGCGAACAGGTCGTAGAACTTCAGGCCGCCCCCGTAGCCCAGCAGCTTCGCCTTCAGGCGGAAGTAGCGGCGGAACATGGGCAGGCTCTGCTCCATAGCCTGCAAAAGCGCGTCCAGCGTGGCCCGGTCCATGTTGGCCCCGTCCAAGGCCATGTCCAGCACGGAATCGTAGTGCTTCAGCTCGGCCAGCGTCCGCGCCTCGCCCTTGATGCCGTTCAGGCAGGCCGCCATGGGGATCTCCATCTTGGGATAGGCGGCCAGCTCGGCCTCGTAGGCGGCCTTGCGCACGTCGGCCTCGGGGCTGTTGGCCATGCCCCGCACCGCGGAAAGGGGCAGCGACTTGGCCTCGCCGTCCACGGTGATCTCCACCATGTGATTGCCGTCCAGCTGGTCCCGCAGCTGCTCCCAGGCGTTGCCGCCGGTCATCTGCATTTTCAACACCGTGGGCTCCAGGGCCGGGTCGATCACGTGCTTCGCGTTCTCCTGAAGCCTGCGCAGCAGGAAGGCGTGGGCCTTCAGAAGGTCGCTCTTTTTGATCAGCGCGTCCAGGTCTTCCACCGGGCCCAGTTTCGCGCTCAGGGCGCTGGTGGCCTCCTCCAGGCGATTCATCACCGGCAGCAGGCGCGCATAGGCCGCCATGGCCGGCTCGCAATTGGCGTCCGCCGCCAGTGTCAGCTGGGCGAAGGACATGGTCTTGGTGGCCAGCGTGGCTGCTTTCGTGTTCAGGCGGATCGCGTCCTCCAGCGCGGGCACGGAGACTTCCATATTCCGCGCCTGATCGACAGCCGCCTCGGCGGTCTTTTTCAGTTCTTCGATGTCGTTCAGGAACTCCGGCGCGTCAAAGGACGCATAGAGCTTTGAAAGGTCCCAGGTCATTTGCTTCTTCCTCCGTTGTTTGTTGTTATAAATACTGATTTGTCGCGCTGCGACAAATCAGTATTTAGGTTTTAGGTTATAGGTTTTAGGTGTTAGGGAAGGTAGAAATCCTGACGGATTTCTTTTAAAACCTAACCCCTAAAACCTAAAACCTGAATACTGATTTATCGAGCCCTGCTCGACAAATCAGTTTTCGTCAGCATATCCTCAGCAGCATCGTATGGGCGTCGTCCATCTCGATCACCAGCAGGCCCTTCTTCTCCAGGGCCTTCATCACGTCGCTGAAGCGCTTGAAGCCGATCTGCTTCTCCTCGAAGCTGGGATAGTCGGCCTGTATGGTGGCCTTCAGTATAGAAGGGTTCACCCGCTCGAAGCCCTCGTCCTTGAAGTGCGCCAGGGCCTGCTCGAAGGCGTGGACCCAGTTGCTCTTGTCCAGCTTCGCCTCGCCCTCGTCTTCGGTGTCCAGGCCGATCATCAGGCTGGAATTCTCCATCCAGCTGGTCAGCTTGTCGGAATTGCGGGTGATCTGCTGCACCAGCTTTCCGAAGGTGGCGCAGCCGTAGCTCTTCTCGGAAAAATCCGGGCGCAGGCGGTTCAGCGTGTCCTTCAGCTCGCTGGCGTACATCTGCTCCTCGTCCTGGTCGCCCACGATGGTCTCCACCTGGCTGACCAGCTCGTTGATGTCGCCCTCCTCGGGGATGCTCTCCTGCTTCTTGGTCTTCTTGGGCTGGCGCTTGGCCACCGACTCCAGGAACACGAACTCGTTGCAGGCGTTGACGAATATGCCGCTGGCCGCCTCGGAGCGTGAGATGCCCAGCACGTGCTTGCCCATGCTCTTGAGCCGTCCCACCAGGGGCGTATAGTCGCTGTCGCCGGAGACGATGCAGAAGCTGTCGATCAGGGGGTTGGTGTAGGCCACCTCCATGGCATCGATCACCAGCTGGATGTCCAGGTTGTTCTTCTGCACCTTGCCCCAGCGCAGCGAGGGCACCACCGCGAAGGTGTTGCTCAGCAGCACCGGCTTCAAATCGGTGTAGCGATCTGTGTAGCCGTACACCTTGCCCAGCAGGATGTCCCCGCGTATCTTCACTTTTTCGATGATGGAGAGCAGCAGCGATTCCTTCGCCCCCACGTTCTCCAGGTCCACAAATACCGCAAAATTGGATTTACCCATATGTTATCCCTTCTGAATTCAGAGCACATTCTTCCCGTAATCGAATTCGTCCTTCTCCTTGGTCTGCGCGTCGATGGTTTCCTCGCCGCGCTCCATGGCCAGCATGCCGGTGCGCACCAGCTCCAGTATGCCGAATTCACCCAGCAGGTTCTGTATGGCGTCGGCCTTGCTGTCGTCGCCGATCACGGCGATGGTCAGCGATCCGGTGGTCACGTCGATGACCGTCGAGCGGAAGATGTTGGCGATCTGTATGATCTCGCTGCGCGCCTGGTGGGTCGGCGCGGCCACCTTGATCAGCACCAGCTCCCGCCGGATGGATTTCGCCGGGTCCAGCCGCTTGACCGAGTGGACGCAGATCAGCTTGCGCAGCTGGCTGCAGATCAGCCCGGCCTGCTTCTCGCTGGTCAATACCTCGATGGTCATGCGGGAGACGGCCGGGTCGTGGGTCGTGCCCACGGCCAGCGAATCGATGTTGTAGCCCTTGCCGGAGAACAGCCGCGCCACGCGGGACAGCACGCCCGCCTCGTTGTCCACCAGCACCGCCAGGGTGTGCCTGCTGATATCATTCACCGTCGCTCGCCTCCTCCGTCAATCCACCATGAACCGGATGATGTCGCTGCCGCCGCTCACCATGGGCCGCACCATCTCGTCGATGTCGATAGCGCAGTCGATCACCGTCGCCTGTTTCCCCGCGAGTGCGTCTTCCAGGGCCGCCTCCAGCTCTGCCACGTCCGTCACCCGGCAACCCTTCAGCCCGTAGGCCTCCGCCAGCTTCACGAAGTCCGGCCCCCGGTCCAGCGTGGTCTCGCTGTAGCGGCCGTTGCAGGTCAGGGTCTGCCACTGGCGCACCATGCCCAGCGTTCCGTTGTTGAAGATCACGACGATCAGCGGCAGCTTGTAGTACCCCACCGTCGAAAGCTCGTTCAGGTTCATGCGGAAGCTGCCGTCGCCGGTGATCAGCACCACCGGCTTGTCCATGTTGCCCGCCTTGGCCCCGATGGCCGCGCCCAGGCCGAAGCCCATCGTGCCGAAGCCGCCGGAGGTGACCAGCTGGCCGGAGTATTCAAAATGCAGGTGCTGGATGGCCCACATCTGGTGCTGGCCCACGTCGGTGGCGAATATGGCGTCCCGGGGCACGACCTTCGCGATGGTGTCCAGCACCTGGCTGGGCGTCATGTGGTCGCCAGCCTCGTCGTACTCGGTCTCGGTCTTGAAGGAGAACACATAGTCCTTCCACCTGTCGTGCGCCTGCTGCTCCAGGCGTTCGTTCAGCAGCTGCAGCACCCGCCGCGCGTCGCCGACGATGTGGTGATCGGTCTGCACGTTCTTGTTGATCTCGCTGCGGTCGATGTCGATCTGCACCACCTTCGCGTTGCGGGCGAAGCTGCCCGGCTTCAGCGCCACCCGGTCGGAGAAGCGGCAGCCCACGGCGATCAGCAGGTCGCAGGCGTCCACGGCCATGTTGCTGGCCTGGCTTCCGTGCATGCCCACCAGGCCCGTGGACAGCGGGTTCAGCCCCCGGAAGCCGCCCGCGCCCATCACGGTGATGCCCACCGGCGCGTCGATGCGGTTGGCGAAGGCCTCGAATTCCCGGTCTGCCCGGCTGCGCACCACGCCGCCGCCGCAGATCAGCATTGGCCGTTCGGAGATGCGGATCATGTCCACCAGGATGTCGATGTCGCTGTAGTCCGGCTCCGCGGCGCGGAAATCCTGGGTGGAGCGCTTCATCAGCTGGGCCAGCCGCCCCGCCTTGCCGTGCCTGTCCCGCTTCAGCGGTACATAGTCGGCCATGTCCTGGGTGACGTTCTTCGGGATGTCGATCAGCACCGGGCCGGGCCTGCCGCTGCGGGCGATGGCGAAGGCCTCCCGCAGGGTGTCGGCCAGGTCGGCCACGTCCCGCACCAGGTAGTTGCACTTGGTGATGGGCATGGTGACGCCGGTGATGTCCACCTCCTGGAAGGAATCCTTGCCCAGCAGGGGCAGCCCCACGTTGCAGGTGATGCAGACCACCGGCGAGGAATCCATGTAGGCGGTGGCGATGCCGGTGACCAGGTTAGTGGCGCCGGGGCCGGAGGTGGCGAAGCACACGCCCACCTTGCCGGTGGCGCGGGCGTAGCCGTCCGCCGCGTGGCAGGCCCCCTGCTCGTGGGCCGTCAGCACATGGAAGATGCCGGGATAGCCCGTCAGCGCGTCGTAGACGTGCAGGATCGTGCCCCCCGGAAAGCCGAAGACGATGCCCACCTCCTGCTCCAGCAGGCATTCCATCAGTATCTGCGCCCCGGTCATCAGCATGGTCATGTCCCCTCCCATCTGTAGCGGCGGCAATCTGCCGCCATATCCTCGTCCACACCAAAGCGCCCGCCGGTCCCAGTATCAGACCCGCGGGCGCATCCGGCATCATTGATGGAAGTATAACACCTTCCAATTTTAACTGTCAACCGCTTTGTGTAAAGTTGCCTCAGCCACCACCTGTTTCAGAGCGTGTTGCCGGTCGAAACCGGAGAAGTGGAGTTGCCTGGCCCGGGCCAGGGCCGCCTCCAGCGCCTCGCCCGGAGAAAAGCCCGCGGCCAGCAGATCCTCCCGTGTGACCGTGGGGAGGGCCGTCACCCGGCGGTAATCCTCCAGCCGCTGGTGCAAGAATAGCTCCAGGCTCTCGTCATAGGGCTCATCCAGCTTGCCGGAGGCGTCGGCCCGGGACAGCAGGATCAGGTCCTCCGGGCACAGGCTCAGATCGAACAGCTGGCGGGTCTTTTTCTTCTTCGAGCGGCACTTGGCCAGTATATTGGGCCGCATGTGCAGCCACACCATATTCTCGACATAGTCCGTCAGCACCGCGTCGTCGGTCAGACGGGCCATCAGGCTCCGGCAGAGGGGCCGGCCCGCCACCTCATGGCCATAGGCGGTGATCTTTCCGTCCGGCTGCACCTGGGTACAGGCGGCCTTGCCCAGGTCGTGGGTCAATGCCGCCAGCATAAAGCCCAGTGGGTTTTTGGCCTTATGGCGCAGTTCGGCGGCGCAGTCCACCACCAGCATCGTGTGCTCGAATACGTCCCCCTCCGGGTGGTAGACCGGGTTCTGCGCAACGCCCACGCAGGCCGCCAGTTCAGGCAGCGCCCCAGCCAATTCACCCGCGGCGAGCATGTCGCGGAAGTGTGTCGAGGGCCGTATGGCATGCATCAACGCGTCAAATAGTCTATCCCTGCTTTTTTCATCCATGTAACCTGCTCCTGACAGTGCATGCATCGTTCTGCAAATACTGATTTATCGAGCTATGCTCGATAAATCAGTATTCAGGTTTTAGGTTTTAGGGGTTAGGTTTTAGGGGTGGTGCAAATCCCTTAACGCTTC